>CAZUAH010000459.1:358-11241 GCA_964617665.1 uncultured Pirellulaceae bacterium
TTGCTGGAAACCCCGGCCGATACACTGCGCCCTCCTTTTCCCCGCCGGCCGCCTGCGGGCGGCAGGCGGGGAAAGGCAGGCAGGATTCTTCGAGCTTCGCGTTCTTCTTAGCCTGCCAATCTTCTTCACCATCCAGACGAGTTGGATGGGGTCGCAAGACCGAAGTCTAACAGTCGAATTAGGTGTCCAACTTCAGTATAACGAAAACAGAAAGACGGACTACCAAACAAGCCGGCGACGGTGTAATAGTGCGTGTCGCACTCACGTCTAGCGGTCGTGGCGGTGTGAATCCCTACGAAAACTGACGAAATAGTGCTGCTGTGATCTGATACTCGCTTTAGTACACGGAACCGACGCGTGCCTCGATTGCCCCAGTACAGCATCAAGGGTGGACTTGCCGTCATGGCAGCTCTGTCCGTCCTGCTGGGTGCGTTCGTGAGTCGTAATGAAACGATGATCGCCGTGGGGCTGGCTCTGCTGGTGCCGGTCGTTGGCGGATGTGGCGGCTACCTGATCGCCGGTCGGAATGGCGTTGGAACTGGGATTGTCGGGGGGCTGTGCATCATTGGCGTCATGTTACTCGTGGGCCTGCTTCTTTACCTAGTCGTTGCGCTATTGATGTTCTTTGGTTGATTCACCTGGCGTAATCGTCTGTGCCTTGACTCGGTTGTCGTCCGCATTGATTTGCAGGAGCACTCCACTGCAGTACAATGCGCGGAGCTTGGGAAACCGTTGCACAGAGGAGGAAATGGGCATGGGACGCATTGTGTTGAGTGTGCTGGGAACGGTGACGTGAGCGGCGGCACTATACGCAGGCTGCGTATACTGGCCGTTTAGCGGTCATCGGGTCGCTGGGATATCTCTCGCGGCGATAGTTCTGGTTTTCGGCGTCGGGGAGTTGTTCAGAATCCTGACCAAGAGAAAACAGCCGAAGAACAATAGCGAAAAAACGCAGTAACACAGGGCAGGGCCAATGCAGCGAGTTGGGCGAAACCGTTGGGGGCAACGCCTGCTATTCGGCGCACATCTCCTTGGCCTTCTCGCGATCTTCTACTTCTACGTGTTGCTGCGAATTCAACCGCATCTGCTGTACTGCCAGAGTCCTTCCGTCTTCCTGGTCGACTACACGTTCTTCGCGGGGTTCTTGGATCGGCCTGGAGGGCCGGTTGAATACGTTTCCGCTTTCTTGTCACCAATGCTTGCGTACGACTGGCTCGGCGCTTTGATTCTCACGTTACTGGCGACGCTCGTCTGCTTGGCAACTCATCAGCTTTGCATGGCCATCGCGATAACGGGCAACAGCATTTTGTCTTTGATCCCAGCCGTTCTAGTCCTCGTGCTGCTGGTCCAGTACATCCACCCGGTCGAGTTGTGCGTGGGCTTGGTCGTCGTTCTGGTCTTGGCGAACGTGTATGTCCGAATGGTAAAAACGCATGATGCCGTCAGGCTGGCCGCATTTCTGATCGCTTCCGCAATTGCGTACCATGCGGCGGGCGTTCTGTATCTTGTTTTTGCCTGCCTTTGCAGCGTTTTCGAATGGGGAGTCAAGCGATGTCGTCCCCTCGGTGCCTTGTGCCTGCTGTGCGCGGCGCTTGTCCCGATAGCGGGTGCTAGGCTGTTCGATTTGAACATCAGCCAGGCGTACCGAGGACTCATGTTATCGTATGAACACTGGCTGGCCGTTCCGTCGTCGGTGCCAATCGCCTTGACAATGCTAGCCGGATTGTTGTTGTACTTCCCGATCGTCGCCATCGCTCTCGTGCGCCGTCGGGGCCGCACCGGCTCGCCCGCTCCCAATAGCCCGAGTCAGACGTGCAAGAAATCTTCGGCCAAGGCAGGCGATGCGTCGGACTCCCAAAGGTCGTCGATACGTCTGGCGGCCCGGTCGGCGATGCTCGTGGCATCGTTGGTGGTTGCGGATATCGTGTTATTCGATTTCTCGAAAAAATGTCTGCTGCAGATGGTTTGCAGTGTCGAGCAAGAGGAATGGGCCGATGCCCTCACGCACGTCGATCGTCTCCCGGCCTCGGATGCTCGCTGGTTGGATCTCAGGACGGGATTTCATGTCAACCGGGCCCTGTACTTCAACGGCGACCTGTTGGACCGGATGTTCGGCTACCCTCAGACGGTGAACGGGCCGACACTGGCTCTTGTGCGCGAAAGTGCAACGAGCATGGCCCAGACAACGCCTCGGCAATGTAGCGAAATACTCTTCGAGCTAGGGCGAATCAACGAGTCGGAGCACATGGCGTACGAAGCGCTGGAGGTTTATGGTTGCCGACCACGTATTCTAAAACGTCTGGTCTACATCAATGTCCTCAAAGGAAGGCCGGAGGCCGCGCGGAGATTCGTTGCGTTGTTGGAGCGCAGTTTGCTGCACAGCGAATGGGCACGTCGCTGTAACCGGCAACTCGATATGGATCCAACGTTATCCAGTCTGCCAGAGGTCGTCTCACGTCGCGAGTTGATGGTTGTGCGTGATTCCGTTGACGACATCGACGATCTGGAAAAGACGCTAAAAGGGCTTCTCAACAGGAACCCGCGAAATCGAATGGCGTTCGAGTACCTAATGGCTCACTATCTTCTGACACAACAAGTTGACAAACTGGCCGCAAATCTGCACCGTTTCGAGGATTTCGACGAGACTCGCTTGCCGCGACATTGCCAGGAAGCGTTGGCGGTCCATTTGACCGCTACCGGATCTCGAGAAACCGAAAGCAGGGAACAGATGGTCAGTTCGAAGACTTGGCGGCGGCAACGCGAATTCATGCGGGCTGTCCAACAGTTCTCTGGGGACGAGGCCCCAAAGGCGTTCGCCGAATTGCACGCCGACTTTGGCGACAGCTACTTCTTTTTCCACGTGTTCGGAAGAAACAGGATGCCGTCCAATTGACCGAGATTCTGAAGATGAAGAAACGTGCTCTCTATTGGATCGTGCCGGCAAGTGTACTGACGGTCGTGGGCTTCTGTCTGTTAGTGGCCTGGAGGCATGTCTCGGTCGATTTTGACAACGCGAACGCTGTAAATCGGCCGCCGCGAATCCGGCCTGACTACAGTGACACGGTTCTTCCGCCGAACATTGCACCGCCGAACTTTCTGATAGACGAACCGGGGGAGGCTTATGGAGTGAAAATCCGCTCGGCCGGAGACCAAGTCATCCACATCGCGAGCCGGACACCACGGATTTCCATTCCACAGTCGCAATGGCGGCAATTGCTGAATGCCAATCGGGGCCAGTCGCTGTATTTCGACGTTTGCGTACGCGGCGAAGATGGGCAGTGGACGCAGTTCGATCCGATCGTCAACACAATTGCTGATGCCAATATTGACCGCTACCTTTTCTATCGGCTCATGAGGCCGATTTACATCGTCCGCGTCAACTTGGCCATTCATCAACGAGATCTGCAGAACTACGACGAGTCGGTCGTCTTGAGCAACCGATCATTCAAAGGCGGCTGTATCAACTGCCATACCTTTTCGCCGAACCATCCCGACCGGATGATTTTGCATTGCCGTGGCGGCGCCAATGCGTCTCACTGGAGTGGAATGATCGTCGTTGGAGAAGAGGGTGTCACCAAGGTTGACACGCGTGCGATCGTCCGTACACCCGAGTCCGACCGCGGGCGCATTACGCAATCGCGGGCAGCGTACACCGCTTGGCATCCCAACGGGCGCATCGCAGCGTACTCGGCAAACGATATATCTCAGTTCTTCCATGCGGCCGGGGAGAATCGAGATGTCTTTGACGCTGAGTCGGACCTGGCCTTGTACCACGTTGATTCGAACACGGTGACGACCACGCCCAATATCTCGAAACCCGAGCGTCTGGAGACGTTTCCCACATGGTCGCCGGACGGGCGGCATCTCTACTTCTGCAGCAGCGATCCGTTGCCCATGGAACGCTACGATGAAATCCGTTATGACCTAATGCGAATCTCTTACGACCCGGATACTGGGCGTTGGGGGGAGGTTGAACCCTTGTTGCTGGCTAAGGACACCGGGCTGAGCATCACCGAACCAAGGGTCTCGCCTGACGGGCGATGGGTATTGTTTTGCATGTCGGCCTACGGCAGCTTTCCGGTCTATCAGCCTTCAAGTGATTTGTACCTGCTCGACTTGAAGACCCTGGAATACCGGGCCTTGGATGTCAACAGTCCAAGGTCGGAGTCCTGGCACTGCTGGTCCAAGAACAGTCGCTGGATTACATTCGCCAGCAAGCGGCGTGACGGGGTGTTTGGCCGGATCTATTTCAGTTATGTCGACGAATCAGGCCGGGCACACAAACCGTGGGTGCTCCCGCAGAAAGACCCCACGTTGTACGACCGGTCTATCAATACGTACAACGTTCCCGAACTGGCCAGCGAACCGGCGCCGGCAAGAGGTCGCTCGCTTGCTCGCGCGATTCGTTTACCTGGTCCAACCGGCGACGCCAAAGGCGATGCCATTTCCGATATGCGCGGCCAGGACGTCCCATAGCCGATCGAGTACGCCCCAATAGGCGGCCAGGCACACGCGTGCTAGCGCGTGCCAGCCAATACTGCCAGAGAATCTGGTCGCGCTCGCCCCTTGCCTGAAGTTGACCGATTCTGCTGAGACTCTTACCATGAAGTCAGCGTTTCAGAGATTTCTCGCCAGGGCGGCAGTTTTTCGGCCGATTTCATGCCTAATAGCCAGCAGCAAACCGCCGCAACCGGCCCACAGCCTGACCAATTTGACTTCGAATCGCCGGTCCCCAGACGCGGTCTGCCCGCATGGGTGATGTCATGCGTGCTGCATCTTGTTTTGATGCTGCTTCTGGCCTTTGTCGTTCGAGACGTGACGAGCGGCGCCGTGGACGAGCCACAACGTACCGCTGGGATCGTACTGATACAGCAAGCTAAAGGCACGACCGAGTATCTGACCGAGCAGGATGTGGACGCAGCGTCCGAAGCCTCGACAACTGCAGCCAAATCAGCCCTCTCGGCCGGCAGTTCCCTTCCCAACGAGACCGAATTACCGCTTGATGTAGCGGGCGTGTTGCCCTCCGGAAACGAGTTTGAAGGCATCGGGGCCGGAACTGACCTGGGCGACGCATTACCCGGCGTCGGCGACTTGACCATGGGCGCAGGACCTTCGAAAAAGATCGGTGGCGATTCGAAGACCTACATCTTTGGTGTCGAAGGTGAGGGCAGCATCTTCATTTATGTCTTCGACCGTTCCAGCAGTATGAGTGGCTTTCAAGGCCGGCCGCTGGCCACCGCAAAGTCGCAACTGATCAAAAGCATCCACTCTCTGAGCCCCACAAATCAATTCCAGATTATCTTCTACAACAATCGGCTGTCAGTCTTTAATCCAAATCATCCGCAGCAGCCGCAACTGATATTCGCTGACGATAGCGGCAAAACGTTGGCCGAGGATTTTGTTCGAAAAATCCAGGCATCCGGCAGCACCGAGCACATGGCAGCTCTCCGCGCCGCCCTGCGTCTTGGGCCGGACGTGATCTTCTTTTTGACTGATGCAGCCGATCCTCAGTTGTCGCCAGGCGAATTACGGGAACTCACGCGTCTGAACAAGGGTACGATGATCAACGCGATCGAATTCGGCTCTGGGCCGTTTCCGGGCGGCGATAACTTCCTGATGAAACTGGCGAGGCAGAACGACGGCAAGCACACCTACGTGGACGTGACCGGACTACCATTCACGAGGTGATGGAGAGCAAGAGAGCATGGGGAGCGGACGAAATAGGCGTGCTGGTGCGGACTGGAGAGTGCAGTGTGTTGGATCTCGCGGTGCCGATACCTCCTCGACACATATCTGTTTGTCCATACTTCGCTTTCCCATTTCCCTCGCCTTCCTCTTCGCATTCACGGTCGGAGGCCGCGGTGAAGACACGGTGATCTACGCGACAGGGAAGGATTCGCTCGGCCGGGGGAGCACGAGTGGAACGATCATCGACTATACGGGCGAGAACCTCATCCTGCGCACGAGCGGCGGGCGCGAGCAACGTATCCCCACGTCACGCGTCATCGAGATCAAGACGACGTGGTCGCCTGAAAAGCTGGCTGGTGACGAAATGATGGAGGGCGGCGAGTTCGACGAGGCCGTGAAGAACTATTTGACTGCCTATCGCGAAGAACGACGCAACTGGGCGCGTCGCGAGATCGTAGCACAGTGGATCAGATGTTATCGCGAGCTGGCGCAATTCGATCGAGCGGCCGAAGCGTTTCTGGGTCTGCTGCAACTCGACCCGAAAACGCAGCACTTTCACGCGATCCCGCTGTCTTGGTCCCCATATCAGCCGCCTTTGACGCTGCAGCAGAAGGCGAAGACATGGCTGGAAAGCGGACAAAGCTCGCCTGCCAGGCTGTTGGGAGCAAGTTGGCTATTGTCGACAGGCACGCGCGAGGTGGCCATCGGCTCGTTGCGTGAACTTGCGACGGATTCGGATGCTCGCATCGCAGCGCTGGCCGAGGCACAATTGTGGCGTACTCAGGTCCCAACGGCAAAGCCACAGGACATCGAACGCTGGCAACGCATGGTCGGGCGGATGCCTGATCGCTTGCGTGCCGGCCCATATTTCACCTTGGCACGGGCATTGGCGGCGAACCAGCAAAGCGAACAAGCGGCATTGGCATTTCTTCGCGTGCCGATCCTGTATCCGGAAGATGGGCGACTTGCTGCGGCAGCCCTATTGTCGGCCGGTCGAGAATTGGAAAGAATCGCCCAGACAGAGGAGGCCGTTGTTCTGTATCACGAAGTCGTCCGAGACCACGGCCAAACGCCGGCGGCCGCGGAAGCAACGAGCCGCCTGGAAAGTCTCGCCGCAGGGCAAGGATCGGGCTGACCCTGCCAAAGCGGAATGGACACGAAAGCCGACTTGAGGAATAGGGACATCTGACCTTGCGTTATTCAAAATCTATTGCAGCGATTCTTGGGACTACGACCATCCTTCTTGTTCTTGGTGCCGGCATCGCAATGGGGCAAGAGCCTGCCGCAACGGGCGAGGAGCCCGCGCCCGAAGGGTTCTTCAGCATTGTTTTTTCTGGCGGGGTCGTCGGTTTCACGATCATCATGCTGTTGTTCGCCTTGTCGCTCACGGCGGCTTACCTAGTGTTCGAGCACATCATGACAATCCGCCGGAAGGAGATCATGCCAGAAGGGCTTAGCGAACAAGTTCGGCAGTTGCTGCAAGCAGGGCGAGCCGCGGATGCCGATCGTGTATGTCGCGACGAGCCAAGCTTTCTGTCGTTCGTGCTTCTGAACGGTCTGGCCGAATTGGACGGCGGCTGGCCAGCCGTGGAAAAGGCCATGGAGGACGCTACCGCCGAGCAGTCGGCTCGACTGTTCCGCAAGATCGAATACCTGTCGGTGATCGGCAACATCGCGCCCATGGTCGGTTTGTTGGGTACGGTAACCGGCATGATCTTCGCATTCCAGCAAGTGGCCAGCACTCAGGGCTCAGCCGGCGCTGCGGATCTAGCCGAAGGCATCTATCAAGCATTGGTGACGACAGTCGGCGGCCTGATTGTGGCGATTCCCTCTCTGGGAGCCTTCGCCATTTTCCGAAATCGGGTCGATCAGTTCGTGGCCGAAGCCGCCTACCTGGCCCAACACGCACTCTCACCTTTGAAGCGGCGTACCGTGAAGAAGGCCCCGTCACCCGCCTCGCCGTCGCCTCCGCCTCCTCCGCCTGTGGAAGGAGGCAATTGATGCAAGTTCCCAATCATCTGCGCAGCGGGCAGGTCGGCTTCAACATGACGCCGATGATCGACGTCGTGTTTCTGTTGATCATCTTCTTCTTGGTCTCCAGTCACTTGGCCAAGCAAGAGGCCCAAATGCAGCTTCCTTTGCCCGTCGCAGAAAGTGGTTCGTTGGACGCGGAAACAGAAAGCCGTCGTGTGACGATCAACGTTCTTGACGATGGACGCTTGTTGCTGGCGGGCCGGGCGGTACGGCCTACGGAACTGGTGGAACGTTTGCGGGACAGGATTGTCAACGAGGGTAGCGACCTGGAGGTGCGAATTCGCAGTGATCGCACTGTGGAATACCGTTATGTCGAGCCGATCATGCTGGCTTGCGCCCGGTCCGGTATCTGGAATGTTACCTTCGCGGTCTATCGGCCGGAGGACGTACGCTGATGCGCAGAGAGTCGATCTACACGCAGCGGCGCAGCGAACTGGACGTCAAGATGACGCCGATGATCGACGTGGTGTTCTTGCTGCTGGTGTTTTTTGTTTGGACGGCCAGTTTTCACATAGCCGAACACCTCTTGCCGAGTAGCGTATCGGCGATCCGCGGAACAGAACCGTCCGACCAAACTACGCCGCCGCCGGAGGAGGACTTCGACGACGTGGTGATTCGCATCCACTGGCTCGACACGAGACCGGGTTGGCGAGTTAACGAAGAACCGATGACAACTCTGGCCGACGTTCGAGCCAGCCTGGCCGGCATCGCGTCAGTGAAGCCAGATGCTCCGGTCATTCTGCATCCCGATGAAAATGTACCGTTGGGACACGTGATCGATGTCTACGACGTCACCCGCCTGGAAGGATTCGACAAGGTGCAGTTTGCAGCCTCGGAGGAAATCTGAGAAGATCAGTGCTACCGTCAATTCGTTTAACCCGAAGCCGGAGGCGACGGCGGACAGCGGCAGCGAAGGTCTACTTAAAGCGCCCGCCATCGGCAGGGTCTAACGGGGCATTCGCTGACATTGGCGAAGCAACTTGGCCGTTGGCAATCGACAGGGGAGACACCATGCAGAAGAAATATCGCATCGGCGTGATTGGCCACACCGGACGTGGGAACTACGGTCATGGCATCGACCGCGTTTGGCTTGAACTGCCACAGTGCGAAATCGTCGGCGTGGCAGACGCAAACGAGGCAGGATTGAAAGCCGCGGTTACCCGCTTGAAGGCCCCGAAAGGCTTCGCCGACTATCGCAAGATGTTGGACGAGCTGAAACCGGACATCGCAGCTGTCGGGCCTCGATGGCTCGACCAACACCGAGACATGGTCGTGGCTGCTGCCGAGCGAGGTATTCACATCTACATGGAAAAACCCTTCTGCCGGACGTTGGAGGAGGCCGACCAAATCGTCGCCGAGTGCGAGAAGAACAAGGTGAAGCTGGCGATCGCTCACCAAACCCGTTGGAGCCCGAAACTGCAGACGATCAGCGATCTATTGGCGGAGGGCGCCATCGGCGACATCTTGGAATTCCGAGGCCGAGGCAAGGAAGACCGTCGTGGTGGCGGCGAGGACTTGTGGGTGCTGGGCAGCCATATTATGAACCTGATACACCATTTTGGAGGACAGCTAAACTGGTGCTTTGCTTCTGTGCTGCAAGACGGCAAGCCGGTGACCAAGGAGCACGTGGTCGATGGCCCCGAAGGAATCGGTCTGCTGGCGGGCGACTCGATCAACGCTATGTACGGTTTCGACAATGGCGTCACGGCCTACTTCGGTTCCCACCGCTACGCAGGCGGCTTTGGTGCACAAACCACACAACCTGGCCGACGCTTTGGCCTTCAGATCCACGGCACGCAAGGCATCATCGAGGTGCTCACGGGCCACATGCCCCATGTCCACATTCTCCAGGACACCATGTGGTCACCCGGACGCAGCGGAAAGCGGTGGATACCGGTCAGTTCGGCTGGCATCGGCAAGGAAGAGCCGCTTCCGGATGGCGGTTTGCACGGCGGCAATCTACTGGCCTGCCAGGATCTGATCGCGGCCATCGAACAAGACCGCCTCCCCGAGTGCAACGTCTACGAGGCCCTTACCACCGTAGAAATGATCGCCGCCGTCTTCGAATCCCACCGCACGGGCGGACCAGTCACATTTCCACTGAAAAACCGTAAGAACCCTCTGGAATCGCTTTGAGTCGTGTATTTGGATAGGCGTAGGCCGGACCGAGGCCGAATCGTTGCCGGAACGGCGCAAACCGGCTTAGACGCTTTGGCAACCTGTACCGTCAACGGGCCCATTTGACGAGGCCGACGTTCCGGCGATTCTACGGTTTGCTTGGTCCGGCCTACAAAATAGTGCGCAAAGCGAGTTAGAAGCCCGTATTCCAGTCGGGCTCTTCAGGCAATTCCGCCGCAGCACTCGCTCCCAACCTCTCCCCCTGGGAGAGGTCGCGGCGTCAGCCGCGGGAGCGGACCGCTGTGATCCCCAGCCGTCATTCGAGGGCTCTCGGTCTACGGGCTATTCGGTTTGCGCCCTTCGGGCCTCTCGGCACGCCACGAACGCCTTGAATTTCCCCAACAACGCTCGCCCCCGCCTTGACGCAACGGCGGCATGTTGGGCAGAATTAGTGGTGTCCTAGGACATTCGTGCCGATATCGGTCTGATGTCCGAGTTTCGGGCGGTTAGCTCAGTTGGCTAGAGCGCCACGTTGACATCGTGGAAGTCGCTGGTTCAAATCCAGTACCGCCCACTTGTCCAAAGTCCTGCCGAAATCAAGAGTTAGGTTACCTGCCGATGGTCGGCAGTGCGGCTTTTCCCGAAGTCCAAAAACCGTACATACGGTTTTTGAACCGAAGAAGGAGCTGCAAATGCCACGGTCTGCCAACTACGTCCCGAAATACTGTAAGCACAAGGGCAGCGGTCAAGCTGTCGTCACCATCCGGGGCAGGGACCACTATCTAGGCCCCTACGGCACCAAGGGAAGCCACCTCGAATACGATCGTCTTATCATGGAATGGCTAGCCGCTGGCCGTCCTGCCGACGATCCCGAGACCGATGACTTGAACGTCAAAGACATCGTTCTCGCCTTCTGGAAATTCGCCAAGAAGCACTACCGCAAGAACGGCGAATCCACCGGGACCGCCGAAAACTACAAGCCGGCGCTTTGTGAGCGTACACCAGAACGGTAGAGGGGGAGGCGCGCGCTTTGCTGAAGGAGG
>CAZUAH010000460.1:0-11239 GCA_964617665.1 uncultured Pirellulaceae bacterium
ATCGGGAAGATCCGCGTGGCAGCCCCAAATTCGTTGTCCACCCCCGCGGAGATGATTTGGAAGGTGGTTGGGTTCACAAAACTCTTCGTCGATGCTACGGGCAGAGTTTTCGCGTAGGGGTACAAATACAAAGTCCCCGCCGTCGGGTCGACATCGTATCTGGCCAGCGGCGTAGGAGGTGTATTAGATATGTCGCAGTATGTGCGGCTGTCGAAGTAGACATACGGTGCGTCTGGGCCGTCTTGCGGCACATAGCTGTACCAGCCGTCGCCCGGCGGATCCCCTGGATTCTGCGGAGCCTCCAGATCCACCAAACGATCAAGGTCGAACTCGAAATCCTTGGCCAGTTCCCCGTTACCATTCAACGGCAGTCTGGGGTCGTTCTTCAGCATGCCCAGCCAGAACACCAATGCCTCGTCCGGATCCAAGTCGGCAAGATTGGCTCGGGCACCTGTCGCCGGATGCAGGGCTGGAGTCCCATCGGGGCGTGTCATGTTCGAGTTAACCCAGTTGTCCTTCATACGCGGAAACGCCTTTCGAAGGTGCCGTATCACGAGCGCATTGTCCGAGCAGTCCGGTGGGCGGTCGCCGTACTTCTGTGTGTAGGAATCGATAGACATCTTCATTTGGCTTATCTCCTGCGCGATACGGGCTTGCTGGGCGCGCTCGACCACCCCGTACAGCGTGGGTACCAAGATGGCGATCAGTATGCCGATGATGGCGATAACCACCAGAATTTCCACCAACGTGACGCCGCCGCGGTTGCGTTTCGTTCTTGTGCTCATGGAAGGTACCTCCGGACCGTTGGAGTTTTGGACAAGTCGAAGGAAGAAGGATTTGTACGGAGCGAGCGTCGGACGGAATACCGTTCCGCCTCGCCCGCGTGTGAATCCCCGTTCCTTTTGACTTGCCTCACTTAGTTGCTTATTCGGAAACGCAGCCTCCGGCGGAAACCGCGCTTCGCCGACTTGGCCTCGCGGCACTAGCCGGATAGACCTTGAATCATTTCGACCAGCGGCAAGAAGAGCGATATCACGATGAAACCGACGGCAAAGCCCAGGATGACGATGATCACCGGTTCCATCAATTGGGTCAGACTGTCCGTCAACGTCTTGACTTCGTCGTCGTACTGGTCGGCAACTTTGTACAACATCGTATCCAGTTCGCCCGTCTCCTCGCCCACGTCCACCATGTTCACCACCAAGTCGTCGCAGACCCGCCCTTTCACACGCGCGGCGTAAAGCAATGCCCCCAAGGCGCCGCCACCCCCAGCAATGTAGGCACCGGTCATCAACACGCCCGGCAGGGCCATCACCAGTAAACCGGGAAGGGCGCAAGCGAAAAACCAAAATGCCAAGGCGACCGGGTGGAAGCCCAGCACGGAATTCTTCTTCAGTGGAACGGCAAACGGTTCGCCTTCGCGAATCGCCTCGGATACTTTGGTAAACATGCGCTCAAACACAGCGTTGCTGGCCGTATCACGAGTGATTTGCAGGCCTTCCAGGATGGGCACACCACTGGCCACCAGCGTGCCCAGCGTTCTTGTCGTACGGGCCAAGGTGTTTTTCTGCAGCAGCATTCCCAGAATCGGCGTTTTCAATATGAACATATCCCAGCCCATACGTCCGTGTTTGAACTTCCGCACCAGCTTGATAAACAGCCAAATGGCAATGGGAATAAGCGGGATCAGGAACCAAGCCTTGACGACGTACTCCGAGATAGCAACCAGCAACACAGTCGCCGCCGGTAGCGTCAGTTCGAATTCCTCAAACATCTTGATGAACACCGGCACGATTTTCAGCATGATGAAGATCAAAATGCCGACCGCCACGGTGATCACCACGCAGGGATAGATCAAAGCGCCTCTCACCTTGCGTTTCAGCTCTTCGGCGCGTTCCATGAAATCGGCAAGACGTTGCAGGATCACTTCCAACGCACCACCGGCTTCGCCCGCCTTGATCATGTTCACATACAGCCGATTGAACACCTTGGGGGTTTTGGACATGGCCTCGGACAGGGTAGCCCCGGCTTCGATCTCTTCGACCGTGTCCCCAAGCGCGTTTTTCAACTTGCCCGGTTTCGCATTGCCTTCGAGGATTCTCAGACTTCGGACAATGGGCAAACCGGCGTCTTGAAGAATGGACAATTGACGCGTGAACGCCGTGACCACCTTGCCGCCGCCGCCACCGATAGCGAAGCCGCGTTTCTTCTTGGGCCCTTTGACGACGGCGCCTTCGCCTTCGGCCCTCTTGGCCGAAATCTTGGTCACGAAGTAGCCCATCTGGCGAATTGTCGTCTGGGCCTCTTCCTCCGAAGGGGCCTCGATTACGTCACGGATCTCCTGACCCGTGGCGTCCATCGCCTCGAATTCAAAGGTAGGCATGATTGATTCCTCGACTGATCAAGAGCGCGTATCAGATCAACGTAACGTCATTTCGTCGGTCTCGATCGCGATTCACGCCGCCGCGACCGCTACATATGAGTGCGACACGCACTAGCCTTCTACCACCGTCTCCCGAACCACTTCGTCAAACGTCGTTATGCCTTTGTACATATTCTCGATACCGATCTCGCGAAGCGTGACCATGCCGTCTTGCCTGGCGGTTTCCCGCAGTTCATCCGCCGACGCATTGGCCATGATCTGATCGCGAAGGTCGTCATTGATTTTCATCAATTCGAACAAGCCCAAACGCCCCTTGTAGCCGGTGTTGTTGCACAGGTCGCAACCCTTACCGCGATGAAAGGTCTTGCCGTCCAAGTCTTCCAGCGTCAAGCCCAATTCCGCGATCGCGTCCTCGCTCACATCGATTGGCTCCCGGCATTGCGTACAGATCCGGCGTACCAACCGCTGGGCCAGGATTGCCTCGACCGTCGCAGTGATCAAGAACGTGGGAATCCCCATGTCTTTCATCCGCGTAACGGATGTCGGCGCATCATTCGTGTGCAACGTGCTGAAGACCACGTGGCCCGTCAGCGATGACTGTACGGCGATTTCGGCCGTTTCCAAGTCACGGATCTCGCCTACCAGAATAATGTCTGGGTCGTGGCGCAGGATCGCCCGCAGACACGCCGCGAAGGTGACGCCGATGTCCGGATCGACCGGTATCTGGATGATCCCATCGATGTCGTATTCCACCGGATCCTCGGTGGTTATGATCTTGTCGGCGATATCATTTAGCTCGCTGAGTGCTGAATAAAGCGTGGTCGTCTTACCCGATCCCGTTGGACCAGTGACCAATACAATGCCGTTGGGAATCTTGATCACATTCCGGAAGTCTTTCAGGGTGTGATCGTCCATCCCGATCTTTTCCAGATCCAACGCCACCACCGAGCGATCCAGCACCCGCATGACCACGCTTTCGCCAAACATCGTTGGCATAACACTCACGCGCAGATCGACAGGGTGACCACCAACGGTCAACTCGATACGCCCGTCCTGTGGCAAACGGCGTTCGGCGATGTCCAGGTTTGACATCACTTTGATTCGTGTCGTAATAGCAAACGCCAAATGGCGCGGCGGCGGCACCATTTCGTACAACACGCCGTCCGCCTTGATACGTATGCGGAATTCGTCCTCGAAGGGCTCAAAATGGATATCGCTGGCGTGATCCTTGATGGCCATCAACAGCACCATGTTCAGCAGCTTGCGTACTGGCGCACTATCTGCCAAAGCTTCGACACTGGTCAGGTCGACGGGGCCACTGGAGCTGGACGCCGCTGCCACAGCATCCTGCAGTTCCGTGTCGTCTTCCAATTCGCTCAGGATGCCCTCGATGCTCTCGCCCTCGCTGGCGTAATACACATCCAACGCACGCATCACGTCGTGCTCGGTGGCTACCACCAGCCGGATGTCATAGCCAAGGAAGTTCCGCAACTCGTCCTGGATCGACAGATTCTGCGGATCGCACGTCGCCAAGGTTAGAACGTTGTCCTCGCGCAATACGGGAATCACTCGATACAACTGCGCCATCGTTTCGCTCAGAGTACCGACAACCGCCTCGTCCAACTCGATGTCGGCCAGGTTGACCACCTGCATGTTCATCTGTTCGGCCAGCGCCTGGCAAAGCTGATCATCGGTGATCAAGCCAATGTCCTCGGCGATCTTCCCAATCAACCCGCCGGGCCGCTGTTCTTGCTCTTCCAGCAGCATTTCCAGCTGGTCGTCGGAGATGAATCCCAGATCGACAAGAATCTGACCGATGCGTCGTATGGCCATGTGCCATATCCCCTTTCTTGCAGTAACCGTCGTTTATCCCACACACGACGGCGTGACGAGCCGCCGGAGAACCTTGCGAGTTCAGATACTCCTGCTCCCTCCAAAAACGCTAGTCCTTGAATGCTTCCGGTACTGCCCCTTCTTCCTCTTCGTCCTCCTCCAAACCACGCTTTGCGTTCACGATCCGCTTGGCCAAATCGTCCGGAACTTGCGCCCTGGACAGCACGTCTTCGATCGTACACTTCTCCTCTTTCCACAAGGTGAACAGCGCGTCATCCATGAGCATCATCCCGTGCTTGGCCCCGGTTTGGATTGCCGAGTTGATACGGAATGTCTTGTTTTCGCGGATCAGGTTGGCAATCGCGGAGGTCACCACCAACAGTTCATACGCCGCGCAACGTCCGCCGCCAATACGAGGCAGCAGCTGCTGCGCCAACACAGCGATCAGCGCCACGGACAACTGCGTGCGAATCTGGTCCTGCAGATTGCCGGGAAACGCATCGATGACACGGTTAACGGTGCCCTGGGCACTGTTGGTATGCAACGTTCCGAACACAACGTGCCCGGTCTCCGCCGCCGTGATGGCGGCTTCGATCGTCTCCAAATCGCGCAATTCACCAACCAGAATCACATCGGGATCCTGTCGCAATGCGCGCCGGATCGCTTCAGCAAAGCTTGGCACATCTACCCCCACTTCGCGCTGATTGAGCGTGGATTTCTTGTGGTAGTGGTAGAACTCGATCGGATCTTCGATCGTAATGATGTGGTGGTCGACGTTTTCGTTGATGTAGTTGACCAGGCCGGCCAACGTGGTGCTCTTCCCCGAACCGGTCGGACCGGTCACCAGGAACAAGCCACGCGGTCTCAATGCGATCTTTGTACAGACTTCTGGGACGCCCAGCTGCTCCGGCGTCAGCATGTCGTTAGGAATCTGCCGAAGCACCATGCCAACCTGACCGCGCTGCTTAAACACGGACACACGAAATCTTGCCTGATCGCCAAAAGCAAAGCCAAAATCCGCGCTGCCGGTCTCCTGCAACTCTCGCTGACAACGCTCCGGCGAGATACTTTTCATCAAGGCCACGGTGTCGTCCGGTTCCAGCACCTTCGTCTCTAGCTTTCGCATACGTCCGTGCAGGCGAAACACAGGCGGCTGGCCGGTGGTGATGTGAATATCGCTAGCGCCCTGCTTGACGCATGCTTGCAGCAGTTTGTCGATCAGAATTGTTGGCATAGGTCTACCTCCGGTAAACGCGCATTGGTTCGGTACAGGGGCAAGGAATCACGACATTTGCCTCTTCGCGTTGATCTCTGTCCCGCCTACTCTGTTCGCTGTTCGGGATTTGCGGACAAGCCTCCCAACAAGGGGAAAGGGCAAATCTGTCCGAACAATGCCGCTTCGACCGAGGACACGCAGCAAACCGCGTGTATGAGGATTATTCGCGAATCGAGCTTCCGCCGCAAATCGATGTCCCAAATAGTCACGATCACATAACAAAACGGTCTAACCTGCGCCCGTCACCACGGCTCCGCCAGATCGCTTGCCGCCGCTCCCTGCCCACCAGCACCACCGAACAAAAAAACGAAACTGTCGGACGCAAAATCCCAGGAGATGCGAACAGCATCACGCAACATCCACTATCTGGTCTTGCTGGGTCCGCTTGGCTACCCGGAACACCTCCTCAAGCGTGGTCATACCCTTCAACACTTTGTCGATGCCGTCCACGTACAGCGTCTTCATCCCCTCGCTAATGGCAACCTTACGTATGTCCGTTGCGGACTTATTATCGAAGATCATCTCACGAATCTTTGACGATACGATCATCATCTCATGAAGGCCGGTCCGTCCGCGGTACCCGCCTTTCTGGCAATGCCCACACCCCTTACCACGCGCAAACGTCGCTTTCGCCGCCATCTCTGGGGTGATTCCGGCCTCCTCGAGTTCCGAGTCTCTTGGCGTGTACTCCTGCCTGCATCTGGAACAAATGACGCGGACCAACCGCTGCGCAGTTACCGCGATCACACTACTTGCCACCAAATATGCCGGCACTCCCATGTCCACCATACGCGTAATAGCTGTGGGCGCATCGTTCGTGTGTAGCGTACTAAAAACCAGGTGTCCAGTAAGGGAAGCCTGAATCCCCATCGATGCTGTCTCGTCATCTCGCATCTCGCCCACCAGGATGGTGTTCGGAGCTTGCCGTAGCATCGCTCGGATGATGCGCGCAAAATCCAATCCGATGCTGTGTTTCACTTCACATTGGTTGATACCCGGCAGATAGTATTCCACAGGGTCTTCCGCAGTGATGATTTTTTGATCGGGTCGGTTCAGGAAATTCAAGGCCGCATAAAGGGTGGTCGTCTTTCCAGATCCAGTAGGGCCTGTGACCAGGATGATTCCGTTGGGACGTTTGATCAGTTGATTGAACTTTCCAAAGTTCTCGTCGTTGAAGCCGAGTTGTCGGAGGCCAATTTTGATGTTGTCCTTGTCCAGAATCCGCATGACGGTTGAACTGCCATGGCTGGCGGGAATGATGCTGACGCGGAGATCCAGTTCCTTTTCGCCAACTGTGATCTTGATCCGACCATCCTGCGGCCGCCGTTTCTCGGCAATGTCCAAGGATGACAAGATCTTGACTCTCGACGTAATGGCACCCATCAATCGTTTGGGGGGTGAATCTCGCTCCATCAGGGACCCGTCGATTCGATATCGAATCCGGACTCGATCATCGAATGGCTCGATGTGAATATCCGATGCGCGTAGTTGCACGGCTTCCTGGATGATCATTTGGACCAACCGCACGACGGGTGCACTATTCTCATCAACCGCCTCGCCGATACCCGTGTCGTCTTCGGTCTCGGTGAAATCAATTGCCGTGTCAGTGAACTCCTGCAGCATCGAGTCAGCACTTTCGCCCTCGACCTGCCCATAATGGCGGTTAATTGCCCCCATAATGGACTCGCGAGGTGACAGGGCCGTTTCGATGCGGCGGTTGAGGATGAACCGGAGTTTTTCGATGGTTTCCAAGTCAAACGGGTCGCTGACCACCACGGTCAGCAAATCGTCTTCGTCCATCAGGGGAATGACCGAATTTTCGCGTGCCACCGCTTCAGGAACCAACTCGACCACATGTTCCGGGATCTTGATAGCCGACAGATCGACGAATTGCATGCCATTGTGGTCGGCCATCGCACGCACCACGTCTTCACCTGTGGCGTATTCCAGGTGGACTAAGCAATCGGCCACTGTCTTCTTGGTTTCGGAAGCCAACTGCTGCGCTTCGGCCAACTGCTCAGGGCTTATAACCCCTTTGCGTAGCATACTTTCGGTAAAGTCGCCACCACGAGAAACCATGGCATGATCCCTTCTGGAAAAGGAAGGCAAGGACTGGATTGGCCACCACCGGCCGCGATGTCACCACAGCGGCAGACACATACCCATGCGGTGGCCGCATCACTTCCATGATAAGCAGAAACACTCTCTATTATCCATCTTGTCCCATTATAACTTGCCGTGTCAATCACAAGCATGGGGCGTTGGGCATTGGAAGCGATTTCTATTGGGCGTTCTGCTAGATGTGGATATTATTCATGGATCTGGGGTGCCGCACGCCAGCTCGACCGTGATTTCGAGGCAAATTGCCTGAGTCACGCCATCGGGTTTTGATCGTTCGCCCAAGCCCGAGTAGCGACAGTATACTGGCAAACGGGCCAGAAGACGCAATGGCTGTTCGCGTGGCGTGGAGCCCGGCGACCCTGCCGTTGTCCGAAACGCTAACGGCTCACTGACGTGTTCGACGCAAGACGTTTCAAATCTAGAGATCGGCTTCAACGTGTTTTCGTCCGACCAATACGAATTGCTCGATTTCGGCGACGGCCGCAGGCTGGAACGATTCGGCCCGTACGTCTTGGATCGCCCCTGCCCCGTAGCGGAGAGAGAAGACCGCTCTCACCCATCGTTATGGAGCGATGCTGACGCGCGATATCAACGCGTGAACGACAAGAAAGGCACGTGGTCGACAAAAGGCCGCATGCCCGATTCCTGGATGATCTCTCATGACGAGTTGCGGTTCAAACTGACACTGACGCCGTTTGGGCACGTTGGCGTCTTTCCCGAGCAGGCCGAAAACTGGGACTGGATCGCATCAAAGGTAAAGCGGTCGAGCCGACCGTTGAAGGTGCTGAACTTGTTCGCGTATACGGGAGGATCGACATTGACTGCAGCAGCGTCTGGGGCCGAAGTAACCCACATTGATGCTGCAGGAAACGTTGTGGCGCGGGCTCGACGAAACGCCAAATTGTCTGATTTGAAGGATGCCCCGATCCGTTGGATCGCCGAAGACGCGGTGAAGTTCGCACGGCGCGAGGTGCGGCGCGGCAACGCATACGACGCAGTGATATTGGACCCGCCGAGCTACGGTCATGGGCCGAAAGGGGAGGCGTGGAAAATTGAACGGCACCTGATGTCGCTATTGTCCTTGTGTGGCAAGTTGACCGCGAAGCGCCGTGCGTTCGTGCTGATGACCTGCCACACGCCGGGTTTGGGACCTGCGGAATTGGAGGCATACCTTGCGGACGGAGTCTTCGGCCATTGCCAAAGCGGCGTCGAGGCGTACGAATCGGGCATCCGATCCTCCGACGGTCGCACGTTGTTCGGGGGTGTCGTAGCACGTTGGCCGAGTTAACTGAAATGCCTGCAAGAATCACCAGTTTGCAGAATCCGCGCGTAAAGAACGCCGCCACGCTGCGCACGCGTCGCGGCCGCAAGAAGCAGGGACGCATCATCATCGACGGAGTCCGCGAAGTCTCGCGAGCGGTTGAGTCTGGCGTGGAATTGCTCGAATTATTTGTGTGTCCGGAGGCGTGCGGTGAGGACGGTCGCGATCTTGTTGCCGGAGTCTCTGATCGAGCGGTTGATGTGCTGACCGTATCGCCTGACGTATTCCACAAATTGGCTTTCGGCAGCCGGATCGAAGGGATTGTTGCTGTAGCGCGAAAACCTCAGAATTCGCTGGAAAGCACACATGTCGCGGAGGATGCGCTGGTCGCCGTACTGGATGGGGTCGAAAAGCCCGGAAATATCGGGGCGGTTCTTCGCAGCGCGGATGCGGCTGGACTGAGCGCATTGATCGTCGTCGACGGCGGAACCGATTTGTATAATCCCAACGTCATCCGCGCCAGTCTGGGCGGCATCTTCACGCTGCCTGTCTATACGGCCGGTTGCGACGAGACATTGGCTTGGTTGCGGCAACATGACATGAGCATCTTTGCTACTCGTGTGGATGGTGCAATCGGCTACACGGAGGTCTCTTATCGTGGTCGATGCGCTATCGTCTTTGGCAGCGAAGCGGAGGGGCTTTCTGACGTGTGGATGGGCGATGATATTACGGCCGTTTCGTTGCCGATGCTGGGAACGGTTGACAGCCTGAATGTGTCGACCACGGCCGCCGTGTTATTCTATGAAGCACTGCGGCAACGCGGTACCGGGCGAGCCAATGCTTGAGGGAGTTCGCGTAGGCTTCACTGGCGCGGCAAGTTAGTGTTGGCTCATGCGCAATCCACGCTAGAATATCGAAACTGCGTTTCTTCCCAGTCTCTGGGCCAGATCGAAGCAAACACGTCGTTGGAGTCACCGATGCCAATTGAAATCACATGCACTGGCTGCGAAAGACGCATGCGAGTCCCTGACGGGGTGGCCGGGAAGCGCATTAAGTGTCCCAAGTGCGAGACTGTGTTGCGAGTGCCCGAGACTCCCGCCGAGGAAGAGCCTGCCGAAGTAGAGGAAGTAGTCGCGGCTGAACAGGAGCCGGTGGCAAGAGAACCGGAACCGAAACCTGCCACCAAGTCGCCCCTGCCGGACCGATGGTATATGAAGGCGGAAGACGAGGAAGACTACGGGCCGGTGCCCAAAGCCGAGTTGGATGAATGGGTACAGGAAGGCCGAATCACGTCCGATTGCCAGATCCTGCAGGACGGTGCCGAGCAGTGGCAGTGGGCCAGCGACGTGTATCCCGAGTTAGACGAGCCGGAAGCCGAAACGCCGCCGCCGTCAGTGGCGCCTCCCGTGAAGCCTCCGGCAGCAGGAGAAGACCAAGCGGGCGGGACTGATGCATTTGCCTTTGCGGCTGCAGACGCTTCGCCAACTCTGCGTGCCAAAGGTAAGCGTCGTGTGCGCAAAGTGGTGAAGAAGTCGGCACCCACCGCTGCGCCGGCAGCCTCGGCGAGCCAGAGTGTGGCAGCAGGCGAGCAGAGCAACAAGTCCAAGATTGTAGCCGGATTGTTGGGTATCTTTTTGGGCGCTTGCGGCGTACACCGGTTCTATTTGGGCTACACAGGTATCGGCATACTCATGCTGGTTACGCTTGGCGGTTGCGGCATCTGGTCGCTGATTGACGCGATCATGGTACTGGTTGGTAAGGTACCCGACGCACACGGCCGACCGTTGAGGGACTGAGGTCCCTCGGAAGACTCCATTGGGCGTGAAGCTGACAGGGCCATCATACAGGGGACTTATCGCCTGCCGGAGTCATCAACTCCTTGAGAATGTCATCCGTGATGTCAAGCCCTGCGTGGTAGACGACTTGCCGGTTGACGGCCCCCAGAACGGATTTCTGGTTGCTTGGGTCGATTGGTTCCTCGCTCGCGCGAAGCACCAGCCGGATTCCTTTTGCCTTCGCATAACGACCGATGACCTCGGTGATCTCAGCATAGGTGTCGCCGTACAGCGCGGCTTCTTGCTTTACAAGTTCCTGCTGTTTTCGGCCGCCGGACAACTTCAATTCGGTCTGCAGGCGTGCCAGCAACAATTGTGCGTCGTCATGTGCTGCGGACCCCGGTTTCGATTGCTGTAGCTTTCGCTGGACGGATTCGATTTCCGCCTGCCGCACAGCGACCTGCTTCTTGAACTCGTCCAACTGTCGGCGGATGGCCGCTATCTGTTTCTTAAACTCAGGGTGTTGCTTGAAAAGGCTGGCGATGTCAACGACGGCTATTTCTCCCGTCTGACTCTGTTGGGGCGCATCG
>CAZUAH010000461.1:0-11221 GCA_964617665.1 uncultured Pirellulaceae bacterium
GTCAAGGCGATTGTAGACGACTATTCGGCCAATCCGTTGTGGCTGCTCCAAGTCTACCTGCCACCAAGGGTTCGGTTTTCGGCCCGTATGGAACGCGTATTTCCCGTTTTTCACGCCGTCAACCGCACCGGCAGCGTCGGCAAACGTTGGTACCCGTGTCCCTGTGCCACCGAGCGGCATACGCCATGCATCGGCTTGTCTGATCCAGTCGGCTTGGATCTGCTGGCGATGTTCGTTGGCGGAACAGCGCGTGGCTTGTAGAACGACTGTCGAGCCGAACATCAGAATGACGACAGACACCGCGCCGAACGAAAAACGAATCTGTGGTCGAACCTGTTCCAACGTCATCGCTCGACTCCTTCAAGTACGAGAGAACGGCTACGGATGATGTGCGTATTCTACATCCGTTGGTTCTTCATTGCGACAAGACGAGCCACTTAACTCAGCGCTGCCTCGTAGCTTCTCATCAACACATTGAAATCTCTTCTTCCATAACTTCGTGTCAGAGTTACTTGTGAAGCTCTTGGCAGTGTACTAACATAGTTGCACTGAAAGTTTCAGCGCTGGTAGCGGCTAGCCTGTCGGCCGAATGCGTGTTAAGCTTTCATCTCTTGTCTTGGGGCATTTGTTCATATCATCCGTGTTATCATCATGAACCGGTAGAGGAGATTCGAGCATGATTGTTATCTCCCGCAGGAAGAATGAGAGTATTGTCATTGGAGACGATATCGAGATCAAAGTAGTCGACATTCGTGAGGACTTGGTAAGGCTCGGAGTCGAAACCCCTGTCGATATGCCGGTTCATCGGAAGGAGGTGTACGAGGCGATTCGCCGCTCGGAACAGACTGCAGAGGGCTAAGGCCGCCGCTCAGACGCCGCCTGGTTCTATCAAGGAATCGCACCGATGATTGCGAGCATGCAAACGGCTTCGCTTGCCGGGCTGTTCGCGCACATTCTCCTCACAGGGATCCTGTTGGCGGAGCTTCCAAAGGAGCCCGTCGAAATCGGTTTCCATCCACAATTTCTGTTCGACAATCACATCGTCGACAATCATTGGGCCGTCAAGTACAAACGACAGGCCGTCGGCCGGGTTTTCCATCCGGCAAAGAAACACCCCGAGAATCCGATTCTTCCAGGTGATAATCCGAGCCACCTGTGGGTCGTGCGAGACCCGGATTCAGGCCTGTTCCGGCTGTACTACCAGGCCAACTGTCGCGCGAATGCCGGGCAATCAGCGGACGAGAACCAGGAAACACTTCCCGCGCCGAAAACGAAGGCAAAGGGACGCGCATTTTCCACTTACATCGCGTATGCCGAATCCACTGACGGCCTCGATTGGGTCAAGCCTGATTTGGACCTGTTCACCTGGCACAAGGCCGAACCGAACAACATTGTTATCGGCAGGCCAAACATGCCCGAAGTGGAGACGAGTGCTCCGTGTGTCTTGGAGGTTCCCGAAGAAGACAGACGCGGCTATCGCTATCTGATGATGTATCGCGCGAAGGGCCGAGGTGGCCGCGCGGTCAACGGGATTCGTTTGATCGGGTCGAACGACGGAGTCCATTGGGACCGGGACAGCGACACTCGTATCGCGCATCTCCACAGCGATTGCCACAATACGATTTCGTTCGATCCGAATCGCGCCGAGTACGTTATGTTCTGTCGGGCCAAGCACATCTTCCGTGCGTGGGGCGACAACATGCTGGATACGGGCGCATCGCGGCGAGTTGCACGGTTCACAAGCGACACGTTGTGGACCGATTGGCTTGCGAAACAAAAGCCGCAGACGGTACTGGTGCCGGACGAAATCGACAGCGCTACTCATTTCAATTTCTTCTACGGCATGCCAACTCGCTACTGGGCCGGTATCTACTGGGGATTCCTCCAACCGTTTCGGATGAACGACTTCGTCTACTCGGAACTCGTAGTCAGTCGCGACGGTTTTCATTTTCAGCGGCTTCCGGGACGGCCAAAGCTGATCGAGTACGGTCCAGACGGCTCGTGGGACGACGAGATGATCTTCGCTTGCCCTTCGTGGATCGAAGTCGGCGACCAGTGGTGGATCTACTACAACGGCTGGGACGGTCCCCACGGCACTCCGGAAAGAAACGGCGCAATCGGACTAGCAAAGATCCGAAAGGAAGGGTTCGTGTCGATGCGCGGTCCGCAAGCCGGAGGCGTCGTTTGCACTCGCGCGATTCGTTGGCCGGGCGGTGCGCTTGTGGTCAATGCGGACGCGAGTGACGGCATACTGCGAGTCCGCATCAGCGACGAGCAGCGCAAGCCAATTCCCGGCTTCGACTACGAGGGCTGCGAGACGCTTCAAGACGACTGCGTCGCCCACGAGGTGATATGGAAAGACCACTCGATGTACGACCTGAAAGGTAAGACGCTTCGGCTGGAATTCTTCCTGCAAGACGCCGACCTGTACACTTTTCGCGCTTCTCAGAATTGACGACTTCGCGTCTGGCGAAGTCAGTGTGGCCTCACGACAATCAACCGTGAATTCATTGGCCAATGAACTCGTCTCGCCCGTTGATCTCGCTTACCTGTCCGTTGAGCGTCCAGAGGTCGAACAAAATCCCCAGACCAATCAGTCCACCAGTCAGCAAGAAAATTAGACCGGTGATGATCTTCCCCATGTAGAACCGGTGGACGCCGAACGCGCCAAGAAACGTTAGGAGAATCCAAGCCAAAGTGTAGTCCAATCGACCCGCTCGATATCGGAAATCCGCTTGTCGATCCATGCTCGGAATCAGAAACAGATCGATTATCCAGCCGATGCCCAGCAGCCCAAACGTAAAAAACCAAATCGTCCCCGTGATTGGCTTACCATAGTAGAACCGGTGCGCCCCGGTAAAGCCAAACAGCCAGAGGACATAGCCGATAGACTTCAGGTGTGTGTCGTTGGAATAGGCCATGATGTCTTGATTTCGCGATATTTCGTTCCACGTACTTGCGACGAAGCACTTCTTGCAGAGCTCTGCCCTAACGCTATTCGGTCCCGAGCCAACCAATCTTGGCAGACGAAAGCGAGATTCTTGGAAACGGTGTCGCGTCACGGTCCGAAAACTATGCAGTAGCTATTGATGCGCGTTTCCCCGAATCTCGCAATCAACCAAAGAAAAGGGCAAGGCTCCAACTCGGCAGGAGCCTCGCCCTCTCGTTTCTACAGTTCAAGGACGCCACAACCGGCACTATTCAGCTTGAGGCTTCCGCAAGAATAGCCAGACGTAGCCGTGTCGCACCGTTTGGGTACCACTTAGCTCGCGGACCTTCCGGCTGCAGTTGGCGTATTCTTGGCTCGATTGTTGCAGGCTGTCTCGCAACTCCTGCAGTTCTTTCGCCATTTCTGCCGCTGCCTTCTGCCGCCCTTCATCCGTCTTCGGCTTTTCGGCATCCTTGGATGCTCGCTGCAGTTTGAGCATCTTGGCAGAGACCTCGGTACGCTGTACCGATAGCTCGGCGACCTTCTGCTTTGCCTTATCGAGCGACCGTTGCTCCTCCTCGGTCAACTCGCGATGAATTACCTCGCCGGAACGATCGCCCAGAAGCAGATCGAGTCGCCCGTCCCCGTTGAAATCGGTCGCACATAGCTTGACACGAGCGCCCCACATTCCAGGCTTGCGATTCTCGAATCGAAAGCCGAAGCCGCTCTTCTCGACAAGCATCTCGCCAGAGGCGAATTCGGGCTTCTTTGCGGACCCAATGTTGCGGACCCAATGGGCACTGCCGTCGCTAAATCCTACCAGCAGATCAGCCAAGCCATCGCTGTCCCAATCGGCCACGATCGGTCCAGAGTTGCTACCGCCCTCCAGTGCAAGATCCAACTTGGTCGGTTCGCCGTAGGCCGGTTCTTTGGCCGTGCCTTCGTTGATGACCACGTACACGTCGCCTTTGATGCTGCCCAGCACCAGATCAAAATCGCCGTCGGCGTCCCAGTCGGCCAGGAAAACGGTGGAGGCCTTATCCGCTTTGATTTCCTTTCCGTTGCGGTCCTTCAGCTTCTCGCCATCCTGGAACGAGCCGTCCGCGTTTCGTCGAAAGAGATACAGTTCGCCTGGATATGATCCCGAAAGCACGTCCAAATCACCGTCCGCGTCGAAGTCTCCCAACATGGGAGTGAATCCGATGCATCACCCAGCCGGTACGCGACCGGTTTCCGCCCCGCCCTTGAACTGCTCGTAACCGCTGAACTCCGGCTTCGAGTTCGTGCCATGATTGCGATAGATCCACAACTTGCCGTCTCTGAACTGGCCCACCAAGAGATCGCGCACGCCATCCCCGTCGTAGTCACCCATGAACGGAGCGGCATAGCCAATGCCGCCGACATCCAGCGGCTTGCCATCGGCCATTACGTGGACTGGTGCAGCCAATTCGCCCGCCTGGGCCACCATCGCCCAGACGGCCATGATTGCCGCACCCAGAGAAACCCATGGAAAACGCATGTTCGGCCTCCTTCTCACTTGTGAACAACCGTGAACCTCGAGCGGACGGGAACGCCCCATCCAACCAGCAACAAACGACTCAGCACGGTGCTTTCAGGCTTCCTTTACCCTATCACGTCACCTCCGATTGGTCCACAATCGGCCCGTAATCGTACGTCTATTCCTTGGCTGCTTTCCGACGGAATCCCTCGCGTATGTGCTCGATGACGGCCTGTGCCGAGTACTCCGCACGCCAGTTGTGTTTCGACTGTTTGTAGGCCTCCAGCAGAAGCGCTTCGAGGGTTGCTTCCTGGCCTATCGAACCGTGATACGTGCCGACCGTGCGGCCTGGTGCAACGAACTCGACCTTCTCAATCCTATTGCCGGAACCGTTCAATCATAATGTTGTCGAAGTAGCGGCCTCGCCCGTCCATGCTGATCCGAACGCCCGACTCCTTCAGGCGACCCGTGAATTGATGACTGGTGTACTGACACCCCTGATCCGTGTTGAAGATCTCCGGCTGACAACGCTCCAGGGCACGGTCCAGTGCCGTAACGCAGAACTCCGTGTCGAGCGTAATCGACAGGTCCCAACTCAGCACGAATCTGCTGTGCCAATCTATCACCGCCGTTAGATAGACAAATCCTCCTTCCAGTCGAATGTACGTGATGTCGCTGCACCACACCTGATTAGGACGGACGATTGCCAAGCCGCGTAATAGGTATCGGTGCTTCTCATGCTCCTTATTTTTGAGGCTCAAACGCTTCTTCGGGTAGATCCCCTGCAAACCCAGTTGTTGCATCAAGCGGCGGACGCGATCGCGACACGCCGTCTCGCCTCTTCCCACATACCACGGACGCGAGCCTCGGCATGAAACGCAAGAGAGCCAACGAGATGCGACGGTGGTGGCGAGTTCGCTTTTCTCTGCGCTCGCTTTGCATATTCTTTACACTGATCTGTCTGTACTTCGGCTGTTGGGAAATCACGAAGGAATGGGTCGTGGACGACCTGATGAAGGATCCAAGTCTGCACTGTGAATCGCCAGCCCCATATTTGGTAGTACTCGACGAGGTTGACTACACCACCTATCGATATGTGCGACGAAGCCACCTCTGTTGTTTTGGCTTGATGGCAAAACTGCCATTCACGCGCCCGTGCCGCGACCATCGGCCCATTGTCATGGGCGGCGTAGTGCCCCGCATCATAATCCAGGAAGAAGAAGAGTTTGATGGCCTGGGTTACGAGCAGCCGTAGGCTGGCGTCTCTCTGGAATCGCGGCGCGACCGAACGCTGGGCGCAATCGGGCCGCGTTCGCCGCTGGGCGAAACCGACTGGATGCCACTTTTCTCGAGAAATGCGGCGTTTTCTTGGCAGTCGTGTCAAATATCGTACGTGGGCTGCGTAATCTCTCGTATTAGGGAAAATGATGGCCGTGACACGACCTCCGGAAACCAGCGACAGCCTGTTGATTCGCGTGAGCGATTCGAATGATCGCGCGGCGTGGGAGCGGTTTGTCGCAATCTACCGGCCGATGGTTTACCGGATCGGTCGTCGTGCCGGTCTGCAGGACAGCGACGCGGAAGACCTGGCGCAGGCGGTCATGGAGTCGGTTGCGAAAGCGATCCCGAATTGGGAGAGGGATCCACAGAAGGGAGGCTTTCGTGCTTGGCTGAATCGCGTGGCGCGGAACGCTCTCGTGAGCATGTTGCGAAGCGGCAAACACAATCTGGCAATCGGCGGCAGTGAGTTTCTGGCGAAATCGATGGCGGTCGAGGCTCCTACAGAAGAAATCGAAAGAGTCATTGAACAAGAGCATCATCGCAGTCGCTTGCGATGGGCGGCCGAACAAATCCGTCACGAGTTCAAAGAGCAATCCTGGCGGGCGTTTTGGCTGACGACTCTCGGCGATTTATCGGTACCAGAGGCGGCAGAGCAGTTGGGGATGTCTACCGGTGCAGTCTATGCGGCGCGCAGTCGAATCATGCGTCGACTGCAAGACCGAGCTCGGAACGGAGAACCGTTCGAGGAGGAGCAAAATCCATGAAAGAGCGGCAAACGCATACGCAGTGTGACACGGAGAAGCTTGACGAACTCCTGCTCGGTAGCCTTTCACCTGAAGAAACGGCGGTCGTGGAGTCTCATCTTTCAGAATGCACTTCTTGTGCGGAACAAATCCAACTCGCCGCTGTTTCAGGAAGCTCATGGAACGAAGCACGGTCGATGCTTGCGCTGGATGAGTTCGATGGTCTGCCGAGTTTGTCATCTGCCAAGTCCCTTTTCCCGGCCGAGGTGGGCGATCGCGAGTACACGCCAACCGCCGACCTGCTTGCACGTGAGATACGCGGTTGGCTGGATCCGACGGACGATCCGCAGATGCTGGGCCGTTTCGCCGGGTATGAGATCGTGGGCATCATCGGACACGGCGGCATGGGGATCGTGTTGAAAGGATTCGAGGCTTCGCTGAATCGCTATGTAGCGATCAAAGTCTTGGCTCCGCGACTGGCGGCAAACGGTGCCGTCCGCCAGCGTTTTGCTCGCGAGGCCCAGGCAGCGGCGGCGGTGTTGCACGACAACGTGGTAGCGATTCATCGGGTCGACGAGTTCCACGGCCTACCGTTTCTGGTGATGCCCTACATCGCTGACACGTCCCTACAAAAGCGAATCAACGACGAGGGCCCGCTTCCGATCGCAGCCGTGTTGCGGATTGGCTCACAGATCGCCGCCGGTCTCGCCGCCGCTCATCACCAGGGACTTGTGCATCGTGACATCAAGCCTGCTAACATCATGCTCGAAAAGAATGTCGAGCGAGTTACCATCACCGACTTCGGCCTGGCCCGAACCGTGGATGATGCCAGTTTGACAAAAACCGGCCTCATCGCCGGCACACCGCAGTACATGTCGCCCGAACAAGCGCGCGGCGAGTCGGTTGATCAACGCAGCGACTTGTTCAGTCTGGGCAGCGTGTTGTACACGATGTGCACGGGTCGCGCGCCGTTCCGCGCTGAAACCAGCTACGCTGTGCTGCGACGTATCACGGACGAAGGACCGAAACCGATCCAAGAGATCAATCCCGATATTCCCCAATGGCTATGCCAGATCATCGCCAGGCTGATGTCGAAGCAACCCGACGACCGTTTCGAGTCCGCCTGCGAAGTCGCCGAGTTGCTGGAAGAATGCCTAGCTCACGTTCAACAACCAACGGTCGTGCCGTTGCCGCATAGTCGTGTCCTTTTGAAGAGAAATCAGCCGCACCGCGCAAGCGGCCGGTTTTCGTGGGAACCGTGGGCTAGCGCCCAACGGCTGATCCAGCGTCGTTCCATAGGAGTCATCGCTATGATCGTCGTCTTTGGACTTGTTGCACTTGGTGCGTTCTTGTGGCAGGCGGCCGATCCGCCTGACATCGCTGGCCGTTGGACTGGAGAACAGTGGGGTAATGTCTTGCTCGAACAGAAGCAACCGGGCAGGTATGACGGGACTTACACCGACACTTTTGGCAGAGAGGACGGAACGATCCAACTCAAATGGTCGCGGATAGAACGCCGTTTCAAGGGCACTTGGGGGGAAGGTGAGGACCGTTACGGCAAGATTTCGGTGCGCCCTGTCGGCGATGAGATTCGCGGTGCGTGGACGACAAGCAAGAGGTCGGGCATTAGTCCGGGAACGCCGGAACTTGCCGATCTGTCGTGGGTTCGTCCGAAGAAAGCGAATGTCAATGCGGAAAACCAGCCTAAACTTAAGGGCATCGTCCGTGCTGTGTCTGACGGGCAAGTCGAGATCTCGATTGGCCATGACGACGGAATCAGAATGGGGACGAGACTCAACATCTTCAATGATGGGATCAACCGAGGGCGCATTGAGATCATAGTGCTAAAACCCGACCAGTCGGTTGGGCTGATTGTTGAAGAAGATGCTGAGATGCCGATTCAGGCCGGTTATCGAGTGGAAGGCCCAATATCACCAAATCCGCGGGCACGACGCGCAAATAGTGACAACAAAGACTCGGCTGAAACGCCCCACGGGGCCAGACAGATTCCAGGAGTCATTAACTCCTCCGCTGACGGCCCAAGCCCCGACGGACACGCCATTGAACGTCCCACATACGAGTTCGACTGTTTGAGTTGGTATTGGCCCCCTGCCAGCTCGTCTGGCAGGAGCCGATGTTTGGGCAGCTAACGCGGCCGCTCACCACCTTGCTTACCTAGTCATCCCCTCTTCGCCGCCGTGGGCGGCGAAGAGGGGATGACTAGGTGTCTTAGAGAGACGTTTTCTTAGCCTTTCAAACTGGTCCACCTGCCGGACGAGCCAGCAGGGGTCGAAGTCAAACAGTCGAACGAGGCATTTATGGCGGAAGTCGAAGCGCGCCATGGGAAGCAGTACTCCGTGGTAGAAAAAAGGCACTGGTGGGGATGCTGGCTGCCACGGTTACTCGACGAATTTGAACAAACCGAAGATTCGGAGCGGCGGCGGTCGATAGCCATCTCGGCAGTAGGGATTGCCAACGCGCTGGAGGACTTCAGAACGTCAGAGAGACTGTTGCAGGAACTGGTGGGATTGGCGCGAGACAAGGACGATGCCGCTCGATGGCAGGCGCAACTGGATGGAGTCCGTGAGCGCATGCGGAGAGAGATCGCTCCGGGCGCCGCGAGTCGCCCAGAAACAGAACTCTCGAAACAAGTGACACCAACCGATGACGAGTCAAACGATCGGCAGTCACTTGCCTATGCCGCCAAACGATTCAACGAGAGTACCGCTGAAGTACGAAGCGAACTGTTCGATCCACCGATTGGGGACCTGACGGTGGAACGGCTACGGGAAGGCTTCCGGCAGTCGGCACAGCTATATCGAGATCTCGGCAAACGGCAAATTGCCGACGCGCTGTTGAAGATCGCTGAGAGCGGCCGCCTGCCAGGCGAAGCGGTCGGAGGCCTGATCGGTTCTGGTACGCACGCTCAGGATGATGATGGCAAGACCGTTTCCCGGCAGGTTGTACCAGCATTGGTGCTGCCGGACAACAGCACGCCGAGTGGTCGCCTGCTGGCGGTCTTGCGCCCATTGGAACTGTTCTATCGGAAAGATGGTCCTGTCTCGAAAGACTACGGCGATCTGTTTGACCTGGAGACGGGCCGCCTGATCGAAGGCTCCGAGTTGGCCGCCGACTTCCAAGACATCCTTGGTCACTGGGAAGTCGTTTCGGTCGATGGTTCCGGGGGCCGGTTCATGAGTCTCTCGGACGAGAGCAAGCCGGGGGATCGGCTGGTGATTGCACATGTCGATACGCCGAACGGCCGGCTGTGGCTGTCGGAGGCGATCCGCGACACCTGGTCGCGGGATGACTCGTTGCATCTGCACCCGAAGGCCGATCCATCGCGGCTCACCTACAAGGCGCGGGACGGAAAGAGGAACCACTTCACAGACACGGACAATCCTCCCGACTACAGCATCTATCGGATCGAGGGAAACGAACTGACGATTCTTGCGGGCGACCCTCGAGACTTCAGTGTGAACCAAGGCACGGAATCGGTGCCCATGGAGTCTGGCACCGACAACAGTGCTACATCGCCCGGTCGGTCCGCGGTTTGGAGTTGGAAGTTTGTGATCCCCAACTACGCACAGGGATTTGAGCTGGAAGAAGGCAGGCGACAGATTTCCGCGAGGTTGCGCCGGGTCGGGTCGGGGGCCGAGGCGATGTCGGATCCGGCGACCGTTGATCCTACTCCGGCCGATCGTGGAAAGAAGACGCTGGAACTGCTGGAGTTGGTCACAGGGAAGGGTGATCCGTGGGTGGCAGCTAGCTACTATCTCGAGACGTCCAACCAGCGATTGTTCAAAAAACGGGGCCTGACTGCCGGCGTTACGGTCGTCGATCTCAATGACGTATCGGACTATCCCGACGTGACATTCAAAGTCCGGTTGTTCCTGCCACACGTGTCACGCAGAGGAGCGGACTACGTCGCCAGGAATAGCGTTCACCTATGGGTCTCGAAGGAAGAACTTGGAAGCGTCGCCGATGGAAGACGTCTTGTTCGAGCGTTTTATATTCCGAAGGATTCGCCCGAAGGCTCACAACTGCTCAAGGCCACAACTCTGGATGCCAATGCCGCTCAATCGAAATGGCTGGCAGAGACCGAGAAACTAGGTGACCTGATTGCCGTCGTTGAAATCACCCGAGGCACAAAACCAGTCGTCGCGAAGCTCGCCGTCTCTAACGTCGAACGACTACAAGGCGTTTGGCTGCTCGAGTCCGAAGAGCAGTTCGGGGAAATGCAGGCAGTTGCAGACCCGGGGCAGGAAGCTCTCCGTGTGGTGATCGAAGGTCAAACACTGCTCGGTTGCTTCGATGCTCCCTGGAAACCCATTACCTGGAGTCTCGAATTCGACAATGAAACACGGCCGCAGGCCATGTATCTGACGGCAAGAGCAAACGGAAACGAAAAGACGCGATCCGTGCGATTCCGTCTGTGTGATGACAAGCTTGAGTTGTGTTTCGACCGTCGCAATCCGAAACGATTGTCCGTGCAATTTGGGACCGCTCAAGGCTCGAACGCTATCATCTGGCACATGCGGCGAGCTGACGCAGCCAAAACGTCGAGCAGCGACGCCGAACCACAGCCGTAAACGACGACAGCTATGCCCCAACGGGCATCTGCCATATCGTCATCGGAGGTAACACACGCCAAGTGACGTTCAGTTGTCGAATTGCAGACTTGGGTGGTAACCAGCTCTTGAGTCGTCAGTGTATCTTGACAGCTCACGCATAAATAAGGCGGCGGCGGGGGCAGGTACTAGAATAGGG
>CAZUAH010000462.1:0-11207 GCA_964617665.1 uncultured Pirellulaceae bacterium
ACGATCACATGGGACCCGTTCGACTCGGTGTGGGCACCGAGTGGCTGTTAGACGGGCGGGCATGGCGTGTGGTCCGCCAGCTCGCACCGGACCGCTTCGTCGCCCAAGACACCAAATTCCGCACTGAACAGGAGTTCTCGCAAGAAGAACTCCTCGCACATTACGCCGCCGCTCGTCTCCGTTTCGCGACCGACGACTCGGCGGCCTCTGACCACAAACCACCCACATCCAAAACGGCTCCTCTGGAACACCTTTCTACGAAGGAGAGACGTACCCTGCAACGACGTTGGGCAGCCCTCGAGCCACTCACACAAATGGGCCGTGATCCCGAAGAAAACGACTACGCACTGCGTGCGACCGAACTCAAACGCCGAAGCAAAAGCTTCTCGGCAAGGACGCTCCGCCGTTACTACCAAGCTTGGCTCGCCGCTGGAAAAGACCGCATGGCGTTGGTTCCACGGAGTACGGGAGCCAGTCGCGAACGGCGAAGACGAAAGACGGGCATGTTGGAAACATACCCTCAGATCTGCAAGCTCGTGGACGAGGCTATTCAAACAGTCTACCTGACCAAGGCCCGTCGGCCAATCTCTGCCGTTACACGCCGCGTCTTCGAAGATCTCCAACGGCTCAACGCTCGTCTACCAGCTGCAAAAGCGATTCCCGTCCCGCGCCAATCTACGCTGGGGCGGGCAATCGGTCGCCGCATCAGTCAGCTCGATCCATGGGAAGTAGACCGCGAACGCTGGGGCCGAAAGATCGCTGATCGACGCCATGCACCCACCTCACCTCAGCGACTTGCAACTCGGATCCTGCAGCGTGTCGAGATTGACCACAGTCCTCTAAAGGTTGTTGTCGGCATCGACGCCGGCCCTATCGGACAGCCCTGGTTAACCGTGATGATCGACTACTACAGTCGCATGATCGTCGGCTTCTGCCTCGGCTTCGAACCGCCCTCCTATGCGGTGATTATGGAAGCACTGCGTCATGCCATCCTGCCCAAGTCGTATCTCAAGGAGAAATTCCCTCGTGTCACCGGGATCTGGCCGTGCTTTGGTCTTCCCGAAAAACTCGTCTGCGACCGCGGATCAGACCTTACGAGCAATGATCTGGAAGGTGCCGCATTTCAACTCGGTATCGAATTGGATTTCAATCCACCGCGAACCCCACATTTCAAAGGAACCGTCGAGTCGTTCTTCGACAACCTCAATGATCAGCTGGCCTCGAGCTTGCCGGGACGAACGTTCCGCAGTTGGGTTGCGCGGGCCGACTACAATCCGGATGATGGACCTTTGATTACCTACGAAGCTCTCGTGGAGATCATTCACATCCACTTGGTCGATGTCTATGCCGCCAGCAAGCACCCCACTGCCCCGACGACACGTCTCGAAAGTTGGCAGGAGAGCGCGTCCGTCTTCCCACCCTGCATTCCTGCCGCACCCGAAGACCTGATCGTCCTCTTGGCCAAACGAGCCGAACGCTCGCTCACGACACGAGGAATCGAACTTGGAGGAATGCTCTATTCCAGCGACGAGCTAATGGCGTTGCGCGCCGAGTTAGCAGTAAACAATGGATCGGAAAACCGTGTCGTCGTCCGCTACAACCCGTGGGACCTGGGCGAGATATGGGTGTTCAACAAACTGGAGAAAAACTATATCAGAGCTGCGGCCATGGACCCCGCCATGAAAGGCATGAACGAGTACCAGTGGCGGGTACTGAAGCGGGCAATCCGGGACCGGTTCGATGGTCCGGATCACCTGCTCAACCTAGCGGCCGGTCGTAATGCCATTCGCGACGTAGTCGAAGCCACCCTGCAAAAACCTTCACGACGCCGACGTGTGCGAGCAGCCCGGTTCCTGCAATCCAAGCCGGCACTCCAAAATGAACCGTCCCCTGAAGACGAAGTTGATTGTTCCGACTTTGTAACAAGTGATGACGAAGTGGCACTGCCCATCCCCGATTCGTCGCCGGAATCCGATCGTCTAGATGATGCCTCAGATCAAGAGGCTTCCGATCTGTCCGACATCGACGTCGATGACTGGGAAGTCGCCAGCCCGGATCTGTAATTCTCGTCTAGGCCTGATTCTCCACGCCAGGCCTCAGTTCGTCTCGATCATTTCGTATTCACTCCAACCCAAAGGTATCGCCATGTCTGGAGGCAAGCATGCAAAATCGTCTGCCGATCGCCGCCAGTGGCGTGAACGACCGGCAGACGAGCGTATCGCGCAGGCCAACAAGTTGATTATTCTACATCCTCGGTTTCGCGATGCTGTCAACCTGCTCCAATTGTGCCACCGCGGCAGTCAGCAAGCACGTGAGCCCTACTGCGGCGCCGTACTCGGTGCGTCCGGTGTCGGAAAGACAAGCGTGGTGGATCACTATCTGCGTCAACATCCTTCCGAAGATACCGACACCTGCACCCGACAGCCTGTGCTGAAGGTTACTCTACAACCCAATGCCAGCCCCAAGGGCATCGCCGCAGATTTGCTGCTGGCGTTGGGCGACCCCGCATGGTGTCGTGGCACGGTTCAGACCTTGACCAGCCGCGCCGTCAAACTGCTGAAACACTGCGGCGTCGAGCTAATCGTGCTGGATGAATTTCATCACCTGTTCGACGTCGATCAGGCCAAGGTGATGACCAAAGCCTCGCAGTGGCTCAAGGTCTTAATCGTCAACACCCGGATTCCTGTGGTCGTCTGCGGTATGCCCGAGGCCGAGTATGTACTGAGCGCGGAACACACCGAGCGGCGATTCAAGCACCGACTGACGCTGCACTGCTTCACATGGCGCACCGCGCAAGGCCGCCGCGAATTCTGCGGGATGCTCAAGAAGCTCGACGACACCCTGCCGCTGGCCGAAGTGTCTGGTCTGGCATCTGCGGAACTCGCTGGCCGGTGTTACTTGGCCTGCCGTGGTGTTCCCGACTATCTGATGACACTGATCCGAGGCGGTCTGGCCGAAGCTGTGCAACGCGGCAATGAGGGCATCGAGCTTGAAGACCTAGCTCGAGTTTACGAACAGTGCTTGGCTCAGCAACGTGTCTTGGCAGAACAGTCAAACCCGTTCATCGGCAAGCTGGACAAGTCAGCCCTCGAACGTGTTCAGCCTGCGGACCAGGACCGCTTTGCCGGTGTCGGCCTCACTCCTCGCGCCAGTCGCGCTAAACGGCGTGTAGCGACAGCGCCAGATTACTTGGGGGGCCGTCGATGAACACCGCATCGTCTGTCAGGCCTTTGCCTGCACGAGTCGTGCCTCTAGCCGGAGAGTCGCTCGTGAGCCTCGTCGGCCGCACTGCGACTGCGATGGGATACAAAGGACCACACGAGCTGCTTGCCCTACTGGCTGATGCCGGCAAAGTGCAGGCCAATGTCAATACTCTCGGCCCAGGCCCAATCCTGGAATTGTTGGCGGCGCTGTTACGCCAGACGCCAGAAAGACTGCTCAGTTTGACCGTTCACCGGTTTACGTCAACGTTGACGCTCACCGCCCGCGACTCCGTGCCAAACACGATCTGTGACTTCAAGACTACCGTGAAGTACTTCGTCAGGGCAACACTTCCGATCTGTCTGAGATGCCTGAAACAAGATATCACCCCGCACGAGCGTCTTGCGTGGTCCCTCCGTGCGTTGCCCGTCTGCTCTGAACATCGGTGTTGGCTGGTCGGCAGGTGCCCAAGCTGTAACAGGACACTACGATCGGAAAGACCCGCACTATCCGTCTGCCGCTGCGGCAAGTCGCTTGACGACATTGAGCCGATTTCTCTCACAGATGCGGCGATCATGCCAGCTGCAATGCTGCACGACCTGTTCGTCCGCGGTGTTAGTTGTCTGCCCGAGATGTCTGCGGCGGCCTTGTGTTGGTGGACTGAGCGGCTGGCCACAGCAGTGGCGAAGACACCCGCATGGATCGAACACTCCCGTGAACGACTCACGCTCGATTCGAAGCCGATGGACAGCTCGATCGTATGGCTGGCCGCCGCGGAAATGGTCCGTCATTGGCCTGATCACCTCTATGATTTCCTCGATGCCTTTCAACAAGTCCCCAAACACCGTCAAACATCGACGGGAGTGGCGCTACGGTTCGGCCTTCTTCTGCGAGAAGCAGCGCTACTCGAAGACCTCGGGTATCCCACCCCCGCCGAGGCTTTCAGACCGTACCTGCTGGAACGTTACTCGGGCGGCCATCTCAGCCGCAAAGTTTGCCTCTTCAAGAGGCCCCAAGACCGAATGCTCCTGGGCAACCGACCTTGGATAACGCAGACGGAGGCAGGAAACCTCTTACAAGTGCGGAAGGCGGCCGTCAATCAACTCGTCGAACAGAACATCCTCGTCGGTCAAATTCACTCTGCCGGAAGCAACGGCCGTTCCGTGGGCTTGGTCCAGCGCGAATCCGTCGAGAAGCTTCGCCGCGATCTGCACAGTGCGATTGATGTTCCCATGGTGCAGAGTCGACTAGGGCTTGGCAAAAGAGCCGTACATGATCTCATCCATGACGGTGTACTGTCGCGCGCTGTTCGGACGCACAAAGGATGGCGAGTCCCAACAAGTTCCGTTGCTACTCTGGAGTCACTTTGCCACTCAGCACAAACAATAGAAAGCTACGATTCAAGATGGTTAATGATTCGGCAAGCAACTCGGATTTTCGGCCCAACAGGCCTTACTCTCAGTCGACTGCTAGCCCTGATCCAGGCAGGCAGAGTCCGTGTTCGCTTGGCCGACCCTGCGCGGCTTGTTCATGGACTGGCCGTGAACCGGAACGACTTGGAGCTCATGCTGCCTGAACTGCAACATCGCAAACAAAACACTCATGGATGTCCGTTGCACCGTTTGGGCAAGATTCTGATTCCTGGACGACCTATGAAAGTCGATGCCCTGAAGAGATGGATCGATGCCGGATTGCTCGAAGTGCAACAACTCGGCCGGGCGCGAGTCGTTTCACAGGACGAGATCCTCCGCTTTCGCGCAACGTACTGTCTGCGCAAGGAGGCGATTCGCATCCTGGGCATCACTAGTTCCACCTTAAAGATCTGGCAAGACGCCGGACGAATACTGCCAATCTTCCCCAAGCCCATTACGCCGCACGCTGGCCTCTACTTGTATCGGCGCGTGGATCTGAAACTTCTTCGTTCCACGCAACATCGGCGGAACGCAGCGTAGTTCTGTCGGAATTGCCAATTCTCACAAATCCGGAGTTCTCAAATGACTACAGCCGTATTGTTGGCCAGCTCGACGCTGGCCGTCGTACTCGTCCTCGCCCTGGTGCGCGAGGTTCGACTCCGTCGAGCCTTACAGGATTTGATTCGTCGACTTCTCGAAAAATGGAGACTGCTTCACCATGAGTAGATTCACGTTCCGTGTCTTGAGCAGTCTACTGCTTCTCGGCTTGGTTGGCTGTGAGGAAGATGAACTGGCCAAGGCCGCTCGCGAGGCTGCCAAGCAGTCGGCCGAACAGCAGCGTCAGTTGGTTCAGTTGCAGGCCGAAGTGGCGAGGAGCGCCAGCGAGTTGGTCGAAGCCGATTCCAAAGCTCGAACTGAGCTGGCCGCCTTACAGCGCGATCTGCAACAGGATCAAGCTGAAGTCGGGCGTCAACGCGACCAACTGGAAGACGATCGCCGCGACGTGGCTGACCAACGACATCGCGATCCACTTGTTGCTGCAGCGATCACAAACATTGGTTTGATCCTGGCATGCCTGCTGCCTTTGCTTCTCTGCGTATTCATCTTGCGGACCGTACGCGATCCCGCGACAAGCGAGGACGCACTCACCGAACTGTTGGTGGAAGAGATCGTGGCAGAACAACCTCTGCTACTTCCGTCTGCATGCCGCATCCCCGGTCTCGAGCACACCACCGCAGAAGAGCCCGAACCTTCGGAACAAGCGGAGTCCGTCTGAGGTGCTTCCGCTGTCTTCGTTTTGATTGTCCACACCAAGGAGAATCCTGTGTCCCACATCGTCACAGTGAAAACCGAAATCCGCGATCCGGCGGCCCTGCGGTCTGCTTGCCAGCGACTGAAATTGGCCGCGCCTGTCCACGAAACCGTGCGCCTCTTCAGCAGCCAAGTAACCGGTTGGGCTGTGCGTTTGCGCGACTGGCGATATCCCGTCGTATGCCACACCGACACCGGTCAAGTCGAATTCGACAACTATCAAGGCCGTTGGGGTAAGCAGAATGAACTCGACGGATTGCTCCAGTCCTACGCAATCGAAAAGGCCAAGTTGGAAGCTCGCAAGAAGGGCTATGCCGTCGCAGAGCAACCCTTGGCCGACGGATCGATCAAGCTGACCGTCCAAGTGAATGGAGGTGTCGCGTGAAGGTCATTGAAATCATCGTCAGCCCTCAGGGCGAAACGCGAGTACAAACCAAAGGATTTGTCGGACGAGCCTGCCAACAGGCCAGTCGGTTTATTGAACAGGCACTTGGCAAACGTCTCAACGAGCAGCGAACGGCTGAGTTCCATCAATCGGCGACAAGCATTCAACAACAACAGCGTGCGGGGTAACTGAGAACCCTGCCTCAGAAAGGATCACATACAATGCAACTTGCAAGCAAACTCGTCGAATTGATCCGTGCCTGTTTCACCGGCATCTGGATCGAGAGCCATGAACATGAAGACGCCTTGGTCGAGGTGGCTCAACTGTGCCAGCAAGAGCAGTGGCGAATGGCCATCTGGGATATCGACCAAGGCCTTCATCTGCCGGGCCAACCAGCAGCGAGTGATGCGGATGCCCAAGATCCACTGGCTGCAATTCGGTCAGTCAACTCGCTAGCCACCGAAGACGGCACGGCCTTGCTCGTACTTCAGAACTTCCACCGCTTTCTCCAGTCACCCGAAATCGTGCAAGCCTTGATCCATCAAATCACAACCGGCAAACAGAACCGCACGTTCATCGTGGTCCTCGCACCAATCGTGCAGATCCCCACGGAGTTGGAGAAGCTGTTTATCGTTCTTGAGCATCAGCTGCCCGATCGAGAGCAGTTAGGCCAAATCGCCCGTGGTATAGCGACCGAAGACGGCGAACTGCCAAGCAATACGGAGTTAGAAACAGTCCTCGACGCGGCCGTTGGCTTGACGCGGTACGAGGCCGAGGCGGCTTTCAGTCTATCCTTGGTTCGGCATGATCGGGTGATGCCCGAAGCCGTGTGGGAACTGAAAGCTGGCATGCTCAAGAAAAGTGGATTGCTATCCCTGTATCGCGGCGACGAGAACTTCACCAGCTTGGGTGGGCTTGATTCCTTGAAAGCCTTTTGCAGGCGTTCGTTACTGCAGCCTGGTCGGAGCAATCCGCTGAAGAGGCCCCGGGGAGTCCTGTTGCTCGGCGTACCGGGAACCGGAAAGAGTGCTTTCGCCAAAGCTCTGGGTCGCGAGACTGGCAGGCCGACATTGATCTTGGATGTTGGTTCCCTGATGGGCTCGCTGGTCGGTTCAACCGAGGCAAATGTCCGCCAGGCCCTTCGGATCGCCGACGCGATGGCACCTTGCATCCTATTCTGCGACGAGGTGGAGAAGGCCTTGAGCGGCGTGGCCAACTCAGGCCAAACCGATTCGGGTGTGTCGGCCCGACTCTTCGGATCACTACTTACGTGGATGAATGACCACACGAGTGACGTCTACATGGTGGCCACCTGCAACGACATTTCGAAGCTGCCACCGGAATTCAGTCGTGCCGAGCGCTTTGACGGTGTTTTCTTTTTGAACCTGCCTGACCGAGAGCAACGCTCGGCAATCTGGGATCTCTACCTGCACCTCTTCGAACTCGATCCCAACCAGCGGCGGCCGAAGGATGACCAGTTTACGGGCGCTGAAATACGCGCCTGCTGCAGACTCGCCGCATTGCTGGATGTCCCGCTGGTGCAAGCGGCACAAAACGTCGTTCCCGTCGCCGTCACGGCGACCGAGTCCGTCGATCGTCTGCGCACCTGGGCAAGTGGCCGATGCCTCGACGCTGATCGCTCAGGCATCTACACGCAGGATGGCGCCACTCGCCGAAAGCGACGTAAGGTTGCCAGGGATCCGCTTGCGAACTGACAGAGTTTTTCGGCATCTACCTTGGGCAGCAAGACAGCGTCTACGTTGTCGCTGTTCAGTCCATCATTCCTGGGCACCTCATTGGGTGCGAGGAATTCGCAACTGCGGGTGATCTGAAGGCCCGCTGGGAACTGGACTGAGCAACTGCCTTCCCGCCTCCCTTCCACATTGTCCCTTCTTTCCGTCCACACGGCAGTCGGCACGGCTGACGCTGCGCCAACTGGCCATTCTCCTACAAGGAGCGTTCTTTCATGACCATTGAATTCTGGCCTCGGCGTCTGTTGCGGCCACGATCTAGAACAAAGAAGCCGCCCAAGAAACGTAAACCCAAAAGGCCGAAACTGCCCATCGGAGCTGGCAAAGCTCAACAGCTTCTCTCGTCTGCCATCCTTCGCGGTGATCACGAACTGGCCTCTTGGATCGACTCCGCTGTCAAGAGAAGCCTGGTCACCGGCACGACGGAATGCTTGGGCGATTTGAGCAAACGGCTCGACAACGTGATGGAACCGTTACCTGTCGGATCTCCCCCACGTGGTTCGGAGCCCGCAACCGATACCTTTTTCACTTCATAGGGCCTATTCGACCCTGTACTCCGTTTCTTTCTGCGCTGATTTCAGACCCAGATCTACAGTGAAGGAGATCACTCTATATGACCACTGCTACCGAAGATACTGCCGTTCGTCCATCGACTTCGCCTGCTCAGCGAATGCGGGCTACGATGGCTGCCGTGCGTGTTTCCATAAGCTGGTTGGGCGTGCGCAAGACGCTCACCCCGCAACAGAAATCTCGAGCCGCCGATACCTTCGGCGCTGAGGGACACTTCCTATCGGCCGGCAAGAAGTTGCTCGACACCAAACACCCGGCTTTCCGGATGGTCACTCGCGTACGTCACGACATTCAGTCCACTTGGCGCGCCCTGAGCTTGCCCTATCCGGAACCTGGAATTCGTTTGATCCGCGTCAATGACATCGATGAGTTCAACCGGCGAATGAGCGGGCTCCGCGAACAACTGGATGAGGCCGTATCGCAACTCGACGAGCATTATGCCGAATTGAAATTGGCGGCACGCCAACGGTTGGGGAGTTTGTTCGATCCACGTGACTATCCGGCATCAGTGCGCGGCATGTTCGGCGTAGCTTGGGATTTTCCGAACGTGGAACCTCCAGCATATTTGCAGAATCTCAATCCTGCCTTGTACGAGGAAGAGTGCCGCCGCGTGGCCGCGCGCTTCGACGACGCAGTCCAACTGGCTGAGGAGGCGTTCGTCGCGGAACTCAACGGACTCGTCGAACACTTGCTGGAGCGGCTGTCGGGGCAAACCGATGGCAAACCCAAGATCTTTCGTGATTCGGCCATCGAGAACCTGTTGGAGTTCTTCCAACGGTTCCGCCAGCTCAATGTGCGCTCCAATGACGAGTTGGACGAGTTGGTCTCCCAGGCCCAGCAGATCGTGCAAGGGATCCAACCGCAGTCGCTGCGTGATAACAACGTCTTACGACAAACGGTTGCCAGCGAACTCGCCGAAGTCCGAGGAACCTTGGACTCGATGATGATCGACCGGCCAAGACGCAACATTCTGCGCCGGCCGACGATTCACCGGGAGGCAGCCTGATGGAGCTTGTCGTCCAGCCTGACGGTTCCGTCCATTGCGTATACGCAGAGCGTATTGATCTCTCGACACTTGGCGCAGTTTCAATTAGCCGAGTATCCCATGTCGAACCGGATGACAGCGGATGCTGGCATGCCGACTTGTCGCCCGTAGGCGGACCCTTACTGGGGCCGTTTCCTCGACGGAGTCAGGCATTGGAAGCGGAAGTCGATTGGCTCCGACAATGCTGGCTCCCTGCCCAGGGATCTGCTTGATCCCCACCAGCCATTTCGAAGCTGTCTTACGAAATCCAGGTTGTTTTGCCGAGGACTCCGCGCGCTGGCTGAGTCCCCCTCTTTCTTCTTCGTCGCGTTTCTTCCCCCCTGTTTGCTCGTTGTTCCCGGAAAGGAGCACTATGAACCAGTCTGACTTGAATCGAGAAGTGGCTAAAGCCACCGGTGAAACGGTCGGTACGATTGCCCAGCGGGGCTTTGTTCCGCTGACCTCTGTTCCCTTCGAACAGGAACCAAGCACCATCGATTGGGATCAAATCGAAGCGGACCGCAGGACCACTTTCTCTCGACCCTCGATACGTGAACCAGCGGCTTGCTGAATTCCACCATTCGTCTTCCATACAGGAGGATTTCTGTCGTGATCAACGTTCCGCGGAGACTACTCCGCCAACTGCGGATCGTCTTTCGCCATGCGTTACGAACATCGCCGCGGGCTTCCATGCCCGCGGTGGTGTTTCGAGCCACGCCACACGGGCTGACCGCTCGCGCGCAGACGGAAGATGCTGCTATCGAGTATCACCTACCCGGTAAGTACTCAGCTGACGAAGCGCGTGTACCTGGTGATCTGTTGGTCGATTGTGAGCATCGCTCGGATGACCCTGTCACCATCGAAAATCAGGAAGATGGGCAGATTCTAGCCAGCTGGCGCGACGGTAAAACACCCTTGCTGATGCGCTATCAAACACCAGAAAAATCCAACGTCGGCGAGTTTCCTGATCGCCCTGAACGTATGGTCGAGAATGTCTCGCCTCTGATATCCGCGTTACGGGATGCCAGTCAAACAGCGGATCCGACAACTGTTCGATACGCGCTGGACTATCTCGAATTGCGGGGTGAAGCAGGATCGATCTGCGCCACGGATGGGAAACAGCTGCTCGTCCAAAACGGTTTTACGTTCCCGTGGGAAGAAAACGTGCTCTTGCCGAGAAGTACCCTGTTCGGCTGCAAAGAACTTCGACCACAGACACCAGTTTCCATCGGCAAGAGCGATAGCTGGCTCACGATTTCAATGGGGCCATGGCGGTATCACGCCAAGTTGGGCGAAGACCTACGATTCCCCAACACGGACGATCACTTACGATCCGCTGACCGTGCCGGCACGCGACTAAATCTGACGTCCACAGATGCACAATTCCTCGCGCAATCACTGCCAAAGCTGCCCTGTGTCGTGTTTTCCGCGGGACCAGAGATGATTTTCTCCGAGTTTTTGTAGGCGTTCAAGTTGGTCGTCCGTGGTGCCGGTGAATTCGATAGCACTCACCATTCTTCACTCGTCAGACCTCACGTCGGCTCACCCTTTGG
>CAZUAH010000463.1:0-11195 GCA_964617665.1 uncultured Pirellulaceae bacterium
GTTGGCTGATCGAAGGTTGGCCCCAGTGTGCAATGTCCAGGTGGTGCACGCCCCAATTGATAATGAAACCGGCACAGTAGTCCCAGATCAAGTACCAGCCGGGCCAATCGACACAATAGGGCGTGTATGGCCTCATCTGCGCCGGACCGACGTACATCTCGTAATCGAATCCATCGGGCACGGGTGCGGGTGTCGCCGGACCTTTGTACTTCGGTTGGTATTTGGGACCGGGAGCGGCGACTTCGACTTTGCTCACTTTACCGAGGTAACCGAAACGGGCAAGGTTGCACGCATGGCGGAACCTCGGATCAGACCGCTGCTGTGTGCCCGTTTGAAAAATGCGACCGTAGCGTCGCACCGCGTCGCGAATGGCCACGCACTCCGAGACGGCCACGCCCAACGGCTTTTCGCAGTACATGTCCTTGCCTGCTCGCGCCGCGGCCACAGCGATCACCGCATGCCAGTGGTCCTGAGGGCTGATCACAACTGCATCCACATCGTCGCGGCCCAGCACTTCGCGGAAGTCGTTGTACATGTCACACGGCTTGCCGGCGCCGCCTCGGTTGGCCGCATTGTGGTCGTCGACGATCTTGGCAGCGCGTTCGCGCATATTACGCTTCACATCGCACACAGCTACCACTTGTGCCCCAGCCACGGGTAAGAGCGATCGCATATTGCCCGTACCACGGCCACCTGTGCCGATGATTCCCAAGGTTACACGCTCTGACGGCGAATCTGCGCCGTCCAGCCCCAGGGCTGTGGCAGGTATGACCAATGGCGCCGCCGCCAATGCGGACGCGCGGCGGACGAAGTGTCGTCGTGTGATTCCTCTTCTGTCGTTGTATCTCTTCATGGCATGGCTCCATTCGAGGATTTGGTGTCGGTAGGTGTCCGTATTATCAACACTGTGCAAGAACTTCTCAACTCCATTCAGGCCAACTCGCAAAGAAGCGTTGAGTTCATCGACCGTTCAGTCTAACTTGTACGAATGGCGATGTTTGTGCCTCGCCGAAGCGCAGTGTATCAAGGGACTGGAAGATGAATCGAAAGCATCGGACTGTGTACCTCGCGGCGTGCATGGCTGTGGGGCTGTTTGGCTTGGCTGAAGCAGCTCGCGGAGAAGTGATTGGTTATACCGTCAAGTCCGAGGGAAACGACACGGTGTTAACCAGTGTTGTCGTGACTCGCGGCAAGGGTACGGTTGCCTTCGATGCGTCAAAGTTGACCCGTGCGACAGTGACGCACTTCAAGTCCTCGCACACAAGAAACGTTGTCTACACCGCCGGATGCGATGCGCCGTCGTCCGAGAATCGAACCGTTCTGTTGGGAGATCTGAAGCTGACGACCGGATTGATCAATCCAGGTAATGGCAAATTGACCGGAGCGCCGGTGCTCGACGGACCACAAGCTACTCCAGGCATTGCGGTTACGTTCGACCCTCCCATCGTGAACCTCCCGGGCGATGACGTCGTGCTGTTCGAGGTTCAACGCGGCGACAGCCCTGCAGGAGGTGACGCTTTTCACGTTGGTCCGCTGCATTGGAAGCCGGATCTGCGGGGAATCACAGTTCGCGCGTTTGACATTACGTTCGATCACCCGCGAGCGATGATGGTCGCGCAGTATGTGCCCTATTTGTTCCACCAGCCAACCAAGTCGCTCGAAGACCTGCAGACGCAACCGCTGGAGACGGCCTTTTCACCGGGTGGCTTCAAAGCCTTGCCTGTCGCTATCGACTTGACCGCCTTGGGATATGCCGAAGGCGGCACGGTGGATGGACTTTTCTTTCAAGACGCCGATTCGCCAAGCGTCCGGTTCGACCCTGTACTGATCGCTGGCCTGCCTTCGCCCGAACCGCCGAACATTCTGGAGAAGATTCCCGAGTTGCCGGAGTGCAAAACGGGCGATCTGCTGGCAAAGTTCCTGGACGGCCCCATGGTCGACGTGGACGAAATCGTTTTTGCCGAACGTATTCCTGGCAATGATCACTGGTATGCGAACTTCGGGCATTATTGGTGCGGTCGACAGGAGTATCCTATCCAGCGACTGCCCGAGGATTGGGAGCCGGATCCGATTTTCAAAACTGGCGGGCGGTTGTGCCTGTTGAATCTTCGAACCGGCCAGTTGAAGGTGCTGCTGGACGATCCGTCGGGCGGCGTACGCGATCCGCAGGTGCATTACGACGGCGACAAGATCCTGTTTTCCTACCGGGAAGGTGACCAGCCCTATTACCACCTGTACGAAATCAATACGGACGGCACCGATCTGGTGCAATTGACCGACGGATCGTGCAACGACATCGAGCCGACCTACCTGCCCGGCAGTGGCATCGTGTTCTGTTCCAGCCGCTGCAATCGCGTGGTCAATTGTTGGCGCACGCCAGTGGCGACACTCCATCGCTGTGACGGCGACGGAGGTAACGTGCGCGCGATCTCGACCAACGTCGAGCACGACAACACGCCATGGGTCTTGCCCGACGGTCGCATCCTGTACATGCGGTGGGAGTACGTCGACCGCCACCAATTGGCTTTCCATCATCTTTGGACAACGAATCCAGACGGCACCGGGCAGATGGTTTACTACGGCAACCAGTACCCGGGAACGGCTGTGTTGGACACTAAACCGTTTCCTGTGCCAGGCAAGTATCCCGGCATCACCATGTTGGACGCCAAGCCGATTCCGGGCACCGACAAAGTTGTGGCCTCGTTTTCGCCACGGCATGGTAGGCCCGAGCACATGGGTGTTGTTACCGTTGTCGACCCCAGCACCGGCCCCGACAACACGCACGCGACCAGGCCGGTAAGCCAACCGGGCAAGCTGTTCCGGGATCCCTATGCCTTCTCGGAAAACTGTTTCCTGGTGGCAGACGGACAAGGCATTTGGGTGATGGATGGCCAAGGAAACACGGACCTAGTCTATCGGCCGGCAGCGGGCAGTCGTCTTGAATGTCATGAACCGCGACCGCTTCGCCCACGGCCGCGCGAACGTACCGTTCCGTCGCGAGTTGATCTATCGCAGGGCACCGGACGATTGATGCTCAGCGACATCTACCACGGTCGTAACATGGCGGGCGTCGAACGCGGCGAAATCGCGAAGCTGCTAGTGCTGGAGCAGTTGCCCAAGCCCGTCAACTTCTCCGGAGGACCGTGGCCGTTGAGCGTTGGCGGCACGTTCACGTTGGCTCGCGCCCTGGGCACCGTGCCTGTGGAACCTGACGGCTCGGCGCATTTCGAGGCCCCTGCGTTGCGCTCGCTGTTCTTTGTGGCGCTGGACGAAAACGACCTGTCGGTCAAACGGATGCAGAGCTTCGTGTCGGTGCAGCCCGGCGAGACAGCGGGCTGCGTGGGCTGTCACGAGCAGCGTCTGGAACCGCCGCGGGCACAGTCGGAGCGGAAAAAGGGGACAGGTCCAATTTGCCGGAACGGCCCGGAGGGTGCTGCGCACCAACGAAGTGCGCGCCAATTGGACCTGTCCCCTTTTTCCATGCCGATGGCCTTGCGGCGAGCGCCCAGCCGAATCGAACGTTTCGCCGACGTTCCCGACGTCTTGGATTTTCCTCGCCACGTTCAGCCCATTCTGGACCGCCATTGCGTCGAGTGCCACAACCCAGAGCAATACGACGGTCGGGTCGATCTGACCGGCGATCACACGCCGCTGTTTTCGCAGAGCTATTGGACGATTATTCAACGATCGTTGATCGCCGACGGGCGAAATCAGCCGTACGGCAATCGTGCTCCGCGAACAATCGGCACTGGCGCCGCCCGGTTGTTGAGCTTGTTGGACGGCTCTCACTACAAGGCGAAGCTATCTGATCGCGAGTACACGACCCTGCGGTTGTGGATCGAAACCAGCGCGACCTATCCTGGCACGTATGCGGCATTGGGATCCGGAATGACGCCGGTGGAATTCCCTGTGGATGTGATGGAACGCCGGTGTGGCGGCTGTCACGGTTCGCCGCCGAACACGAAACCGGTGATCGGCAAAGGAATTTATTTCACGTTCGGCAAAACCGGTCCGCCGTTGCCCCTGGTCCACGATCTTGCAGACCTCAAGAAGATCCGCGGGGCGATGGGGTACTTCAAGTTCGGTCGCAGCCGCACGCCGCAATCGCTGTGCAATCTCACCCGACCGGACAAGTCGCTGCTTGTGCGAGCACCGCTTTCGGAAAACGCTGGTGGACTCGGGCTGTGCGATCCAATCGTATTTGCGGATGCGAATGATCCCGACTATCAAGCGATTCTATCAGCGATCGCCGAAGCCAGCCGAGAACATCAGATCGCAAAGCGTTTCGACATGCCCGGCTTCCGGCCAAACGATCACTACATCATCCAGATGCAACGGTACGGGGCCTTGCCTGCCGACCTTGCCCCAGACGAACCGATCGACGTCTACGCCATCGACCAGGTGTATTGGCGTTCGCACTGGTATCAACCCGTCTCGCGGTAGGTCTTCTAATTCAGCGACGCCGTTCTGTAACCTTTCTGGCATCTCTGGATCAATCCCTGTCGTAGGGACACGCGGTTGGCGACTGCGTCGTTTGGCCCGCAGCCCCGCCACCAAACACATCATTACCAATAAGGCGAATCAAATGACGATAGAACGAGCACTTCGCGCCATGGCTGGGATCGTCGTACTACTGAGCATCACACTGGCAATCACCGTCAGCCCCTGGTGGCTAGCGTTCACGGCATTCGCCGGACTGAATCTGCTCCAGTCAGCTTTCACGAACTGGTGTCCCGCCGTATGGATGTTAAGCAAACTCGGCCTGCGCCCGTGTCGCGCCGAGCCAGCACCAACATCATTCGTTTTGTGACGCTAGCAATGGCGGCTGGTATTTCAGACGCATAGAATATGGGCACGCCTCTTGTTGGAAGGAGCGAGCCCATGATGCGTTTCTTCGTATACGTCACGACGTTGTTTTCCGTGACAGCGGCGTCCGGGGCGGAACCGGGCAGGCCCGTAATCACACAAAGCGACATCTTTGTCAGCAGACACGACGGGTATCACACGTTCCGTATTCCCGCACTTGTTGCCTCCAAGAGTGGAGTCCTATTGGCCTTTTGCGAAGGCCGGAAGAACAGCTCGTCCGACGCCGGCGACATCGACCTTGTGTTGAAGCGGAGCGCGGATAACGGTGAAACCTGGGGGAAGATGCAGCTTGTCTGGGACGACGGCCAGAACACGATTGGCAATCCTTGCGCGGTTGTGGATCGTGACACCGGCGCGGTTTGGCTCGCATACACGCGCAACAACGACGGCGTGTTCGTGATGAAAAGCGCGAACGAAGGCGCGACTTGGACAGATCCGGTCGATATCACCGGCGACGTGAAACAACCCGACTGGAGTTGGTATGCCACAGGGCCCGGGCACGGGATTCAATTGAAGTGTGGCAGATTGCTCATCCCGTGCGACCATCGCATACGCGGATTGCCGCGCCCGGATTCGCTGGCGCATGTAATCTACAGCGACAATCACGGAGCCACTTGGAACCTGGGCGGGAGCCTGAGCAAGAAGACGAACGAATGTGAGGCCGTCGAAACGGTAGACGGTTCGGTGTACCTGAACGTACGAAGCAAGCACGGCAAGAACCGCCGCATTTACGCATGGAGCAAAGACGGTGGCGAAAGCTGGTCGGACGTCGAGTTCGACGATACGCTGATCAGTCCTCAATGCCAGGCGAGCATCGTCCGGTTCACCGACGCTTCACGACACGACAGAAAACGCATTCTTTTCTCGAACCCAGCCGCCACATCGCGGACACGCATGACCGTACGGATCAGCTACGACGAGTGCAAGTCATGGAACGCGGGCCGCGTGCTTCACGAAGGGCCATCGGCCTACTCCAATTTGTGCATCGCGCCCGACATGACCATCTGCTGTCTGTACGAGCGCGGAGACAAGCATGCCTACGAACGGCTCACGTTCGCCCGTTTCAACCTCCAATGGCTCAGCAACGAAACGGACCGATTGGAGGAGCCGTGTCAGTAGGAGCCACCGGCGGTGGTGACGCTACTGAATTGGGGAGGTGTCAGACGGTGAAGGGCAGCACCGCTGGTTTGGCCAGCCGGTCAGTTTGCCATCGGCTTCTGCTGTGAATGTGGCTGTCTCTGGCTTGGGAAGCTCGCGAGCGAACCGAGACGATCAGGCTAGCAGCGCTTTGGCCATTGCCGAGTATTCGCCGTTGGGCTGCTGCGCGGCGGTGAGTCTAGCGTCGACGCTGGCAACATAACCCGGCAATTGCGGATCCGGGTCCCCTTTCGCAATCTGAAGGGCCGCCAAGTCCCGGCCAATTGTCAGCAGCTTCAAGAAGCTCAGCCGATCCCGCCGCATCTCCACCAGTTCTTCTCGATTCAACTGAAGGGATTCGATGGTCTCTTTGCCATACGGGTCGTCGTCAATCGGGTAGGCATACTCTGCACGAAACGAGATGTACTGCTCCGGGTCTTCCTCGTCTGGTTTGATGAACATGGGGATCTCGGCGTCAAGCGAGTCGTCATGTGACGTTGCACGATCGGCCGGATTCTGGAGAGAAAACAGGTTTCTCTTGTGTCGCTGGTTGCAAAGTTGGCAAGCCAGAAACAGGTTGGACCAATCGTAGGCCAACCAATAGTACCCTGGACGACTGAGTGTGTCCCCCTTGCTTTGTACCCAACCTGCCTTGGGACGGAAGTGTTCGACGTCGCCGTATGAGATGTGCGTGATCTTTGATTCACAGAAGCAACACTTCTCATGCTGAGCTTCGGTCAGAGCGGACTTGACTGACTTGGCCCCGTAGATATCCGAATCAAACTCGAATCTCTTCTGGCCGGTTTGATAGTCCTGCGGGGCTGCGTCGTACTCGTCGCGCATTGCCTGGGTCTTCTTGGGACCGCGGTAGTTGGGCAGACGCAGAATGGGCGGGGCCTGAGCCGGCTTGTCGATCTGAATCACGTTGACTGCCCCGTATGCTTCTTGAGCAAGCGGTAGGTTTGTTCGAGAAGCTCTGCCTCCCGCACGGTCTGCGCAGTCGTTTCCCCTGTAGGAAATTCACCGATCTGGGCTTCCAACTTCGCCAGTTCCTCCTTGTCCTTCTTCGCTAGTTTGCCCTTGGTAAGCAGTTCCTTCCTGCGCTGTAGGGCGTGGTCGAGCTGCGGCGGGCGAGCACTGGGCACGCCAAACAGATCACTTGTCAGTACTTGATCAATCCGCCAGCCCTGGACCGTTTTCACGTCATTGTCGATGACCACCCGGTCTCCCTCGCGACGAAGGACCGCGATGTTGGCGTCGGCGGCCGCCTGGACAATCAACGGACTGTGGGCGGTGGCAATGAACTGCGTGTTCGGGAACCGTTTCGCTAAGTAGCCCATGATTTCCCGCTGCCACCGCGGGTGCAGGTGCAGGTCGATCTCGTCGACCAGCACCACCGCAGGCTCGGCCAGAGGATTCGAACTGGCCGGGTAGGCTTCAACCATCCGGCTGGCGAAGTCAACCATCCAGGCAACGAGTGTCTGATAACCGTAACCCAGTTGCCGTAGCGGCACCCAACCATAGGGAGTCTTGAACTCGACATACGGCGATGGATGCTCATCGGACGGCACGGATATCCGAATACTGTCAACATCGGGCAAGAGCTCCACGAGAAGTGCCTTGACCCGCTGTAACTCTTCTTTCTTCCTAGCCTGAATCGCCGACTTCTTGCTGGCGGCATAGTCGAGTTGCAGCAACCATTCCTCTGCATTTCGGAGCGGTTCCGTGTCCGCGAAGAGATTCTCGACGCCCAGCTGATCACGCGTGTCGGCCAAACTGGATGCGCCTAGACTCCGCCAAGCCCCGTAGGCGCAGGCCAGCATCGGTTGGATTCGAGAATCCGGACGTCCGCCATGCCTTTTGACCGAGGGCCCGGAGATCAGAATCATGGTGTAGGCTTCAGATTGAGTAGCGCTGCCCGCGTCGGTTAGTTTGCCCCCAGTTCTCAACTCAACTCGCATTCTTGCCTTTGTTTCACTTCCATAGCGAACCATTGACGAATTACCGAAGCCGAGTCGTACCGGTGACGCATCCTTCAATGCGCAAATGTTTCGACTGATCACGTATTTCGCCATCAGCTGCAGCAACGTCGTCTTCCCTGTTCCATTATCGCCCAACAATACGGTCCACCGTGCCGGCCGGCCATCGCCGTCCGAAAGGTCCAACGTCTGCGGCTCTTCACCGAAACAGCGCACATTTCCCACCGTAAGCGAAAGAAAGTAGACCGCCGCGTAATCGTATTTCGCCTCGGAGACCTGCCTGCTACTCGCGGCTGCCAAACTCGACCGGCCTGTCTTTTTCTTTGCCATAGTGGTACTCAATACGGGATTCGGCCGCTGCCATATGTCGGCCATCCAAGTATTCGACTGATTGACTCTGGACCTGCGTCCCCAGCCGACTTGTCGAGCAAAAGGCAGCCTCGCGGCAACTCACACAGTCTACCCAGCATTCAACCTGAACGCCGCTTTCATCATTCTAGATTGCTGGGGAAGTGGCCCGCAACCCACCCGAGAAAAGGGCGCATTGGGCTGAAATGGCAACAGCCGCTTCCGCAGTCAGTGCGGCTAGAGATGCTAGATCACGGACGCTCCGCCAACGACTCGTTAAGTTAGCGATCGGACCGCACTCGCAGTTCTACTCGGACAATTCCGCGATGTACAACCTTGTCCAGGGGCCGGAGCTGACGTTGAAGTAGATGCGGCGACCGTCGGGGCTGAACACCGGGTGCGGATGTGCCTTGCGCCAGGATCTGGCACCTTGGCTGTTGTCAAACCGATGGATGAGGACATACTCACCGGATTCGATGCTGCCCACGACGATGGCCCATTCATTCTTGTCGCCACCGAATGACTCGGCGCGGGTGTCGACAACGAAAAGCTGACCGTCGGGTGACATCGCGGGATGCGCACTTGGAAGGGCTGGGAGGTCCCGGTTGGACTCGACGGCCCCCGTTTCGCAATTGACCAGTACAGGGCGCTGTCCCCATATGTTTGCGATACGGCGCGAGTCGGGCGCCCACGCTGGGTGACCCCACTTGCCGTGCATGTACAGGAATTGTTCTTTGCGCAGATCGTAACAGAAGATGCCGTACCGTCGGCTCCCTGCCGAGCTGCGGAATCCGCCGCCCGCCGCCGCAGCGATTTTGAAGAACACTCGGTTCATGTCAGGGCTGAGGATCGGGAAGAAGGCCGAAGTCGGGCGATCGGCAAACTGCCGCGAGAACCAATCCAGATACGCTTCTTTCGTCGCATCTATAGTCACAGCTGTGGAGACCTCGCCCGTGCGTAGGTTCAATAACTCCAAGTCGCGATGTTCGCCAGGCTCCCAGTGTGGCCCGTACAGCGGGACTATGTCTCCCTGCGCCTGTCCCCAACCGACTTGACGCCCAGTTGTCAGCACTCGTTCTTTGCCAGATTCCATATCAATTTCGACGACGCACCACTCGTCGTCCCGCAGATCGTGGAACACGACGCTACGTCCACCAAGTACCCACTGCTGACAAGCCACTCGATGAACGTCCTCGACCACTACGTCTGATGCCAGGACCTTAATCGCCCCGGTACCGCGATCGACAACGCAAACCTCGCCCTCGTGAGCGTTGGCAGCGGTCGAGCAGTACAGGACGACGTGCGTGCCGTCTGGGCTTTCAGGTGATGTATTGAAGTAGGAGTGGACGCTGTGACATTCACCTTTGTCGAGAAGCCGGAATACCTTCACACCATTACGCCATGCGTCCAGTGCATCGGCTCCGAAAGCGTCCGTGACGACGCCCACGCTACACGACATCGTTAGATACAGGATCAGAAATCTCGTCTTCGGATCCCGCGTTGCCATGTCCGGCTCCTTTCATTTCTTCGATGCGGCACAACGGCCCGCAACTTCTGCGGCGGCATCTTTCCAGTGCTGTGTTCCTGACTTGAATGGCATCGTCACGACCCGATAGTGGAATTCCCTGTCGGTTGGTATGGTCTTGTTGATGAATGTCGCAAGGTAGTGCTTGCGATACACGCTGGGCACGTCCCAATACCGTGTCCGCCAATCGTCATCAGCAGGGACATCCAGCACGTACGTGACAGCGCCTTTCTCTGTTGGCGCATCGTAGATCGCGGACCAGCGTACGGGTCTGTCGACCTTCTGACCCTTGTCTCCCGTGAAGGAACCTTCAATGCGATTGCCGTCGAGCGACTCGGCCAGATACTCGGTTGCCGTGAACGTCCACGGATGCATGAAATGGTAGATCAGATTGACGGCGGTGGGTTTCACCGCACGAAGTTTCACGTCTTCTACGATCCGGTTGTCTTTCACCGTAATCTCTGTGTTTAGCATGAGGTCCCGGATGCGAGATTGTTTCTGCAGGCGGATTCCTTGGCAAGAGAGTTTCGTCTCTGGTCTGTCGGCCGGCCTGCCATCAACAAGGAGCTTGAGGTCAACAATCTCCTCGTTCTCGTTTTCGGTGTGTCCGGAGCCGATGAAGCCGACGCCCGGAAAACTGGCAACCGAGCCGTAGTGGCTGCCGAAGCGGTCCAGGCAGAGCCGATCGCCTTTGTAGTCGATGCGGTAGAGCGTCCAAAAGGAGCGACTTTCGAAACGGATCTGAAGATCTCCAACGTCTGCGACGATCTCCGCAGGCCAACCTGCGTAGACGGGTGGTTCATAAGTCTGGAGATCTACGTCATCGACCAACACCTCTCCCTGGCAGTCCCCGTTCGCTTCGTAGAACGAGAAGCGGATGCACACGCTCTTCGTTCCTTCCGGCAACGGATTCCGTGTGCCGGGCCCGAATTCGCCGCGTCGCTTCTTCCAGTCGTGCGGTTTCGATCGCGCGCTCAGACCGTAGAAAGCGATCTGTTTCAGCGATTTCCCCGCAGAGTCGAAGCAGTACATCGAGAAGGCGAAAACGCCCTTTTGTAGCCCTTCGTTCTTCAACTGTGCCTCGACACAATACGCCTGATCGGGCTGCAGATCCTTGCCGATTTCGAGCCTCTCCGTCTCGATTCCGAGAAGTTGTCCATTGGGACACAACGCGATAACGGTGTCACGATCGTTCCCACTGTCGATGCACGAGACCTGCGAGTCGTCACCGGGACGGAACACCCAACCAGCGATTCCCTGTTTGAAGCTTGGATTCGGCAACAAGCCCGCTCCGGCGGCCCAGATTCTCTTCACGATTGGGGATCATTTTGAGGGACTCC
>CAZUAH010000464.1:0-11162 GCA_964617665.1 uncultured Pirellulaceae bacterium
ATCGCATCACCTCCACATTGGCACGCGCTGCAGGCGGTCGACGCCTGCGCGGCGGGCAAGGACATCTACCTGCAGAAGCCGATGACGCTCCACTTGGCCGAGAGCCTGGCGGTGAAAGGGGCTGTCAAGAAGCACGACCGGATCAGTCAAGTAGGCACCCAGATCCACTCGGGCGAGAACTACCACAAGGTTGTCGACCACGTGCGCTCGGGCAATCTTGGCAAGATCAGCGTGGCGCGAACCTTCAACGTGCTGAATCAGGGCGAGAAGGGTGTTGGAAACGATCCCAACTGCGATCCGCCCGAGGGGCTCGATTGGGATCTCTGGGTCGGCCCCGGTCCGATGCGGCCGTGTCATCCGAAGATCATCCAGACATCCGGCACCCATTCCGCCTTCATGGACTACAGCGGCGGATGGACTCCCTGCTGGGCTCCTCACATCATCGACCTGCCGGTCTGGGCGCTCGACTTGGGACTGCCGACCATGATCAGTTCCTCGGGCGGCCGATACATCTGCCGCGACGCCGGCGACGCTCACGACACGCAGGAAACCACCTGCCAGTATCCCGGTTTCACGCTGACCTGGATGATGTCGCAGGTGAATGCGTACGGCTTCGATCTGCAGGGCAATGGCGGCCTCGGGCGGAAGCTGGGTACGTACTTCCACGGCGTCAACGGAACGCTCTGGGCTAACTACGGCACCCTGAATATCGTGCCCGAAGGCGACCGCATGAAGGACGCCAAAGAGCCAGAGAAAGCTACGCCCGACTCGCCCGGCCAGGAACGCGAATGGCTCGACTGCATCCGAACTCGCGAGCAGCCTAGCTGCAACGTGTTCTACCACCACAAGGTGAACGTGCCGATCGTGTTGGGCAATCTATCACTGAAGCTGGGCCGTTCGATCCAGTACGACCCGGCCACGGAGAAGATTGTGGGCGACGAAGAAGCCGCACGTCTGGCCGTCCCCGAGTACCGCGATCCCTGGAAGTTCCCGGAACAGTACGTGTGAGGAGCGGCGTGTCGGTAACGCGGCCCGCGGCCGCAAGCGGAGGGGGATGCGGGATACGAGATGCGCGGTACGGGACAAGACCGTTCGGAACCGCGTCGCCGACCCGAATCGCGTATCCTGCCTCCCGAATCTTGTATCTCGTATCCCGAAACCCGCATCTGTCGGTCCTTATTCGCACATCTCAGGAGAACGAGAATGATCAGGATAGCAACGGCTTTAGCCATGTGCCTCGGATTGATGTCTTTGGTGTTCGGATCGTCAGCAGTGAGTAACGACACAGCGGCACAGAGCCTCTCGCCATCCATCTTCTCGGCCGTTGACGTCGAAGGCGGATTGGTCGTGCACCTTGGCTGCGGTGACGGACGTCTGACCGCCGCGTTTCGCCAGGACGATGCTTTCGTGGTCCACGGGTTGGACACCGACCCGGCCCGCATCGAGGAAGCGCGAAAGTACATCCGATCGCGGGGCCTCTACGGCCCGGTTTCAGTCGAGACGTTCGACGGAAAGCACCTGCCCTACACGGACAACTTGGTGAACGTGGTGTTGCGGGATACCGGATGCAAGATACGGGATGACGAGATCATGCGAGTGCTGTCTCCCGGCGGTGTGCTGCTTACTCGCGACTCTAGACACTCGACTCTCAGCTCCATTCCGCCTCTCAGCTCTATTCGCAAGCCACCGCGTGAAGGCGTCGACGAGTGGACGCATTTTCTTCATGATGCCAGCGGTAATCCAGTTGCCCGCGACACGGTTGTGGGGCCGCCGCGTCATCTCCAGTGGAACGCGGAACCGCGGCACAGCCGGAGTCACGAGTACACTCCCAGCATCCAAGCCGTGGTGTCCTCCGGGGGCCGTATCTTCTACATCGCGGACCAAGGCCCCATTGCGACGTTGCGGAAACCGGCCGAGTGGAAGCTGCTGGCACGCGATGCCTACAACGGTTTGCCGCTGTGGGAACGGCCCATTGGCAAGTGGTTCTCGCATCTCTGCGGCTGGACCCAAGGCCCCCGTCAGCTTCAGCGCAAGCTGGTGGCCGTGGGCGACCGGGTTTACTTCACGCTCGGCTTTCACGCTCCGCTCAGCGCCCTGGATGCAGCGTCTGGAGAAACAGTCAAGGTCTATCCCAATACCGAAGGCGCCGAGGAGATCCTCTGCCATGAGGGTGTTCTATTGCTCGCGGTCAAAGAGGTGACCGATGCACGCCTGGCCGAATACAAGAAATGGGAGAGGCTCACGGCACAGACTGAATCGCCGTTGCACCTGAGGGATCCGCGCGATCCGTTTGTCCAGGCATTCCGAAGGGGTGAGGGCCAAGCATCCCTGACCATACTTGCTCTTGATGCGAAGACTGGGCAAGTGTTGTGGAAGAAGACGGGCGACGATGCGCTCGGCCTTCGGCAGCTCAGTCTGCGCGCCTGCGGAGACCGAGTCTACTGTACGAAGAGGGGCGGAGTGCACTGCTTCGATCTGAAGACCGGCAAGACGTTGTGGACGAAGCAGTCCGATCCGCTGCGTGCGGTTTCCGAGGACGCCGTGGTCTGCGTGAGCAAGCAGAAGATCACGCTGCTGTCGCCGGAAAACGGCCAGCCGCGGTGGACGCAACCCGTGGCACTTGCGAACATACGTGATGTGCTTTTTGCCGGCGGCTCGCTCTGGATCGGTGGCGGTAGGCCGTACGATACAGGCAAGCGGCACACGGGGCCATCGTGGGGTCCGTACTTTGCCATCGAGCGTGATTTGGCCACGGGCAACGTCGTCAAAGAGATCACCGCCGAGAACCCCAAACACCATCACCGTTGCTACGACAACCGGGCGACCGATCGTTACATCCTAGGCGGCCGCCGAGGCACAGAGTTTTTGGATCTGGAATCGGGCGATTACCTCTGGCACAGTTGGGCCCGCGGCACCTGCCGGTACGGCGTCATGCCATGCAACGGAATGCTGTACGTGCCGCCCCACGCATGCGGATGCTATATCACGGTCAAGCTGATGGGTTTCAACGCGCTCGCGCCGGAGAGAAAAACAAGAGTCGAGAGTCAAGAGTCAAGAGCCGAAGAACGGCTGGTACGCGGCCCCGCTTTTGGTCAGGCTCTCGACTCTAGACCCTTGTCTCTTGACTCTTCTTGGCCTACCTACCGTGGCGACACGCAGAGGAGCGGTCGCGCGTCGTGTGTCGTGCCCGCCGCTTTGACAGCGAAATGGCAAGTCGAGATCGGCGAGAATGCCACGCCCCCGACCGTGGCCGATGGCAAGGTATTCGTCGCCCGTCCCGACCGGCACGAATTGCTGGCCATCGACCGCAGTTCCGGCAGGACTGCATGGACGTTCACTACGGGCGGGCGCATCGACTCGCCGCCCACGATTCACGAGGGCCAAGTCCTTTTCGGCTGTTGCGACGGCTATGTGTATAGCCTCCGGGCTGCCGACGGCGCGCTGGCCTGGCGTTTTCGAGGTGCTCGCGACACGCGGCGTATTGTGGCAAACGGTCAAGTCGAATCGGCATCGCCGATCCACGGCAGTGTGCTCGTCGACGACGGCACGCTCGTGTTCACGGCCGGCCGATCGTCATATCTGGACGGCGGACTCGATCTGTACCGATTGGACCCAGCTACCGGCGAGACACTATCGAAGACCGAGATCTACAGCCCGGACTCGGAAACGGGCCGGCAACCGAAGCAATACGGTCCGAACACCATGCCTGGCGCACGTTCGGAGATCCTGGCAGCCGACGACCAATACCTCTACCTTCGCGACCTGACCTTCACCAAGGAGGGCACCGAGGTCGCGGATCGTAAACCGCACCTGTTCACGATGACCGACTTCCTGGACGATACCTGGACGCACCGCTCGTATTGGATCTTCGGCACAAAGTCGTCCATTTCGACCGGCTGCAGCGGCAGGGACAGAAAACTCCTGTACGGCCGCATCCTCGTCCACGACGACACCACCGTCTACGGCTACGGCCGACAGGTGGTCCACTGGTCCAGCGAATTCGAGGACGGCCCCTACTGCATCTTCGCCCGCCGCCGCGACGCAGACAAACCGCACTGGTCCAAGCAAGCCCCCGTCCACGTACGCGCCATGGTCTTGGCCGGAGACATCATCTTCGCCGCCGGAGCAGGTCCGGCGCCAGGCAAGGCACCAGAAAAACAGGGCGTCAGCCCCACGCCCCTGCTGCTGGCAATCTCCACCTCGGACGGCACGGAATTGGCCCGCCACCCGATCCCCGCACCACCCGTCTTCAATGGCATAGCCGCAGCCGAAGGCGAGTTATTCCTCACCCTCGAAAACGGCCAGTTGCTTTGTGGGGCGGGGAAGTGAACAGGCAGCGGTACGAAAGTCTGAAGTCGGCATCCCACAAAATAGCCGCATCCCTTCGATTCAGAAGTTGGGAAATACACTCCACGGGCGATTCGGGTAGTGTGCGGTATCGGGGCAATCGGACTAATATCGCCCAAACGGTGGATGATTGACATCTCCCGTTCAGTTGCCTCCAGATCGTCGCCATCCATTCAAGGGCAAGGTAGCTCGCGCAGTCCTTATCTTGGTTGCCCACGTGCTGGCGAAAAAGCTCTGCGCGCATCAACGTAGGCTCTACCCCACACAAGCCCCCATATAGCCACTTCCCAACGCAGGGTTCATCTTGGCTGAGCAGATGAGAATCGAGCGTTCAGACCGCCAAAAAAGAGGCCCGACAAACGAGCAATAAGGGTCAAGATAATGGGCCTTTGGCTTGACTTCCCGCTCGGAAGTAGTATGCTAGCGAGCCGAAGCACAGGCGAGCATGCCTATGAGTCGTGTGGGCTGCGAATCTACATGAAAGTGGCAATCCTCGCGATCCGTCCCTTGGGTCGGGCGTCTGTGCCGGGAGCCTGCAATAGTGGCCTCCGAAGCCTTCGTAGGGGAGGAGCCATGGATGAAAAGAAGGATGCTGCAACTGCGGCCTTGTCCCGAGTCCAATTGTACCGCGTCGCCGCGATTGACACCGATCGGGGTAGCGTCCAGATTCGCCTTCCGTCCGGAAAACTCGCTTCCCTCAAGGAGAGCTATTCGCAACTGTGCAGACAATTCAAACGAGAAGTGGCCGATGGCACCCGGATCCCGGTCTGGATTCCGGAGGACTTCGGCTTGCCCGGCTGCCGCGAACTCCCAAGTGTTTCCAGAATCGCGAGCCACGAGTGGGCCTCTCAGCTTGTCCCGATCGATTTTGATGTCCCCCATTTCCTGACGGTACGCGATCGCACGGTTCCCGATGTGGCCTATGCTGATATCGGCAGTGTCAGTGTGTCGATCGAGCTTTCCAATCTTCGCAGAATGTTGCAGAAGAAATGTCGGGAAATCCCCGACCTGTCGGACGTACCGCTCGAGGATTTTGTCCGGTACCTCGATCCCCATGTTAACGATGTCTTGCCGGTTCGCATTACAGGTGTCGACCTCTTTGGTGAGTGTCTCATTGGCGACGTGGTAAGGCTGATCTCCGAAAGCGCCGAATCTCCGAAAAAGTGTCTGACTTGGCTTGGAGCCACCGAAACCGCCGGCACGTACGAGCATCCAGAACCGCTGCCGGCGCTGCCGGCAGTGCCGAGACAATTCCGCGCCGCGTTAGTCGTTGACGATGCCCCGTCCCTTTGTGCTTCATTGAGAGAGCACCTCGAACTCGCTGGCGTTCACACCGTTGCTGCCGTAAGTCTGATGCAGGCTGACGAGGCCCTTAGGAAGTGCGAAAGCGATTCGGAGGCGTTCGATTTCGATGTGGCTCTGGTCGACGTGAATATGGACATGGAATCGGACGGCAAACCACACAAGGGCATCGCCTGGGCAGGTGGACTGGCCGCGAAGCTACCGAACTGCAGGATCATTCTCATCACCGGCGAGAAGCCTGGGCATCTCAACTCCAACAACAAGGCAGAAGTGGCGGGTTCCACGCCAATCGTCGCATTCTGTCACAAACCAATCACGGTCCGAAAGCTGCGGGAATTGCTGCAGCGGGCGGCCACGGCAATTCCGCAACCAGCCAACGAGCTGTTACAGCCTACAACATCGTCCGAGCCCGTCTATTCGCAGGTTTCCCCACCGCGCGTGAAATCGATGCACGAAAGAGACCGCCAGATGGTGGGGATCCTGCGATCGCTGAAGGAGAAACTGGAAGCAATGACGGTGGCGCTCTTCTCTTATCAGCGCGATCAGGAATCAGCCAAACTTGAGGGGTGCGAAGGTGAAGCTCCGTCGCGATATCGCCAGTGGGGCCAGAAGCTCCGTTACAGCCCCGTCCGCGACGTGACAATGCGCAACGAAGCGTGGTATCACGAGCGCGTACATAGCGTCGAGCATGAGGACAAACACAAGAATCTACTGCGAATCTTTCACGGCGGATACTTAGCATGTGCCGCATGTCCAGTCGGGGCGCATGAGGGCGCAGACAGGTCGTACGCACTGTTTGCGTTTGGCAGGGTTCCGTTTCGAGGCAAGGTGTTGCGAATGGCGCGGGCCAATGGCGCCGCAGCCGAAAAGATCATCAATCTCGAGATGCAGTTAGCCGCCGCCCGTATCGAGGGCCTTCTTAAAGAGGAAAACTGGAAGAGGAGTCGCGAATTCGAGCATCCCTTCCTTGTGGCCGGCATGTCATCCAGTAGCGTTGGACACGATCTGGCAAACGTGCTGCAGAGCGTTGAGTTGGACGTCAACAATTTGCCAGAAAGCGTCGATATGCTAGTAGACTTGCCCGACCAAGGAATAGACTCCTACGAGCCACGCCTGCATCGCCTGAGACGCCAAGTCGCTCGGGCTATTGAAGTCGCGGCAAGTCACAGCCGTCTGGCCAGGGCACACGAGGAGCCAATCAGCAACGTGAAACTTGACGACGTGCTGACCCAGGCGCATCTGGCGGTTGCCGGTGAGGCTGGGCATTACAGCACCTTGTTCGTGATCCCCAAGACTGACTTGACCGTGCACGTCAGACCCTCAGTGCTCGTCCGCGTATTTTACAATCTGTTCCTGAACGCTATTCAGCAGGCGGCCTTATTCGGGCGAACGACGAACTGTGTTGCGATTCAGGCCACACCTGCACCGGACGCGAAGAAGAAACTGGTTGAAGTACGCGTCTTCGACACGGCATATGGAATTCGCCGTTCCGAGTGCCGCCGGTTTTTCGAGGCCGGTGAGACTACCCGCAAGAATCGCGGTTCTGGGATGGGACTGCATATCTGTCGTCGCGAGCTTGAACTGATGGACGGCGAAATCGACGTGGAGAATAGCGTTTTGTACGTGGGATCTTGCTTTCGGTTGACGATTCCTGGGGAGCGGTAACCTGGAAGGGATTTTCTATGGCGGAAAAAGACCTTGGGCGCATTCTCCTTGTCGACGACGAGGATGCGATTCGCGAGGGGCTGGCCGAGCAGTTTCAGCGACTAGGCTTCGAGGTCGTTGGCCAGCGGTCTCCCCACGAAGCGTTGCAGTTACTTTCGGAAGACCCGGCTCAATTTCAGTTTGCGTTTGTGGACCATCGTTTCGACACACTCACGTATGACCGTGTAGACGACATCCCAGATCCAGACCCACTAGCGAGAGTGCCGTGGAAAGATGTGGGCATTGAACTCGTCCGGCAATTCGCTGGGCTCAACCCCAACTTGACGATCATTGTCTACTCGGCGCAGGTGATTCCTGATGACAAAGTTCGCGAGGCGCTGGCGTGCGGTGCGAAGCGCTATATTCTTCAGCCAAAACTTGTCGAGACGTTTGAGAACGAATTCAAGCCGGCATTTGAGGAGATTCTGGATCTGAGAAGTCAGCTTGACCAGTATCACATCTCGTGGCAGCAATTCGGTGCTGCCCTACCAATCTTGGACGTAGGTGTAAATCTAATCGACCGACAGCACAAGATGTGGTATCGCAACGAGGCCTACAGGCAAATGGTAGGCCATAGTGAAGATTCACCGGATTTCTGCTACTGCCAGTCCCATCGCTACCCGGTCGAGCAGGGCGGATGTTGGGGATGTATTGTAGATCAGGCGATCGACGAGAACGTTCCCATCGACCACATCTTCTACTCCCCCGTTTATCCTGGTGGCACAGAAACGTTCAAGTACATGCACGTCTGGGTAAACCCTGTACACGGGAAGGCGGGTCACGCCATTGCGGCCGTTGAATCTGTAGTCGATCTGACGGGCAGCCCGACGATCATAGATATGCCCCTGGTCGCGCACCTGAAGCTGCTGGCAGCCTCGATTTTCGAGCGGCGGTTTCACACGGTGCGAATATACCGCAGCAGAAAGGATCACCGCACAACGTACCGAGAGACTGCGATCCTAATTGAGGGCGCTGAGTACGTCGCAGAGCAGCAAGCGAAAGGAAGCCGGATCGCATTTCATGACGAACTGATCGCCCGAGATTCTCGTAGCGTCAAACTCGATGACTTGGATTGTACGTGGCAGCCGCGATCCGTGGGCACCCGAAAGGAGCCATCTGCAGATCACATGGATTTGCCAGACCAATCCTTGTCGATTACCGGACAGGCGTCTGCGGGAGTCTTGCGCTTTGCCTTGTACGGCCCAAACGGCAAGCACATCGGCTGGATTGAAGCCGAGTCGGCCCCGTGCCATCTCGACGTGCTCGACTCGCGAAAAGTCTTGCAGCCCTATGCGACGGAAATTGCCCGTGTGCTTGCGACCAAGGGCGACGACCGACTGAAAGCCCCTGCTGATGACACGGTGGAACGTCTACGGATCCGTCTGGGGGCAATGATGCCCTCGCCCGAGTTGGTGTCTACGGCACTCCACGCGTTGGTAGATGAGTTTGAAGAAGCACTCCCGGAAGATCCGTGCGGCGAAGACTCCATTATGGCGCACATCCGCGTCGTGGATGGTGACATCTGCAGGCTCATTGATGGCGTAGGCCGGTACGCGCAAGTGGCTCAGAAGGAACGTCGCATGGACGACCCCGCGTTGGCGACGAGTTCCGTTATTCACACCGGTCAGTCGTTAGTGACGAATGATATTGGCGGCGATTCGGTCAGCCAAAAGAAGCTAGTAGCTCTAGCTCAGGAGGAAAGGGAAATCCTGGAAGATATGAGCAGCCATGCGATTGTCCCCCTTGTGTTTGGAGGTTGCCCCATTGGAGCACTCTGTGTCTACGCAAGGCCAAAGGACTTCTTCGTCGATCGCATTGATCTTTTGCACGACGTAGGACGCCTACTGGGTCCGATCGTGTACGCAAGCTGGGGCGTCATGCGGGCTCAGAGGCAGGCGGAGAATATCGCCGCCTTGGCTTCGTTCGCTGGGAGGGCAGGCGCAGGTTCGGTGTGGATTCACCGTGCGGCCCAGAAGCTCAGTGCCGCAAACAGTCTAATCGTACGAGGAAGACGATACGCTGAAAGGCTGGAGGACGCGAAGCTGCTGGACATGTTCGCGGAACTCGAACGCCTGAACCTGGAGGCGCAGGCGGAACGGGAACCAGATGACCCTGGCACATTCACCGCAAGTATCGGTGATCTTGTCGCGATGGTGATCGAGCAGTTTCGAGACACTCGTCCCGCGGCGAGAGTGGAGTTCAAATCGATAAGGAGTCTAGTGCAGGTCGAGGCGCCGCCCTATTGGGTGCGTCACGCGCTCCAGATTCTGCTGGACAATGCGGCACATGCGGTGCGCAGAGCGCCGTCGTCTGGCTGTGTCAGGGTACGCATTCAGGTTGAACTTAGTCGTGTTGCAGTTCATGTTCGAGATACGGGGCCAGGAGTGCCGTCGGACATTGCCAGCCGACTATTTCGTGCGCCGGTGCCCAGTGACAAAGGTGGCAGAGGCGTGGGACTTCTGGTTGCCAGGGGTATCGCGCTCAGCTACGGAGGAAATGTACAGATGCTTTCGGGCAACGCCGGAGAAACTGAGTTTGTGCTATACCTGCCAATCCGTGAATAGCAGCCAGTCATGGAAAGACATCAACAGGCGCTGACAGTAGAGGAGTATCCGCATGAAAGGAGCAATTCTGCTCGTTGACAACGATCCCGATATCCTAAAGCATTTCGGGACCTTGCTTGAAGAGGAGGAGTACTTGGTTTTTCGGGCCAAGGACGCCGAAAACGCTAAACGACTCGCACGAGAACAAGACGTCGACATCGCCGTGATCGACGTTCGATTGCAGCACGAGGATGCTCCAGGTGATATTAGCGGCGTCAAACTGTCAGCTTCTCTTCCAACAAGTATCTGTCGGATTCTGCACACCGCTCACAAGAACGACAAAGAATGGGTTGAAGCCCTATGCTTTCAGGGGAAGGCCGATGGCTACATGATGAAGAACATTGGCTCCGAAGAGCAACTGAGAGAGATCGAGCGTTGTTGCCTGCATAAGGTGCGATTGAACCCGGTAGTCGACATTGAATTGGACGGCGGTTTAGACTGGGATGCCGTCGGCCAGGTCGCCGTAGATTCTCTCAGAGGTGCTACACCTATGATCGCAGATCTGCAGGATCAGTTGAATGCGTTGTCCGCGTCCGATTTAGGAAGGGACGTGGAACGCCTGCTTCGCCGACTACTGCCCAATTCTGCTACACGTGCATCATTCACGCAGAACGAGCCTGGACACGGAGGGGCAGGTGTGCTGAATGCCACGGTCGTCCGCGAAGTAGCCAAGCTCCGGGAGACAGTCGTTGTGAAATTCGGAGCAGAGAGCATTGTTCGTAGCGAAGCCGATCGCTATGAGAGCTTTGTGGAGCCCTTGCCGGACGAAGCGGCCGCGCGGCTAAGGTGGCGCGCGTCGCTACAGCGGCTGGCGGCTATCGCCTATTCTAGGGTCGGGGCGGGCGAAGCGGATGTGCCCGCGCTGGAGGAGGTACGCAAGAGGTTGGAGAAGGAGCACCGGCGCGTGCGCGATATTATTCACACGCTGTTCGAGACCACCTGCGGCATTTGGTATGAGGCGTATCGCGAACCCGATGATTCTCAAGTGCCAAAGAGGCTCCGCGATGAGGTTTATCTCGGCGACCAGGGCTTGTGGTACAAGCGCGACGACGCTCGCCATGCCCTGGATGCGGCTCTTGACATCGCAAAGATGCCGAAAGGTTCGCTCAGTGGTGGCCCCAGCGATACGGAACTGGTCTTTCGCGTGGGAAGAACGTAACAGTTTAGTTCCCTGACCACTGTATCGGTGAGCGATCGCATGGGCTA
>CAZUAH010000465.1:0-11137 GCA_964617665.1 uncultured Pirellulaceae bacterium
CGGAATCGGGCGATGTCTTCGGTGTGGCCCATGAAAATCACCACGTCACCGGACTTGAACGTGTATTCCGCGTCAGGGTTCAGGACCATATTGCCGTCTTTCTCTTTGACGGCGACGACTAGCAGACGATGGCGGCGATGAGCCTCGGTTTCGCGGACGGTGACACGTGCCAACTTGCTGTCGTCGGGGACTGCGATTTCGTCCAATTCGTAATCCAGGAAGCTCGTCTCCGCCACCAATTCCATGAGGTCTGCGGTCGAGGGCCTTGTAATCAAGCGCGTCATCTGGCGAGCCCCGACAAGCGCCGGCATCACCACTCGGTCGGCGCCGGCCTGCCGCAGCTTCTTTTCCGTCGAAGGGAGTTCGGCCCGAGCGATGATCTGGAGATTTGGATTCAGGTTCCGTGACGTCAGTGTGATGAACACGCTCGCCGCATCGTTGGGCAAACCGGTGACAAGAGCACTAGCACGCTCGATTCCAGCTTCACACAACGTCTCCTCTTCCGTCGCATCGCCACTCAGGCAGAGATATCCGTGCGATTCGGCATCGGCGATTCGCTCTACATCGTTGTCGACGATAACGAACGAACGCTGCATGCTTTTCAGGTCGCGGGCGAGCATCTCGCCCATGCGGCCGAACCCGCAGATGACCACGTGGTCTTTCAAACGCTCGATGTCGCGAGTCATCTTGCGGCGCCCCAACGCACGTTCCAGTTCACCTTCGGTTATCATTTGCAGTAAACCTCCGATCGTATAGGCTGCGGCCGATAGGCCGAAAACGATTACGGTGATCGAAAGGATCTTAACGCGAGGATCCGCGAAGACACTTCTTTCTCCGTAGCCCACGCTGGAAACCGTGATGACAACCATCCATATCGCGTCGAGCCAATCGTAGCCCAGCGCATGATACGCCAACACTGCCGCCACAAAAATGACCGCCAGCACCAGGGCGCCAAGTCGAATTCGGTGCAACGGAGCTCTCATGTGTGATAGTCTGCGTTAAACCTTACATAATCCACGGTCAGATCACTCGTCCAGAAGCGAGCTGATGCGTCGCCTTCTGCCAGTTCCAGAAGGATATGAACTTCGCGGTCCGCTTGCATTGACTGCGACACGGAGGCAGCATCGAACTCGACCGGAGCGCCGTCGCGATACAGCAGCGTCCCGTTCAGCTTGAGGCTCAGACGATCCGGAGCAAAGTCGACGCCCGAGTAACCGGCGGCGCACACGATGCGCCCCCAATTGGGATCGTTCCCGGCCATGCCCGTCTTCACCAAATTGCTGTTGGCAACGGTTTTAGCGATCAGAAAGGCGTCGTCACGGGAAGACGCCCCGCATACGTCGATCGTAATCAGGTGCGAAGCTCCTTCGCCATCGTCCGGGATTTGTCGAGCCAATTCGATACAGACCTCGCGGAGGGCCGTTTGAAACGTGGACAAACTTTCGCCGGCCAGAGGTTCGCTGCAAGCCGCACCGCTGGCCAAAAGCAGCACAGTGTCGTTCGTGCTCATGTGGCCTTCCACGCTGATGCAGTTGAAGCTGTCATCCACCGCCGCGACCAGTGCGGTTTGTGCATCAGCCGGCGTCAACGCAGCATCCGTCATTACCGCAGCCAACATGGTCGCCATTCTTGGACCAATCATCCCGGCGCCCTTTGCAATGCCGGAGATCTTAATCGTTTGTCCGTCCACTTCGATCGAACGTACGGCGATCTTATGGGATTTGTCCGTGGTGATGATGCCGCGAGCTGCGGCTAGGAATGGCTCCTCGTCGTCGCCCAGCCTCCCCGCCGCGTCCTGAATCCCCGCCGCAATCTTCTCCATTGGCAAGAACTCACCAATAACGCCCGTAGACATGACAAGCGCCTGGTCGGACTCTGCATCGCATGCGGTGGCCGCCAATTCGGCCATTTTGATGGCATCTTCCATTCCGCGTTGGCCGGTACACGCATTCGCGTTGCCCGAGTTGACGACGACCACCCGCATCCTGTCGGAAGGCGTCCTTTCGCGATCCACGGCGACAGGTGCCGCATACACCAGATTCTGGGTGTAGACGCCTGCTGCCACGGAGGGTGCGTCCATCACAATCAGGGTCAGGTCTTCGTTGGTCGCGTCTTGCTTGATCCCGCAACCGACGCCTGCCAATCGAAACCCTTGGGGGACTGGAGTGCTCATAATCACGCGTCTTCCTCAGACAATAGCGCACACAAGAAATCACAGGCATCGCGTCCAATGCCCGGCGTCGAGCTTTCGCGTGGCCCAGCCACGTTCATGACCGCGATCGAATTCTCGGCGATCCACTTACGCACTGAAAGGATGTCATGCCCCTCTTCAAGGTCAACATCGCGACACGGCTTCTTGTGCTTGAGCGCCAAACGCCGCGTCAATTTAGTACCCCCGAACAGCCGGTTGCGGTAGAGGATCAGCGTGCCATCAGAGTCAATCACGTTCTGTTCCGTGCGCACCGGGTATTCGGCGGACTCGGTTTCGCGCAGCGCGTAATCTTCTGGGATCGGGCCATCTTCCGCCAAGCGGCCTCGTGGGCACCATCCGCCATGCTCCATTTTCAGCGTTATGGCGGCGTCCAGTGCCGCTCGATCCACTCCGGTTTGCCCACCAGAGACGATGCGTCGCACTCTGTAACGATTTTGGGTGCCCATGACGGAACATCGTAGCAGATGGACGCGATGGAACGCTAGCGTCGCTCGGGGCTGTCAAGCGATGGTATGGGCAGAAAATCAGCCGACGACGCCTCTCGCAACGTCGAGCCTTCGTCGTCGTCGGCATGATCGCGGAGACCAGATGGTGTAGGTGAAGGCTGTGACTCGTCGTGGACGGGTGGAGCCAGCGCAGGATCGGCCTGGAGAATTGTGGGCTGGTGGGTCAAATAGGACGAATCTGGCTTGTCGTGCGGGGTGTCCTCGGTGGTCTGGATGGATGTGGCCGGCGCTTCGCCGTGCCCCAATAGATGTCTGCCCGCCAGAACTGCCAGAATTGCCCCTACGCCCATCAATGTCGCCGAATAGTAGATCCTGGTCCGTTTGGGCATTCCTTGCGTTTCCTCCTCCGCCTGCTAGCATACCTCGCGTGCCCTGAATCCTGTCTTCCTCGTAACACTATCGGCAACTCTGCCTGGAAACTCCCCCTGGGAAGGGAAATAACAGGCGCGATGCCTGATTCTTTTGTTCCCGTACCTGTTCCCCTGGTCACGACGAGTCGCCGTCGTTGATGAAGCAGCATGGAATCAGCTCTCCCTGCCCCCGTTGTAAGGGGTCAATGGCCGGGGTCCCGAAACGCGGCCCGCAATTTGGCGCTGCGGCTTCGTGGGTTCTGCTGGAGTTCCGTTTCCGTGGGCCGGATTGGCTTCTTGGTCAGAATCTCGAGCCGAGGGTCCAAGCGAAAAGCCTGTTTCACGCGTCGATCCTCCAGTGAATGGAAGCTGATGATTGCCATACGGCCTTCAGGGCTCAAGAAACCTGGAATCCGTCGCAATGCTGTGTCCAATGCCGCCATCTCGTCGTTCACCGCGATTCTCAACGCCTGGAACGTGCGAGTCGCTGGGTCGATTCTGTGTCCGCGACTTCTCGGCACACAGCTTCGGACCAACCGGGCCAGCTGAGCAGAGGTGCGTATGGGGGAGGTGCGCCGGGTCTCAACGATTTTACGCGCGATGCGCCGGCTGTAGCGTTCCTCGCCGTAGAGGTAGATCAGGTTGGCCAAATCGTCGGCTGCAAGTCGTTTGAGCAGCCTTGACGCTGGTTCGCCCTCGTTTGGATCGAACCGCAGATCCAAGGGGCCGTCCGAGTCGAAACTGAATCCGCGTTCTCGGTTCGCCAGTTGGTCGCTGGACAGGCCCAAGTCCAACAGCACGCTATCGACAGCCTCTATCCCAATTTCAGCCAGGACTTCCGGAAGGTCGCAGAAATTGCTATGCGCCAATTTCACCGGCCGACCGGCCAGATTTACTTCTGCCGCCGCCAGCGCTGCGGGATCCCGGTCCATCGCGAGAACGAATCCGTCGGGGCCGACGCATTTTGCCAGCATGTGCGTATGGCCGCCACCGCCTAGAGTGCCGTCCACCACAACGTGTCCCGGTTGCGGTGCGAGCAGCCGAAGTACGTCATCGGCCAAAACAGGGATATGAATGGAAGGCGACATACTTACTAGGAATAGCAAACGACCCGGGGAGCATCCATGCCCCCCTTGTGGGTCGAGCTGGCGACCTGTTCATCCCCGAAGAACAGATGAACGGGCCGCCTATTCGCAGCCGAGAGCATCTTTCTCCCATACCCGTGGACGCCTTCGCTGGGTCAGGCGAACGGCGAGCGAGGCAGCTCGTGGCCGGAAACTGCCCCGCCTTTTTCCACGCTTGGCGAATATCTTGACGTAGCGAACAATGTGATCTGGCACTAGCGCGGTTGAACCGGGCGAGCATCAGCGTCGGACGGTTGAATGGCCGGCGGCTCCTGCCGCGCGGTAATCGGATCTGGAATGGTTCTCCCAGTGAATGCGTTTTCTGCGAGTTCGTCGTAGTGGGGCTGCGTGCCCGAGAGGTATTCCTCCCATCGCGTGCGGTCCCAAATCTCCAAGTGATCGCGCACCCCCACCAACACAATTTCCTTCTGAACGGCCGCCAGTCGTGCCAATTCTGCAGGAAGTCGCACACGGCCTTGCTTGTCGAGTTCGACGCGTTGAACCTGCGCGTAGAACAGCCGACTGAAAGCCCTAACGTCCCGGGCGTTTGGCGATCCTTGCTCAAGGCGGCCAGCTAGACGCTCGAAGACATCCTCGGTATACAAGGAAAGTGACCCTTCAGTACCTGGGGCCAAATACAATACCGAGTTGTTGGGGTGTCCTATCGCATCCCGCAATGGCTTTGGGATGGCGAAACGAAGTTTTTCGTCAAGTGATCGGTGAAACGAGCCTGTCAGTAACACTTTCTACCACCCCTCACCACTTCGTACCATTTCCGCCCAAGCATACCCACATCGCATCATCCGTCAACGCGCTTTCGGCCGTGCCAAAACGAGAATTTCTTGCGAGTTTGACGTAGGTGATTTCTACGAGTGGACTTCGGGCGAATTGTGCCCCAGGAGAATTCCAGATTTTTTTCCGCGTGTTTTCTTGCCGCAAAGAATGACTCGGACAAGAGTTCACAGATAGCTTTGGTGGGCGGCGCGGCTCATTTGCCAAGCAGCGAATCGTAGAGCTGTTCGTAGGCGGCAACCATAGCGCCAATAGAGAAGTTTTCGCTGGCTCGTCGACGGTTCAGATTCCCAATTTCCTTGGATTTCTTGGGGTTTCCTGCCAAACGGAGCACCATTTCTGAAAATCCTTCCGCGTCGTTGACATCCGCCGTTTGGCCGTCTGCCAGCGGTCCGAGCAATTCCTCGACACCTGCGGCCCGCGTGCTGACGACAGGTAACCCCGTCGCCATCGCCTCGAGCACCACGTTGGGCATGCCTTCCCAACGGGAAGGCAATACCAACAGGGCCGAAGCCGCAAGAATCTCTGGAACGTCGGGCCTCCAACCAGAGAAATGCACTCGGTCGTTGATGCCTATCGAGGCAGCCAAATCCTGCAGGTTCTTCCGCTCGGGCCCGTCGCCCACTAGAAGCAAATCGTGGGAGGGCAGTTCGTTGAGAAAACTAGGGGCAACGCGCAGCATCCAGTCGAGGCCCTTCTGTGCGTGAAGGCGGCCAACAAATAGGATGCCCTGACGATCGGGGGGGACCCCGAAATGGGCTAGATCTGCTGCTGACGTGCACGGGTACTGGTCGACGTCGATTCCGTTGGGAATAACCACGAGTTTGTGTCGCGGGAGTCGCACCTGCCCCCCACAGAAATCGGCTACCGACTGGCTGACGCAGACGATCCTCTCGGCCCGTCGGCTCATCCAACGCTCCAACCGCTGTCGTCGGCGACACGGATCTGCGACACGAATCCCGTTGACGACACACGGCCGCAGTCGCCGACGAGCCGCCGCGAGCGTGCCGACCACATTGGCGTGGTAAAGAAACGTCTGCACGATCGCGGGCTGCTGTTCCGCAAGCATCCTCCCTAGCCTGCGAATCGCCAACAGAACCTGCCACGAGGACGAAACGCCAACGAACCGCACAGGGATACTGGCGTGCTCCAACCGTTGCACAAGCGACGCTTGCTCTCCCACTGGTCGAGAATCCAGCGAGTAAACGACGGGATCAAATCGTTCCCGGTCCAGGCCAGTCGCCAGGTTGACCAAGCATCGCTCGGCACCACCGACATTTAGCTCGGTGATAACGAAGGCGATTCGAACGGGTAGCGACGAAGCGGGACTACTCATATTGGATAGTTAGCGCCGGTTAATTAGATGCCGGAAGCGTCCCGTAATGCTAGCAACCCCCGCAAAGACGTTCAATGTTGGTGGATCCGCCTGGCGCTCTCAGTACCTACATCTCGCCGTTACGGTACGGCTTCGATGATTAGTCCGTTCGTGCGGTCGGGCGAGCCAACGGGGTGGCCGGCAACAACGATGATATTGTCGCCGGACTTCGCAAGTCCGAGTTCCTTGCACATTGCGCCTGCGACACCGATCAACTCTCTTGAGTCGCTCGGGCATTCGATCAATTGTGGGACGACGCCGTAGTACAAACTGCAACGGCGGACGATGTGCTCGTCCGAAGCCAACGCCAGGATGGGGCACGGCGGCCGGTTCTTGGAAATCAGACGTGCGGTCGTTCCCGAGGACGTGTAGACCGCGACGGCGGCCACTTGTTGTACCTTCGTCACTTGCCGGATTGCGCCCGCCAACGCGGCGACCGTAAGTCGATCACGGACCTCGATCTTCACGGGCCTGCCATGCTCCTCCAAGTAGTCCTGAGCCGCCATCAACGTTTCATTCATCATGTGAACCGTTTCGACGGGATACGAGCCGATCGACGATTCGCCCGACAACATCACCGCGTCGGTATGATCGAACACGGCATTGGCCACATCTGACACCTCGGCCCGAGTAGGCGTTGGTGATTGGATCATGCTCTCTAGCATTTCGGTCGCAATGATGCACGGCTTGGAAGCCAACTGGCACTTTGTTGTGATGCTCTTCTGGGCTACTGGAACGGCAGGGAAGTCCATTTCGACGCCCAAGTCGCCACGGGCAACCATGACGGCGTCCGCTGCCTTGATAAGCTCGTCCACACGCTCCAACGCTTGTGGTTTCTCGATCTTAGCGATGATGTGGACGTCGCTTCCCGCCTCGTCCAACAAGCCACGAAGTTCGTTTATGTCTTCGGCGCGTTGGACGAACGACAAGGCGACGTAGTCGAAATCCCGCTCGGCGATCCAATCAACGTCACGACGGTCCTTTTCGGTCAAAGGTGAGGTGGGGATGTGCGTATCGGGTAGGTTCACACCCTTGCCGTTCGACAACTTGCCGCCAACTGCAACGCGACAGGTGAATTCCTCAGGCGGCGATGCCTGGACGACTTCCAGACGCAGGCGGCCATCCGCCAAGAAGACCCTATCGCCAATCGAAACGTAGTCGACCAGTTCCTCGAATGTCGTTGAGACGCGTTCGGCGGTACCTTCAATCGGAGTTCGCTGAATTACGATTTCGCGTTCTGGTTTCAGGAACACCGCACCTTCCTCAAGCATGCCGACGCGAATTTTCGGCCCACACAGGTCGCCGCATACAGCCACAGGATGGCCCAACTCCGATTCGACCTGACGCACGTTGGCCAGCGCCCCCTCTCGCTGCTCGGCCGTTCCATGCGAGAAGTTGATGCGAAATACATCCACACCAGCTTCGATCAGAGCCCTAATCTTCTCCTTGGCGAAGCTAGACGGTCCGAGAGTGGCCACGATCTTCGTACGAGTGTACATGTCGATTCATCCCTGCCGTAACGTGACATGAGTCTTGAGGCAGGCACAGCCTGCCCTACGAGCACCGGATTTGTCAAGAGTGGGCTTGGGGCGAACTCGTCGCACATGCGTGAGTCTACTGCACGATCAGTTTCACACTCTCCGAATGGCTGTTGAACTCAGGGGCGTACATGCATTGGATTTGGGCGATGCCGGTTTGGTATTGGCCCTTGTGTACGACGCGCGTCGAGTACTCGAAGACGTACGTGCCCTTCGGCAGGTAGTCGATGAAAAAGTGGCTGGCCGTGTCTCGTGTGGATTCGTAGTAGGCCAGGCCGTCTTGGTATTTGTACCGCGACAAGACGTTTACCGGTTCCGTGCCGCTGCCGCGATAGTCCTTCAAGTGGATGTACTCCATGTCGCGATCGACACGCAGTTCGATGCGGCACACCAGTTCGTCGCCCACGCCCACCGGACCTTCGACCGGCTTCAGCACGGGACCTTTTTCCGTGTACTCCTTTGTGTACAGGCGTTTGGCTAGTTTCAGCGGTGTGCCCTCGTACGGAGTAACCTTGCTCATGTCCTCCAGGTATTGCCAGTGGACGCTGCCCCAGGCGACGCCTTCATCCACCCTGCGCACAGCGATGTGTCCCATCTTGGGTTTGATTTCGCCGCCAGTGAAACGCTGTTCGTAGAAGCCTGTTCCGGCCTCGACGTTCTTTGGTTCGATCATGATGCCGCCCAGCGAGACGCGGACCAGTTCGTCCGACGCGAGGATGTCGGTCCCGCGAAGAAGCAGCGAATACACCGCGTCGGCTGTGGCCTTGGTGGTCTTCCAGTCCTGCGTCTGCTTTTGTTTCAGGAGCCAGACGCGACACTCCTCGACGGCCTCGGTGTCGTTCATTACCTCGTCGAAGGCTTCGATCATCATGGCCTGCGTCTCGATCGGTGCCCGGAACCACCACCAGGACAGTTCGAGTTCGCGCCAAAACATCCCCATTTCTTCATTGGTTACGGATCGCTCTTTGATCGACCGCATGATGGCCCGTGGCGTGTCCTTGTCGCCGAACCGTTTCGTGGCGATGGCCAAATGAGCCTGCGACTGACGATTGGCCAGATCCAACCAGTATTTCTTCGCCTGACCGAGGAAGTAATCCACGGCCTCCTTGTGCTTCGCGTCGATCGCCTTGTCCTTCAGGAAGAAGCTGCGTCCGTACAGGTACAAAGCGATCCTGGGCGTGAGGTTATTCTGGTCAAGCCGTTTGTGTTTGATGATGTCGCGGTAACGCTTGTCGATCCAATTGTCCAACCGCCCCAAAGCCTTGATCGCGGAAGCCACGTCGATGTCCACGCCCAGATGTCTCATCCGGCCGAATCCGGTCGTGATATAAAGCGTGATGTAGTCGTTCGACGGGCCGCCGGGGAACCACGACCAGGCGCCATCGGCGTATTGTAGTTCGGCGATCTTCCGCACCAGACGCGCTGTTTCGTCGTTCAACCGATTCTCGTCGAACAGGATGCCTACGTTACGTCGCGCTTCGCTTTCCTTCTTCGCCTGACGCAGCCATGGAGTCTCCTCCAACATCACGGCCTTCAGGTCCTGGTTCTTCTCCATCGGGCTGTCCAACGCCGGCGTGCCCTTCCATTGATCGAAGACGCGTCGGATCTTGGGATCGGAGTTGGCGATGTGGCGAGCCAGGCAATTGGCATACAACCGGTTAAACGTCTGCTCGGTGCACTGGTGTGGGAATTCCATCAGGTACGGCAATGCCATGACCGCGTACCAAGCTGGATTCGAGACCATTTGCACGGTCACATTCTGGTGCCGGAGCGTGTCGGACTTGCCCGAGTCGATCAGCTTGGTGAATTCGAACTTCCTGGTCTGCGGTCCGCGAATGGGCAGCGGCAGCGACTCGGTCACCAGGATCCGCCGCGACAAGACCGGCAGATAGCCTTCTTCGCCATCGGATAGCCGCCCGGTCGAGCCTACGGCCTTGTACGTAAGGAAGCCCATTCCGTCAGGCACCTTCAATCGCCAAGAGAAGCTGCGCGACTCTTTCGACGGCACGTCAAAGTTCAAGTCGGTTGTCTTGTTGCCCAACGCCCCGTCGACGTTTTCCGCAGTGCGGGCATCGGCAAAGCTCAGCCGTACAGTGCCTGGCTGACGCGTGGGCGACTGGTTGGATACTTTGACGGTGAACTCCAGCACATCGCCTTCACGCAAGAACCGTGGCGGATTCGGCTGGACCATCAGGTCCTTGGCCGTCACCGTCTTGTCCTGCAGATACCCGCTACGCAGATCACGATCGTGGGCAAAGCCCATGAACTTCCATTCGGTCAGCGCCTCGGGCATGGTGAATTCCAGCTTCACCTCGCCGTCCTTGTCGGACAGCAGGTGTGGGAAGAAAAATGCTGTTTCGTTCAGATTCTTGCGGGCAGCAACTTTGCTCAGGTCGGGGCTGGGCTGGCCGGCAGCCTGCTGCTGTGCATCCTGCTGACGCTTGGACTTACGCAAGGCCTCGCCGCCATTGGCCTTGTCGTCGGCCATTGGCGCAGCCGTGGCGGCTTCCCCTTCGGCCGGTGCTGCCAAGGCACGACGAGACCTCATCGCCGGTGCACCATATGCGACGCCACCGGCCCGATTTCGTCCGCGATAGAACATGTAGCCGGACAGGTTGGCCACGATCTCGTATGGGAACGACCGGTACGTCAGCGTCGAATCCTTGTGGTCCGATGGCCAATTGCCATGCAGATGCTGACAGTTCTTGATGACATTTTCGAATTGCGAGTACAGATTCGTGTGATCTTGATAGAAAACGCCGAAAGACTGCTGCCAGTTGTGTGCCAGATAGGCGTCCAGTGACGCGTCATACAGCGTGGCCACCATCTCGGCCACCGCCTTCTTGGCGTCGGGCCCGGTGATCACAGCGGTCCATGTTTCCTTCTCCGCTGGGCCAAGCTTGGACGTGAAGTGTTCCCATTTGACCTTCAGTTCCTTGTTGCTCCACGGCACGACGACGCGGTATGAGTTCAAATACGCTCGGTTCTCCCGCACCATCGTGACGCGAAGGGCAAAGCCGCCTCGCATCGCTTCGGTCACTTTGTGCTTGATGGAAACCTGCGTATGGTCCGCGTCGGTCCAGTAGCTCTCCAGGATCTTGCGGCGATGTTCGATCTCGACAAACGCCCTCGCCTTGTCGTATCCCGAACCCCAGACGGCCGAGAGTTCCTCGCCGGGTTCGAGTGTCCAACTCGGAGCAGCGACTTTGTTCGGGATCTTGATGGCGAACTTCTTCGCTT
>CAZUAH010000466.1:0-6146 GCA_964617665.1 uncultured Pirellulaceae bacterium
GAGAAGACCAGCGGAAACAGCGGCGTCTACATTCACGGCAACTACGAACTGCAGATCTTCAACTCGTTCGGCAAAAAGAAAATCGAGATGGGGGACGCTGGTGCCATCTATGGTTTCTCGAAGCCACTGGTGAACGCCTGCCGGAAACCGGGCGAGTGGCAGGTGTATGACATCCGATACCGCGCACCACGCCGGGACGATAGCGGCGAGATCGTTAAGGAAGGCTCGATCACGGCTTGGCTGAACGGACAGAAGGTACAAGACAACGCGACATTTGGCGAGCCCAGATCCAAGTATCACCCGTACCGCTACAAGACAACACCGTACTTGCAGGAGATCTGGAAGCAACAGAAGAAAGCAACGACCGGCCCCGTGTTCTTGCAAGATCACGACAGCCCCGTCCGCTTCCGCAATGTCTGGCTCCAACCGCTGGACGATTGTGCCGCGCTGTACGAACCGGCAGACGAATAAGAGCGACGTGTTTAACCGCCATTCCTTCGAACAGCCCTCAACGCGTTTGAGATACCATAAAAGACGCTTGCCACCACCAGATGCTCCCACCCGACAACCGTTCAACCCGTCTAGCGTGCGGCGGCGGACCAAGGCTTCCTCGATTCAATCTATAACATGGCGGCCACGCATCACAACGGCTGGGGCGTTGCGGTGAACTTCACAGAAGCCGCGAAATGGCATCGTCAAGCTGCCGAGGCGGGCGATGCGAGGTCTCAGTATTGGCTGGGGAAGTTGCACGAGGCCGGGACCGGTGTGTCCCAGGACGTGAATGAAGCCATTCGCTGGTACCGCAAGGCGGCCCGTCAGGGATCGGAGAAAGCCAAAGAAGACTTGAAGGCCTTGGGCGCGGCCCCTTAAGCAGCGAATTGAGTACGACACTCGCCACGGTTTCGAGGAAACATTGAGTGCTTCTGAGAGCCCTACTTCTCGCCAAACGGCGTCGTTAAGGTCCCCCGCGGCCTTCATTCTCCGGTGTCGGCACCCGTGACTCTCGTGGAGCAGCCACCAAGTTACGGCAAATCACATCCGTCCTCCCCTTCCGCGGCGTCCCGCGCTGGCTGGGCATCTTTGAAGAGTTCGTAGTCCAAATGCGCCGTTCTTAGCCGCTTGTACCACCAGAACATCTTGGCCATTATCGAAGGAATCTCCTTCCACCGATACTTCGCCACAAACGCGAGACCTTTTGTGGGCGCAATCGCCTTCTTGTACAGTTGGCAATACTCTTCGTAGAAATCGCTCAACGGCAGTCGAGTGGGTAGTAGCGTATGAATCATGTCGAAGAAGTCGTAATTGTCGGCAATCAATTCGTGCTTCACTTCTTCGTAGAGGTCCGTGCCCGGCAGTGGAGTCAGCATGGCAAAGCCCGCATAGTGCAGTCCAAGTTTGCGACAGTACCGACGAAGCGCGACAAGATCTTCTCTACTGAATTCTGGACGCAAGATGAACGAAGCGTATAGCTGGATTTCCAGGTCGTGAAGTATTGCCACTGCTTTGTCGTTGTCGGCGATCGTGGAACGTTTCCTGACGGATTGGAGGTCTTCATCTTTGAATGACTCAGCCCCACAAAGACCCTCGAGAGGCCAATATCCTTCCACATCTTCAACAGGTCACCGTTCTTCGCGATGGTATCGCTTCTGCCATAAAGGAAGTACTTCTTGTCTATTCCTGCCTGCTCGATTAACCGCGCGAGAGCCTTCATCCTTGCAGCGTCAACAAGCGACTCGTCGTCGGCAAAGAACACGAATGGTTCGTCTATTCCAGCCAGTTCTTCGACGATCTTCTCCGGTTGTCTTTTTAGGTGCCGTCCGCCGGTCAGTTTCCAGAGAGCGCAGAAGTTGCAGCGGTATGGGCATCCTTTCGAAGTTCGAATGGATGCGAGCGGTTTCATCTACTCGGAATAGTACTGCTTCCTGTAGTTCTTTGTCAGCTTTCTGTTGGGGAAGGGGCACGCGTCGAGGTCTGTGACCGGACTGGGCTCAGTCTTGACGTACGCGTCGTCGTTCCTGAAAGCTACGCCCGCAATCCCATCAAACGACTTACGCCTCCCGAACCTCTCTGCCACTTGCTTGAATGCGAAGACTCCTTCTCCGACCACAATGACGTCGACGGATGAAGAGTAGAAATCCTCGGGCACAATCGTCGCATGATGACCACCTACCACAGTGAGAGCATTGGGGTTCCAGTTCTTGATGGTCTCAAAGAGATTGCGGACCGTGTTTACATGGACTGTATATGCCGTAATGCCCACAATGTCCGGCGAGAATTCGTCGAGGGCTTCCTGCAAGTTGTTCTCCAGCCGCAGATCGAGAATCTTCACGTCGTGATCCGCTGCGACGCTAGCCGCAAGGTACTCAAGGGCGAGCGGTTCAAAGATGTAAACGTCCTCTCCGCCCAGGGAAACAGGCGATTTGGCAGGTTCGATCAGCAGTATCTTCCCCCAAACCTCCCGTTCTTCAGATCTTTGAAACGCGCGCATGGCTCGATCTGGTACCTACACCATCGACACGGCGGCCTCGGCAATGCCCGGCGCAACGACGGGCCAGACGCAACACGCCGTTTGGCTGCTCGCCGTCCAAAGCGCAGGTGCCGTTGGTCCGCATTGCAAGGATATATGCTGCCGGTGCGAAGAAAAGAGCCAACAGAGTCGCCCCGGCGACGCCGCCGGCGATTGCGATCGCCAATGGCGGCCAGAAATCGCCGCCGGCCAACACCAGTGGCGTGAAGCCAGCCATCGTAGTCAGTGTTGTCGCAAACACATGCCGGCTGGAACGGATGACGACTTCGCGGACTGCAGCCGGATCTCCCTCGCTGGCCCTGGAGTCGGCCCGCAATGTCGCCAATACGACGATCGTATCGTTAATTGCCACGCCCACTAGCCCCATCGTACCAATAATGGCCATGAACCCGAAAGGATAGCCAAATAGCCAGAGCGAGCCCAAGCCCAAACCGATCGCCAGCAGCGCCACCATGCCGATCAATCCGGCGACGCGGAACGAGCCGAACGACAGAACCAGCGTGGCCACCATCAGCACCAGAAGAACCGCCACGCTGGAGAGTAGCATGCCTACCGCATCGTCGCGTTTGGCGGCTTCGCCGCCGAACTCCAGGGTGTATCCGGGCGGAAGCTGGAAATCGGACGCGGCCAGTTCCCGTTTGAATCGGTCCAGAGTCTGCGACGGCAAGACGCCGGCAGGAATGAAGGCCAGCACTTCGTTCATACGGCGTCCATCCAGCCGTGGGATAGCCGCGGCCTCGGGAACCAGTTCGATTTGGGCCAGCGCGTTAAGAGGCACGTGTCGGCGATCTTCACCCAGGGGAGCGGCGCTGGGCAATAGGTCGAGCGATGCGATGCGCTCAAGCCGGGAACGATAGTCGCCGGAAAGCCGCACGCGAACTGGCAACTCTTCGGTGGCTTCTAACACCGAACCACCCACGGCACCCTCCAGCGTGCTGTCCATTTGCCGCGCGATCGACGTGTGATCGAGTCCCGCCAGTCGCGCTTGCTCCTCGTCAACCCGTAGCGTCAACTTTGGCAGCGTCTCGCCCAGATCGGCTCGCGTGTGAATCACGTCGGGCAGGTCGGCCAATACCTGACGCGCCTGCTCGCCCAACTCGCGCAGCCGCTCGACATCCGGTCCGAAGATTCGCACTTCGACGGGAGCTTCGAACAGGGGCCCCTGTTCCAACTGTCGTACAAGCGTCTGCACTTCGGGGAGCCCAGCGTCGAGTTCATCCTGCAACCGATGAATCAACTGCCGCGATCCTTCGGCCGATTTCAGTTGAACCAGGGCCTGGGCGTAGTTGGCCGTATCTTTGCGCTTGGCGATCACGTTGTAGTAGAACGATGGAGCGCTTTGGCCGAGGAACCAATCGACGCCGTCCACCTCTGGGTTTGCTAGGATCAACCGCCGGGCCTCGGACACGGTGGCCAGCGTTTGTGCCAAGGATGCCTGCGGTGGTAGTTCCAGCTCGATATGAAACTGATCGCGGTCTGCCGGCGGGAAGAACTGCTCCGGCAATTTGCGGGCCTGGATGAACCCGGCAATCGGCAGTACGGCTGCCAAGGCGATTCCCCATACCGGCCGCCTGAAAATACGGTCGAGTATCGCGCGGTACAATCGAAGCATCGCCTGATGTGAGAATCCGTTCTGGTACCACGTGCTGTCCACTGAGCCTCTACCTGTGCCGCCGCGAGTGCGAGAGGTAAGGGCCGTCACGGCGGGTATCACGGTCATGGCCAGCAGCAGCGAACTGAAAACTGCCAGGATGACGCTCACCGCGATTGGGCCGGTGAACTCGCCCACCGGCCCGGGCATTAGCACCAACGGCGCAAAGGCCAACGTCGTAGTGAACGTCGAACCAAACAGGGGCACGGCCAAGTGGCGTACGCAGCGGGCGACGGCCTCGGCAGGCGAAACGCCGTTTCGCAACTTGTCTCGAACTTCGTCGACGATCACGATCGCATTGTCGATCAGCAGTCCCAGCGCGATGATCAATCCCGTGACCGACATCTGGTGCAAGGGGATTCCCAAGAACCTGAGCCCGCTCAACACCATCAACGCCGACAACGGCAATGCGCAACCGACGATCAGTGCCGACCGCCATCCCATCATCACCAGCATCACTGCCACCACGGCCACGCCGCCCAGTAGCAGATTCCACAGTAATCCGTGAAGACGCGTGGTGACGTAGTGGTCTTGCTCGAAGACTGTGTCGAGCGCTACACCGCGCGGAAGCTGCTCGGCAAATCGGCCCAGCACCGCACGGGCCTCGTCTGTCCAGTGATCGACGCGCCGGTTCGACTCCACCATCGCCCCTAAGGCCACGGCAGGACGACCTCCTACCACTGCCAGACTGCGCGGCGGCTCGACGATGCCCTTCTTGATCGCTGCGGCGTCACCCAGGAGCACGAAGTGACCGTCGCTGCCGTAGCGAATCGGCGTGCGGCCAATCCGTTGGAGCGAATCCAGTTCCCCTTCCACCTCCAACAAGAGATTTCCGCCATCGCTCCGCAATAGACCTGTCGACACTTTGGCGTCGCTGGCGTGAAGCTGGCGTGAGACGTCCGCCGCCGTCAAGCCTAAGGCGGCCAGCTCCTCGGCTCGGATCTCCACAACGATCTCTTCGTCCGGATCGCCGAAAAGGTCGACCTTCTCGGTGCCGGAGATTCCGCGCAACTCGTCGTCGAGCTCCTCCGCCAGACGCTGGAGAATCGCGTAACTTGGCTCGCCGTCCTGTTCCCACCGAAGCGCCACAATCAACGCGTACACCTTCGGGTCGATCTCGTCGAATTGCGGCTCCATCGCTCCGCCGGGCAGATCTCCTCGGGAATCGTCAATCTTGTCGCGGATCCGAGACCAGACATCGGCGGTGGCGTAAACCTCGTCGCGCAGCTCGATACTGATCGTCGAAATGCCCGCACGGGAAACGGAACGGAGCTCCTTGATCTCGTCAATCTCTCGCAAGCGGTCTTCCAGCTTCTCGGTCACGAGTGCCTCAACGCGCTCGGCGCCGGCCCCGGGAAACCGCGTATTCACTAGCGCGTTTCGTCCAGTGACCACAGGGTCCTCTATTCGCGGAAGCACGTAGTAGGACGATAGTCCGGCTACCAGGATCAAGCAGACCGCCAGCACGAGAAGACGCGTATTCCGATAGAACAGGTTGAACATGGCTAACCTCCCGCCAAGAGTTCCGGGTCAGGGGTTTGGATCGAGCGAGCTTGTTGGCCGGGCACCAGTCGGTGCGTTCCACCAGCGACGATTCGATCGCCCGGCTGCAAGGTACCGCGCACCAGGGCTCGCTTGCTTTCGGTGTGCAACAGTTCTAAGTCGCGACGCTCGACTCGCTCGATACCGGTTTCGTCGCTGACTATGGCGAAGCAGGACCACAAGCCGCGGGCACCCCGTGCCAAGGCGGTCGTTGGCAACCAGTAGCCGTGGGTATCGACCGTCTCGGCTGTCTCCAACCGCACCACCTGCCCCGGGACAAGGCGGGACGTAGGATCGGTCGGAAGCGAGAGAATCATCGTTTGTGTGCGAGTCACCGGATCAAGCTCCGGCACCACGGCAGCGATTACCGCTGGATAGCTCCGGTCACCGACCATCACTTCATGGGATTGGCCGGCTTCCAGTCGC
>CAZUAH010000466.1:6246-11135 GCA_964617665.1 uncultured Pirellulaceae bacterium
CGACCATCACTTCATGGGATTGGCCGGCTTCCAGTCGCGCTGCACGATGAACTGGCAATCCGATCCAGGCCTCCAACCTCTGGTCCTCGACCAGACGTACGATGGGTGAGGCTGGTGAGACGACCGTGCCTTCATCCACGTATCGTTTGGCAACGGTACCGTCAAAGGGGGCCAACAGGATGCTGTCTTCAATGTCGATCGACAGGTCGCCCAGCCTGGCATCCAGTATGTCAACGGCAGCTTGCTGCGCGTTGATGCGTTCGTCCCGCGTACCCGCCAGAAGCTCCGCCAACTTGCGCTCGACGGCCTCGGCCTGCGCCGCAGAAGACCGAACGCCGAAGTTGGCCTCGTCGAATTGTGCTTGCGAGACGGCTTTACTCTTGAGCAGCTTTTCCGCGCGTTCATAGTCCAACTGCCGTAGCTCAAGCTGTGCCTTCAAGTTGCGAAGCTCGGCACGAGCCGCGTCTATCGTCTCCTGCCGAGGGCCAGCCATCAATTCCGCGAGTATGGCCGCGGCTTGCGTTCGTTCTGCTTCGAGTTGCCGCCGCTGCGCTATCAGATGACGCTTATCGAGCACTGCTAGTGGCGCACCAGCGGCAACGAGTGCACCTTCGTCGACTTTGACGGTAAGCAGCTTACCCGCACGCTCGAAACTCAGATCGCTGCTGCGGCCGGCCACCAGCGTTCCGGTGTAGCTGCGGCGAAATTCGTAGGCATCGACCGGATTCACCGCAACGGTGCCGACAGGGAGTGGACGGGCCGATGCGGACGATCCCCCCTCGTCGGCCCCGGTGGCGGAAGACCGCCATGCAAAGCCAAGGCCCACGAGAATCAGCACAGCAGCGCCGAGGCCCACTAGACACATGGTCGCTTTCTGACGTTTCGTCAATCTGTGGCCAAAAAAAAGACTAGTCGATTCTGACAGCGTGCATTTCATCGGAAAACACCTCCTCTTGAACGCGGCGGTAGGTTGCTTCGTAATCATGCTCGTTGGAGAGCGGCCGCCAACCGAAGCCGTCCAGGAGCATCATGGAAATGTAGTCAAGCGTTCGAAACGGGTTCTGGACGCCGTGCTCCGCCAAAGAGTCACCCGGCGACGATGCGACAAGGCAGTGCCCACCGAGGGCCAGCGCCCACAGCCCGAATCGAAGATCATCGGGCGTGACAGGCTCGGGAAGTTCTAGGTCCCCTTGGGCGATCGCATCGCGAATCACACCGTCGATGATCCCAATACATCGCCCTTTGCACGCTTGCATCTTCTCGCGTGCTTCAGGCGAAGTCTTCTCCCAAATGGATGGGGCCCCAACGATCTGCTCAAGGTCAGAATGGTCCGGGTGCAGTCGAACGTACAACTGGTAGGCCACACCCATCGCGACCATACGCTCACGGGAACGGCCCGTGAATGCGGCGGCTCTGGCGAACATCTCGGTCCGCCTCGCCAGCGTCTCATTCGCCAGTGCGATGATGATCTCTTCCTTGTTCCGGAAATGCTGGTAGATCGTACCCTTGGCGTATTCCATCTTGGCCGCGATACGGTCCATGTTCAGTCCAAGATAGCCCCCCTCGGCCAGCATCTGTCGCGCGACCTCGAGGATACGGGCCTCACGCTGTTGTATTTCGCGTTGTTTTCGAGAGAGTGTTCCCATGACGTCCACTATTATTGACGTATAGTCAGAAAATGACGAGTAGTGTTTTGCGGCTTTTCTCATTTCTTTGGCAATTGGCCTGTTGGAGGGGGCAATGCCCTGCGCATTTGGCAACCTGGCACATTTCAAGCGTCCGTTTCACACGACAATCCGCATCCATCGCCAGCTTCTGCCGCATCCCTGCTCTCCGGGACCTCTTGGAACACCGTGGATACGAGCCCATCCATCTTGCCCGCGGCACCCTTCCGGACGATTTTGCCGACGGTGATCGCCTCTTTAATCTCCTCTTCTTCGGCGCCCGCCTCCCGGGCTTTGCTGATGTGGTACTCCAAGAAGGTTGGCAATTGGCAGTAATCGATGCTCCAATCGCAATCAACTCTTTGATTCGCAGATCCATATTACATTTCCTTCTTTCGTCACGTGTTCAGTGATCGTGTGCGTTCCTTTCCTGTAGTGTAAGGACGATAGGGCGCGGCAAATGGATACACCTACACGGATCATCTGCCGGTTACCCCTCTCCGCCGCAAACATCGCAGCCGTTCGGATCTCGCGGCTGGTAGTCGACCAGTCCACCGCGTCGGTCCAATTCCACTTCGCACCATGCGTTGACGACATCCTTGAGCTTGCCTCGTGCTCGCTGCACGCGTGACTTCATACCGGAAACGGACAGACCGAGCTTCTCGGCAGCATCCCTTTGTGTCATGCCCTCTAGCTCGGTCAGTATGACCGCCTTCCGGTACTCATCGGGTAACTCGCCGAGCATGGGTTCCAGGCAGCGGGAGAAGTCTGCGTACGCCCGGCGAAGGATGTCGTCTTCGACCTCCTCGCCCGAAGCGGACGGGGCTGGCAGCTCCGTCTGCTCGACCAAACGGGCCGTGGCTTCGGCCGAAGTCGCGCGCCGGCGATGGAAATCGGCAACGACGTTGCGCGTGATCTGGTACACCCACGTGGTGACGTTTTCCGCTTCTTTCAATCCGTCAAGGTTTGCATGGATGCGGAGAAAGACCTCTTGGACGATGTCTTCCGCGTCGTGGATCGTGGGCATCTGACGCTGGACGTACGACAGCAGACGCTCGTGCATCTGGCTCCAGATTTCCGTCGTTTTTAGACGATGTTCCATGATGGCCTCCCACGGCTGTGCGACCGGGGCTCAAGGCCGGATCGCTTCAATCGTAGCCGATACAAGGAAATCTTCCAGTCTGGTTCCAGGGAATGTGTCCCGGATGACAGATCGGCTCGCCTCATTCGGAGTGATCCGAATCTCCGCGAATCCAGCATCGGTTAGCATGTTGCGGAGCTCGTCGGTCGTGACGGCACCAGCGCCGCATCCCACATACAGCTCGATGTTGTCGCGAACGTCATCGGGCAACGGAGCCGTGGCCACGATATCCGAAATCGCCAATCGGCCGCCCGATCGCAGCACTCGAAACACGTCGCGGAATACCGCCGCCTTGTCGGTAGACAAGTTGATCACGCAGTTGGACAGGATCACGTCAATCGACTGATCGGCAACCGGCAAGTGCTCGATCTCGCCCAGCCGAAACTCGACGTTCGGCGTGCCAGTGTCTCGCGCGTTCTTCCGGGCTCGGTCGATCATTTCCGCGGTCATGTCGACGCCGATCACCCGTCCCGTCTCACCAACCTGCTTGGCGGCCAAGAAACAGTCAAGGCCACCGCCGCTTCCCAAGTCAAGCACGGTTTCCCCCGGCTTCAGTGCGGCGATCGCCTGTGGGTTTCCGCATCCGAGGCCGAGGTCCGCGCCGTTTGGAACACTCGACAGATCCTGCTCAGAATAACCAAGACTGCCAGAATCCAGGGTGGTACAAGTTACTGAACTGGCGGAATTGCCAGAACAACAACGGGGTAAGAACGATCGATCGCCTATTCTCCGTGTCGCAGCGATCTTGCCATACTGTTTGCGGACTGCTTCTCTTATTCCTTGCATCATCACTTCTCCAAAATCGGTGCCTGTTGTCAGCAGCGGCCGACCGTTCGGCCGCTCACAGATCAAGACGGAGATTTCGGCGAAAGGACGCAAGAAATCTGGGAAGGACGCCGAGATCGCGTGGCGCACTGGGCTCGTGTCTAATCGGCTGCTAAGTCACAGCGCGGGGGTGAAAGCAACGATTCCGAGGATACCGCCAGCTTCAATTGCATCGCGGAGACACTCCAATCACTCCCGCGACCGCACCCCGGTGGGACTTGACCATGCATGATAAGGATTTCCGTGTTCGTCTTTGTTGGCCGGAATGACACCGCATTCTCCTACCGGCGACCGTCGTCATCGGCTCGCGCGTACTCGATCAGGCGTAGGTAGTCCTCCTGTAGCTGTTTCCAGCGGGCAATGCGTTGCGACCGGGGATATGGCTTGATGTCCCCGAATCCCATGGGGATCACGATTCCCGGCATGCCGCGGTCAGGTACAAAACCGAAGATTGTGTTCAGGCTATTGACGCCTGTCTTCCACTTCCAGTGCATGTGGCAATGCACACAGGTTTGGATCACCGATTGCTGACGCCCCCAAAAGCCCCAGTCATCATGCCCGCTCAAGAGCACTCACCCCCTCCTCCCGTATGTACTTCAGATACGCTTCGACCGCCTTCCGCCCGGTAGGGAAACGCAGAAAAATGCGGTAGCAGGAACGTCCGCGGATGCTCCAGGCCACGTAGTCGATCTGGCCTTCGCGCTGGAGGTGGGGCAGGGATTCGGACGAGGTGTCGATTTCCACCCATTCGTCCAGGCGAGTCAGCAGACCGGGTGGAAGGTAGTTGGATTGGCAGTCGAAATCGTGACGCGACGCGAAATGCCCGGAATGGACTGCCGCCGCGTAACCGTCCGGCAAGGCTCTGATGACCGCCGAGGGCAGGGCAAGCCGTTGGATGATCACCGCGAGCTCGCGGCACAGGATTCGGCGGCGCTCTCTGGCCTCCGGATCGTCATACGCAACTTCATCCGGTTTGTACCCATACACATCCCTGTTGAGTGCGCCCCGCCTGAGCAGGTCCCCATCACCGAACCGGGCGATGTTCTGGGCGACCAAGTGATCGAACACGGCCCACAAATCGCGCTGGAGAAATGCCCGTTTGAGCGGATCGGCGATCAACCGTTCTCCGTGAGTAGTAATGAACTCGTCCAGCAACTTGTCGGAGCGCACGAACGTTTTGGGCTCGGAGTAGTAGCGTGTCTTGGGCCAAGCCAGGAGACTCTTGGTGTCGCCCCCCTCGAATCGCTTGACCACCGGCC
>CAZUAH010000467.1:0-11126 GCA_964617665.1 uncultured Pirellulaceae bacterium
TCCGTTTGGGGTCGATTTCCGGTCGGCTTTGCATGTAGTCGATCGCCCGCATCCCGTCCCAGACTCGATAGGTAGCCGTGTTGCGGCCCAGCAGCGTACTGCCCACGCCAACCAGGCAATGGGCTGTGGTGCCGCCTGCAACGGGCTTGCCGTGTTCGTCCAGCAATTGATACCGCTCGCCCTGGTCGATCGGGTCGTAGCAGAATGCGGCCAGACCGTTACGGGCCAGCAGGATGCAACCCTGCTGGTATACTCCCGACGCCTTGCCGTTTCCGCTGTGACCGCAAGGAAACAGCACACCGGGAAACGGCGGTTTTGTTTTGGGCAGATACAACAGCGCGGTGACGAAGTGTTTCGGCTGGCTCTCGAAGATGATCTTCTCGACGCGGTAGTCACCGCGGTCCTCTTTGGCAACGACCTGCGGATTCAATGGCGTGCGTTCGGGAAATCCGCCGAGTGCTTGCACGAAGAACTCATGCATCCGGCGTTGGCGTTCGGCCATCTGTTCGGCCGTTTTCACCTCCTCGTACTCGGTCATCCGCCGGTCGAGTGCCTCGCGAACGCGACCCATCAAGTACGTGTGCATCATTTGGCCCGGTTCAACTTCGCCGCCGGCCGGCAGCACGGTTAGATCCTCGGCCGCAGCACCGATGCCAGGCACGGACAAGAGAGTGGTAACCAGCAAAGCGCGAATCATGGCAACCTCCTTAGCGAATAGGACGCGGATCGGCCCACCGCAGTGTAGACCCGCGCAGGGCCGGTGGCAAGCAATAGAGAGGATTGACGGTCGGAGGTTCTGAGTCTGGCGAATCTGGCCACAACTCTACAGAAATCCCGCGCCTTGTGATGGAACGATGCGAATCTTCTGGAGGTCTCGTTCTAACGGCGCGTAGTACTCGCGTTCGAGTACTGGGTCGAGCGCCTCGTCGAAACCTTCCTTGCCCAATATAACCAGCGCGCCACCTAGCCCGGCACCGGTTAAACGTGCTCCGAGAACTCCCGGGCACTTCAGGCAGATCGACGCCAAACGATCCACGTTGGTCGTACTCACGCGGTAGTTGCCGGCAAGCTGATAGAGAGGAAGTCTTTCCTCCTTGACATCGGAGAGCGCATCGCTTGTGAGGAACTTGATTCGACTACTTGAAGCGTCTTCGACTTCCGCCACGCGGTCACCGAGTTGAGACACGTTCATCATATTGGCGAAGCCCTCAACGTCACCTTCGGCAAGCATACGACCGGTTCGGAAAGAACGGGCACATTCACTGATTCCATAAGCAGTTGCGTCACGTATGCGATAACCATCGGATGGGTAGGCGGACTTTCGAGTACCATCTAGCAGACCCTTGTCGCGGTCTCCGAACCTGGAGAAGATCTGTCGTTGGGTCATCACACTCGGAAGCGACTGCAGGAAGTCGTATGTCTCTGCATCAGACAGCAGCGAGTAATTGATGACGTCGCCAAGGTAGACCTTGTGGTGTTTCACATCCAACGAAGCTCGTTTGGCCAAGATTCCTTCCAGCCGGGCTGGTTTCTTCTGACGCAAATAGTCCATCAGTAGAATCTCCGCCGCCTGATAGGATATGAGTGGCGCGTTGTATCCGGTCCTGAACGGCTCGACGGATTTGTTGGCCTCATCGCCCGACTGATACAAGATGATGTCGAAGCCGTCCGGGAAAGGTGCCCGTTCGCGGATATGGATATCGGGCGTGGAGCTCAAGGGTTGGATTGCCCCGCGCCGGCACAACTTGATAGCTGCGTGATCCCCTTTGCCCCCTCGCGTGCCGACGTACCATTCGCCGTTACCGTAGATGTCTATGAGTTGGTTGATCGATGGGGGCTGGATGCCTTCCGCATTGAAGCGCAAAAAGACATCGGTCGCTAAGACGACAAGAGCGGAGGAAGAAGACAGCCCCGACGACGGTGTCAGATCAGACTCGATCAAGAAGTCGGCACCGGTAAAGGCGCGGCCTTGGGGGTAGCAGAAGCAAGCCGCGTAGACAGGACCGCCTGCGAAGTAGTTGATGAAATCTCGGCCACTGCCGCTCACGGGCGACTCGCCTTCAGTCCAGTCAAGCCAGTCGCCCAACGAACATAAGGGCCTTTCCGGTAGCCGATCCGAGATGCGGAATTGCCCCTCGCCAAAGCCACTCGACAGTGAATGGACACAGATCACGTCGTCGTCACGCCGACTGCACACCGTCCGGATTCGTTCCCGCATCGCCACGGGATTGGTGACTCCCGCCCGGTGGTCAATGTGCATTCCCATTAGGTTGACACGCCCGGGCGATTCATACAGGCAGATCCGGCGGTCCTTCCCGAACCGTTCGGCAAAACGCTCGATCAGCCGCGAGAACCGCCGTGCCGAATCGATGGCGTCGGAACGCGTGCCGTGCAGGGCAATCGCCCGCTGCAGCAGTGCGTTGTTATGTCCCCGGCTGGCCGATGTGGCCAGCGATAGATACTGATCGACAGTCAACTCGCCGATTTCGTCCGTCATGTCTCACACTCGGCTGGAGTCGACGGAGGCAAGTTCGATCACGTTCGCATTGAGAGGCCTATTCTTGAACAACGTTCCGGCTTCGTACAAACCGCGCTCGATGCTGCACGATCCATACGCCACGCAGTTTGGTCCCATCAACGTTCCTGGAGCGATGACGCTACTGCAGCCCACCTGCGTACAGTCGCCCAATACGACGCCCATTTTTGCCATTCCCAAATCGTAGCGTACTCCGTCGACTGAAATCACGACGTTCTTCCATCTGGCAGGCTCCCGCAACCCCTGAAAGATGCCGAGATTGGCCGCCGTGACTTGGTTGCCGAAGTGTGTGCCAAAGCCACAAATACTGTCACCCAGATAGGACGGGTGTGGGAAGTCGGCGTTGTTCATCATCACGACGTTCTTGAGTTCGCCTCGAAAGGCCCTGCCGCCGGAACTGCAGCCCAAGATCACATTGCCGCGAAAGTATGCGCCTTGCCGGATCTCGTTGCCTTCCATGATGATGGTTGGTCCTTTGATTCCGACGGCGGGTTCAACGACCGTATCCGCCCCCACATAGATATCTCCTTCGCCCGTGTAGACGACGGCGCCAAGCAACTTGGCTCCCTTATCCAGGCAGACAGTACCCGGGCTCGTGCCCGGCGCACTGCCCACGTAGTACGACGGATCAAATTCCGCGTCCTTTGCGAGCACCGCACGGAAACAGCCGGTACCGCGGTTGGGAAAGTCTTTCTCGGTCAGTAAGCGGACGTCGTCCGACTTACTCATGCTGTCGATCTTCTCCGTGAGCCAGGACTTGGCGTAGCCGCCGATCTTGCCGATGACGTCAACAACGGACTTTGCCTCCGTCACGAGCCTAGCGTGAGCGAACGGATGGGCGTCGAGATCGAAGTAGTAGTCGGATCGGAGTTTCTCCGGCACTCGGTCTGCGGCAAGTTCGGAAAGTCGAATCACGTCGGACAATTCTGTGAGTCCTCTATCAGCAGGAGTTGACTGTCTTGCCTACACGACCCGAAAACCGTCGAGTGCGGGTGACGATCCTCCCGAATGAGTATATCAGATCGTCGTGTGGCTCCAGCAAACAGACGCAGAAACTTCTTCAGTTTTCGGGTTGTCAGTTTCGGTTGGTGAAAGCTTTTCATCCGTGGCTTGATTGGTTAGCCTGATTATGGAGAAGTCATCATGAAACTCCTTGGACGACGTTACGACACCGACGAACCGATTTGCCTTGAGATCGCCCAAGGGAAGATCGCAAGAACGGTTTCATGTTCCACTGGCGAATTCCCAGAGGCACGCTGGCCCTGGATTGCGCCAGGCCTGTTTGACATTCAAGTCAACGGCTATGGAGGGCAGGAGTTCAGCTCATCGGATCTGACGCCGGACGAAGTGGGCGCAATTGTGCGGGGGTACGCCCCGTTTGGGCTGACGCGGTGCTGCCCCACTTTGACCACGGCGAGTTTCGAGGTACTGCAACACGGTCTGAAGACAATCGCTGCTGCCTGTGACGCGTCACCAGATATGGCCCGGCGGATCGCCGGAATTCACGTAGAAGGGCCAAGCATTTCCAAGGAAGATGGTCCACGGGGCGCGCATCCGCTGGAGCATTGCCGGCCGCCTGATTGGGACGAATTCCAGCGTCTACAGGAAGCTGCCGACGGACGGATACGGATTCTGACCATGTCGGTAGAGTTCGACGAATCGCCAGACTTCATCGAGCGCGTCGCAGCAATGGGAGTTGTCGTGGCGATCGGTCACACATCGGCCGATTCTGCGCACATTAGTGCGGCGGTTGACGCCGGAGCGCGACTTAGCACTCACCTTGGCAACGGGTGTCACCTGATGTTGCGTCGACACCCGAACTATCTGTGGGATCAGTTGGCCGAAGATCGCCTGAGCGCCAGTTTGATTGTGGACGGTCACCACCTGCCCGCAAACGTGGTGAAGACGTTCGTGCGCGTCAAGACGCCCGATCGGTGCATTCTGACGAGCGACGTGTCAGGCTGGGCTGGACGACCGCCCGGACAGTACATGGCCGGCCACGGCGAGTTGGAGATCCTGCCTGATGGAAGACTCGTGGTGGCGGGGCAGCGGCAATTGCTGGCTGGGGCTTCGTTGCCGATCGGCACTGGTGTGGCCAACGTAATGCAGTTTGCAGGCGTCAGCCTGGCCGAGGCCATCGACATGGCGACCGCCAATCCGTCGCGGCTGCTTTCGATACCGACCGGTGGCCTGCAGCCAGGCGATCCGGCGGATCTGGTACTTTTCGACGTAACTGAACCAGATGACGAAACGGCGCTGCCCCAATTCACCGTCCGCTGCACAGTGTCAGGCGGCGAAGTGGTGTGGGGCGAGCCTTGGCACCCATAGCAGCCAAGAGAAGCGCACCGTGTCGCCGCGAAGACGAAAGACCGGCGGTGTACATGCTACTTCGGGCGTCGTCGCGTGAACTTCAAACCCGACCAAGTTTCGTCGACGGCACACACCTTGTAATCGACCAGGCCCGTGTCCAAGCCAATTTCGCGAACGAGGGCCTGAGTCAGATCGCTCGCTTGGGCCGAGGACTTCTTTGGCCAGACAATCCAGAGCCCACCGTCTCCGGCTGCGTTTCCCATACGCTCGATGCGTTTCTGGAGGTCATTCTGGGAGCAAGCAAACCAGATGGTCAAGTCGCGGCGACCGCGGTTGTGCCTGCGCAGAGCAACACCCTCGGGCAGCTTACCCAACGTCTTCTCAAACTCTGGTGGAGCGTCGATCAGCACGACAACCGATCCGGCTTTGATGCCCAGCTTCTTCGGTAGCGGAGTGCCTGCATAGCCCTCCATCATCGATTGTGGTACGACCGGCTCAGACGGCGGCCGCGCAATTGCTTTCTTCAGCGCACTCTGGATACGATTCCATGCTGTATAGACCGCATCTGGCAAGAGTTGTTTGACACGTTCCACCTTCGCGGGCTCACCATCGACGAAAACCAACGGCATATGCCGCGTCGCCTTGTGCTTTCGGATCGCCACGCCAAGATCGCGCCCCTGCGACGGCAGCCGCGAGAGGTCTATCACCACGGCCTGTGGTGGCTTTTGCCGCAACCGCTTCCACACGGCGGGCGTAAACGGTTCGCAGTCAACATCATAGCCAAGTGAACGAAGCTTCTGCGCTTTCTCTTGAGCTTCGGCGGCTTTCCAGTGAATCAGTCGAATCTGGCCTTTGCTCACCGCACAACCCCACTTGCGATTTGGTCAACGAATAGAAGGATACTCGGTATGCGTTCAGTTTGACTCAACGGCTTTCGGGAGTCAAACTGACGAGATTCCGGATGTATGGCTACAACGAAAAGAGACGAAGAGGCAAGAAACCGATGATGCGCAAGAGACAAGTCTTGCTGGCTGTTCTCATTTGGTCTTCCATTTGCGTGCTGCCCACTATCCTTTTCGCCGATATCGAGCTTTCATCCAACAGTAGTATTACCATCACGGAAGAAGGGCCATTCGACACGGCCGAAGGTTTCTTGAGCGAACTATTGGGGGACAATCTTCTGTCGGCGTTGGGCAGGAGCGATCTGTCCGGTTCAGGTGATACGGTAACCTTCATCATCCGCACACGAGCGACCCGTTGGCACGAGTTGCCGCGCGACGCCATCGAAGACGTCACGGACGTCGATGCTTTCGAGATCACCGTTTCCAGTACGCCCCAGCCTACCGTCACCATCACCGGGCAGACACCTACGGCCGCTGGCTACGGTGTCGTGTTCTTCTTGGAAGAGTACCTGGGGCTGTTCTGGGCGATGCCCGGCGAGTTGGGGCACTGCCTGCCGAAGCAGAAGTCGTTTCAGCTGAAGGAGGGCAACCGACGAATCCGCCCCTGGGTCGTGGCTCGCGTGTTGAGCGGCATCGTTCTTCGGGACAGAGATGCCGCACTGCCGATGCAACGCGAACTGGCAGGTGTCGTGCGCGAACAGCGGTCGTTCTTTCTGGCCGATGATTTCTTCAAGAGTCTACGACTGCATCAGGAAGCGGTAACTCACAACATGATCAAGATCTTCCCCGTGGAGGAATGTCGGACGAAGTATCCAGACCTCTTTCCCATGGCGGACGATGGCACGCGTTTTGTGCCGCAGTTGAAGGACAGCAGCCGGGCGGGCGGGAAGAACGCCTATCAGTCGTGGCATCCGTGCTACACGAATCAGAAGGCGGTCGAGGTGGCTGTCGAGAAAGGCAAGGCGGCATTTCGCGGAGGCAGGCTCTTCTATTCGCTTGGTATCAACGACGGTCGCCGCGTGCAATGCCAATGCAACCAGTGCCGCGAAGTTGGTTGGCCGCACAGTTACTATCGCTTCGTCAACCAAGTGGCCGATGCGCTGGCCGATTACCATCCACCGCACACGGTTGGAGTGTTGGCTTATGGCGACGTAGGTATTCCGCCCGTGGATCTGAAGCTGCGAGACAACGTGCTGGTGAACGTTGCGGGCGTGCGGAAGAGCGTATGGGAATCGCTCGCTCCGTCGTTGGGCACTTATGAGTACATCTACGGCGCTGGCTACGTGATCCCTAACCTGCCGTTGGACGTGATTTCGGAGAACATGCGCTACTACCAAGCTCACGATTTGAAAATGTACCGTGCGGAGTTCTATCCGGTGTGGGCTTTCGACGCTCCCAAGGCGTTCATCATCAGCCGCCTGCTCTGGGACCCGAAACAGGACGTTCGCCAATTGCTTCGCACGTTCTGCGATCGAACGTTTGGCGATGCGGGTGAACCCATGAACCGGTTCTACGAACATATCGCCTCGATCCGCCGGAGCGATGCTCAACCGGGCAAGTTCACGCCGATGTGGGACCGAGTGTGGCCGTTCCGCGAACCGCTTCAGTTCGAGCATTGCCCGGAAGACCTGCATGAACAGCTCTTCACATGCTTAAACGACGCCAAACGGAAAGAACTAACGGACCGAGAGCGGAAACGCCTTGGTTTGGTCGAGGCCTTCACCGAGTTCAGTGCAGTGTACTACGAAATGTACCGGCTCAAAGAAGATGTGTTCCGAGACGACGCAGATCCAGGGGAGGCCATCTCGCTTGCCGCCAAACTGAAGCACAGAAAAGAAGCAGTCTTCGTCGCGTTCCGCGAGCATCCGGAATGGTTTAAAGGCAGCAGTGTCGACATCGAAGGTCTACACGATCGCTTCTGGCCCACCCGTCGCATCGAGCAGGAATTGGAGTCAGCCATCGTCACGGCGGCCGTACAATTGGATGAGCCACCAGCCAAGTTAGCGCGATGTATCGGTCCGCACACGAGCGTCTCGAGTTCGCTGATGCCGCTTCGTAAAGCGGAGCATCCCTGGTACAAGCCGGCGCAGCACGTCCGAATGGAACTCACGTCTTGGCGACGCGGGGAATTCTCAATCGAAAACGCGCCAGTCAAACTCATCGGCGACGATCGGGATCCTCGCCGCAACGGCCAGCCTCAGGCACAATGGCTGCACGGACTCGCGCGCGATCTACCTGTAGGCCCAGGTCTTCTGTATACGGCGGATTTGGGGCTTGAGGGACGGCACGGAACATTTCGGGTGCGAATACAGGGCACGATGAGATCCACTGACCGCGACCGAATCGTGTTCGCACACACAACGACGACATTTGGCGCCGAACGCGGCAACGCTCCGATGCGCATCGTGTTCGATCCTCTGCGGCACCAAGAGCAATCGGAAGAGGACGACCGGAGCGCCGACGCGCCACGGACACTCAATCTTCAGATTTACTTGCTTTGGCGGCCAGACGATCTAACTGCAGAAATTAGCGGCACAGTGCGACTGAAGCAGTTGCGAAACATTCAATAGACGAGGAGCGCGGTGCTCTTTTCGTCGTTTGAAGGCCCGGTGAGCTAGCCTTCCGAATCCTCCCCCGCTGGCAGGTCGAACGACCGTCTTCACGAGTCGCTTGCTCTTCTTGACGAGCCGCGGGACTGCCTTTCTTCGCCTGAGTGCCTCCAGAGCAACGGAAGAAACGTGAAAAGTCGCCCGCGTCAGTTGTGCAATTACGCCGCGGCCTGCTTAGAATGTCCGATGGAGTAGGGACGCTACACTGCAACCGTTCGCTCAGATTCTTTCAGAACCGTTCCGACTGGTGCAGCATCAATCTTGTTAGAGACAACGGGAGTTTACACATGGAGATTAGATCAATACGTCGACGAGAGTTCCTTGGTGGTTCGTTAGGGCTCTCCGTCGCTGGGGCCGCGGCAGTCTTGGCAGCCGGCCCGGCGTCTGGATCCGATCAGGATGCCGCATCGGGAGGCCAAGCGGACGGAAACGCCGACGCTACGGCTAGCGGCTGGAAAGACAACCAAGTCATCCAGGACGCGCGCCAAGTGGCCTTGGACATCCTTAAACCCAACAAGAAGGATCTGGAACACGGCCTGGAGTTACACGCCAATTCTCTGGTCTTCGACATTTACGGGTTCGCGCCGCGAGCAGCGGTTGATGGGGATGCGATCCGGCAGGCCGTCGAGGCAGGAGCGTCGGCGATCGAGCTGAAGGACATGCGTGAAGACATGTCCATGACGCGATACGTCACCGATGCGGCCGAGCGGGCCGAGTTCGTCCAGGCTTGGGAGGCATCGGGCGTAACGTGCATTTTCCAAAATGCCGGTGAAGAGGGCCAAGACCCAATGCGATTGATCAAGCGGCTGGCCCGCTTCACGTATGCAACGGATATGCTGCCGGATTTCATGCCCAAAGCGGTGACTCCCGAGGACATCGAAGCTGCGGCGAACGGCAAGCGTCACTGTCTCTATTTTTCCGGCAATGGCGTCCCCATACGGCAACATTGGGTATCGGTGGAAGACGAACTGCGATACGTCCGCGTCTTTTTCCAATTAGGTATCCGCATGATGCACCTGACCTACCAGCGGCGGAACATGATCGGCGACGGATGCGGCGAGACGTCGGATGCCGGGCTAAGCGATTTCGGGCGTGCCGCGGTTGCCGAGATGAACCGGGTGGGCGTGATTGTGGACGTGGCCCATTCGGGCTGGCAAACCAGTTTGGATGGCGCCAAGGCTTCACAGAAGCCCATGGTGGCCAGCCACACGACCTGCGCGACGCTGCACAAGCACATTCGCAGCAAACCCGACGAAGTGATCCGCGCTATCGTCGATACAGGCGGCTTGGTCGGTATCTGCTCTGTGCCTGCTTACCTGGGTGGCGCGGGGGACATTTCAGCGTTACTGGATCATGTCGACTATATAGCCGACAAGTTCGGCGTCGACCACGTGGCCATCGGGACCGACGTGGCATATGCTTCGCGGAATTCGGCCACCGAGAACAAGATGATCCCTCGGAGATCACCACAGCGGAAGGAGTTCCGGTCGCTTTGGCCAGACGACGCTTTCACGCTTTCGCCGGACGCTCATCCAAAGGCACGTCAAAGCCTGGCCTGGACCAACTGGCCGCTGTTCACCGTCGGCCTGGTCCAACGAGGCTACTCGGACGAGGATATTCAGAAGATCCTAGGCGGGAACATGCTCCGCGTCGCCCGGGCCGTGTTGGCGTGACCGCCCGAACGGGAGGCGTGACCGTCACCGCACCTCCCAACAAAGAAACGATTGAACAACAATTCAGTGTAGCCGAAATCCAATGAGTTTGAACCACCAAGCGGTGACTCCGGTCTGCGGCCACGCCATGTTGGCTGACGCGCCCTCCGGGTGACCTCACATCGAGTTGTAACGAGGCCTTCAAGGCGTACTGAACAGGTACAAGGCCCAGCCCAGGCAGTCACGTCCCCATCGCAGGTAGGCGTCCCGATTTTTGTGCATGGTCCTGAGAAGCACCTCCACGTCTGGGTCATCGGGATGGGCGGCCACGTACCGTTCGGCGGCTTGCCACTGGAGTCCCTCGTAGCGGTCCCAATCGTCACCAGTGGATACGACGGAGTACAAGAACTTAAGACCCAGGTCCACACCGGTCTGAACGTTGTTAGAGTGAGGTCCGTATGAATCCGCCTCCTGTTCGGTCAGTCTCAGGTACTCCGGGTCTGGGGGGATCTTCCAGAATGGTTCGCCCACGAGCACGAGACCGCCGGGCTTCACCATTTTTCTCATGGCCTTGAGCGTTCCCTGGTGGCCCTGGTAGACCCAGGAGGCGCCGATGCATGAGGCCATGTCCAGACTCTCCTCTTGATCCGGCTCATACTTGCCACCGTCCATGTTCAGCAACTCGATGCGATCGGTCAGTCCCCGAGCGGCAACGTTCTTTCGAGCCTCCTTGAAGGTGACGGGAGAAAGGTCGATCGCCGTGCCGGTCACCTCGTACCGCTCCGCCACGAGGCAGAGAAACTCGGCCTTACCACAGGCCACGTCTAGGACCCGCCCACCGTCAGGGAGGTGCAGGAGGTCGATGAGCTCCCTAGTCTTGGCCAGGCTCATCGGGTTCATAACCGTATGGTCGACGTGGGTGATGCCAAAGTATTTCCACATGTCCATGTCCACGGGCGGATCCTTTCAGGCTCTTGCCTAACTTGGCTAATTCGTTTGCCGATACGTAGATGCAGCAACACGACCTCGTCGTTTGTTCATCGGCCCGTCAGCCAACGGGAAGTGTGGCCAACGCCGCCCCTGATCGAAGCGAAAGACGTTGGCCAGCCAAGAGATT
>CAZUAH010000468.1:0-11094 GCA_964617665.1 uncultured Pirellulaceae bacterium
CCGAGATTGTACAGGGGACTTTCACCCCACAAGTTCACGCCCATGTCGGGCGTACGCGTTGCACCGGAGCGGCGGTCGACGCGGGTTTTGCAATTGAAAGTCGTTCGCCGCCGTCCGGTGAACTTGGTCGTACGCGTGAGGGGTGAAACGCCACTTCATCGCGCGGCGGCGTGGGGCAGTCCGGAGGTCATCCAGTTACTGCTGGACGCCGGTGCCGATCCGACAATTCGCGACGCGAATAACGATACGCCGCTCAGTTGGGCCAGTTGGCATCTCCGTGACAAATCGATCATCGACCAACTCTGGTACGAAGGCTCCGGAGTTGGCCCCGACTTTCCCCCGCATGAGAGTCGCCGCTGTTGACACACAGAATCAACCGTCGGACACTGAGCCGCGGCCCGCGCGCGTCCTGGGATAATGTCGCTTGCCGCGGCCCGGGGGACAGTGCCGTTATGCGCAGCGGAAGGATGCCGTTATGAAAGCGATCACGCGTTGCCGTTTTCGATACTCAATATGCGGGCTTCTCGGCTTGACGACCTTCGTTGCCTTTGCGTGCTTTTGGGTAACGTGGCCGCGGAGGACGGCCGAGAGATTTGTTGTCGACTGCTTTCGCGAGATTGACACGCGTGCTAACCCGGTCAAGGAAGGGTCTCCGGAAGCTCTAGCTTTCGCGCAAAACTACAAACCCAAAAAGCGAGATCTATTGTTGGTTGCGCACCGTCGCTCGTTTGTTGATATAGTCGCTGGGCGACAGACGTTCGATTGTGAAACGTACGAATTCACGGTCAGCCGCGGCGCTGTCATATCTGGGCCAACTCCGTTTTTCGAATCGATGGTAAGGTTCTACCGATAACCAGCAATCCTCACGCAGACCGAACGCATGCAGATAACTAGCCTGTGCCCATGAGACCGATGGCTTGGACCACCTGATGTCACGCAACAGGCTCTGCTGTTCGACGAATATCGCGGAGATCATCGGAGAATGAAACTCAACTTGGAGAATGCCCATCGGTCGTTTGAAATGACCACGAAGTTGCATGTTCAGACTTCGTACGTCGTCTGTGTATAGTACAATGGGCGGAAGCCCTGACCGAATAGGGCCACGTATGGCGCACACCTTGGCAGAGGTCTTTGGCGGACAACCAGTGATATGTCGTACACTGTGCCATGCAAATGCGGAAACAACCTCAAGGTAACAGCCACGCAGGCAGGTACAGATGTTCCATGTTCCTGCGGTCACGTCGTGAGTGTTCCGCTATTGAGCCGGCTGCGCCGAATGGCCGGGCAAGAAGCCTTTGAAGCGGGCACCATTGACACGATCAATCGCATGATTCGAGACGGTGAATTGCCGCTCGGCGATACGTGCGCAGTCTCTGGACTTCCCACATTGGATTCCTATGACCTCTATGTCCAATGCGAATTCACGTGGACGAAGGGACCAGGCAAGGGACGTTTTCTGTTTGCTGCACTTGCCGTGGTGATTGCGCCCATCTGGATTATATGCTTGTTGTTCGGAAGGGCGTTGTTCGATGAACAGCATCGCGTATTGGGTCGCAATCGAGGCGTCTATACGCCGTTGCGCGTTCGAGAGGAGCACCACCAGCAACTGCGCCGCACACGAAGCCAAACCAAGCTCCAGCGATTGTTGCGTACCGTACCAATCTATGCGACACTGCTTGATGAATACCCAAAGGCGCGGATCACAACGTGATCGCCGCACTGCGGGGAACGAGAGTCTGCTCGTTCGCCGGTAACGTTGACCAGGAACTGTCATGAGTGGCTTCTTCCTTGGTATGCTCGCCGAAATCCTTACGGGTTCGGCTAAACGAAGAATTGACGCGGCTGAAGCGTTTGAAACACTGCCTTCGAATCCGATCGCTCGAAGATGCGCGGCCGTGGCATTCGTCTTGTTTCTCGCTACGTCCGCGCTGTTTGTGATAGCTGCATTGGTGGACTGGTTTGCCAACGTCAGGCCACTCTCGGAGGTATTCGGCTGGTCAGGAATTGTTTGTCTGGAACTCTGCGTGATTTTCAGCCTGCGGTATGCAGCCGTGAACCGATCGGATGATGCTGGTGCCGATAGATCGCGGAATACAGAAGTACCGTCATGATGCAAATCCCCAGACGCGTTCAACCCTAGCAGTGGTGGCCGGAAGCCACCACTACGCATTTGAAGACTGGCTCCTGCAATCGGATAAACGCGAGCCGAAATAGACCGACTGGCTCGCTTCGCTCGGCAATGTTCACTTCCGGCGGCGTTATCCGTGACGTTCTGCTAGATCAGAAGACCGTTGCTCGAGTGTTAGATCCATGGCCTACCGTCTGTGAGAAACATTTGGGTGTGATATGCCTATTAAGATTCAATGCTCAGGGTGCTCAAAAACGCTCAAAGCGAAAGACTCATTAGCGGGTAAGCGTGTCAAATGTCCTGCCTGTCAAACCGTTCTAAACATTCCCGAGTCCCCGTCGCCTCCCGCGCCTGTGGCCGGTCGAGCAGAAGTGCGGGACGTTGAGACTCATTCCGTTCGAGAAGCCAGATTAGATGCTGCCGACGAAGCGTTGCACGAGAGTCTTCTGCACGCTTTGGATGAGAATCGTCTGGAAGAGGCGGCTTCGATTCTGCGAGGATTCAATTTGTGGATGGTTTCCGCACCGGGAACCGACGAATACCAGCCGTTGGTTGCGAACCTTGAAGAACTGGATGCTTTGGTTGTGTTCACATCACAGGATTTCGTGCAGCAATTCGCGGCCGCGGCGCCGGAAGTCGCCCAGCCCGACGGCAGTATTAGTTCCTTCGCGGTTGATGGTCCGAACGTTTTCGCCCAATTGCAGGGAGACATCGGTTTATTGGTCAACCCAGAGACGGACAACGCACTACTGTTGGACGCGGACTGCGTCAAAGCGATTCAAGCCCGCTTGAGCGACCCCATGTTGGCACGTCCTACGGTTGAAGTTCCGGTGCCGTCACCCGAGGAACGCGATGCTCAAGGCGATCCCAAAGCGGTTGCCCTCCGAAGGGAAGTGCTGTCAGAGCTGAACAGCATGGGATTCTATCCGGCCGAGTGGATGCCGTTGGCGGATTTGGGACGTCAATTGCGACAACAAGCGGAAATCGCGGGCCGGCTTCTCGCCCTAGCCGGTGTCTTTGCGTGGGCGGCCGCTCCGCCCGACGCGGTTCCCGGCAGTCAACTGCAGGCTTTTCTAAAACGTAGCAAGTTGGGACGCTGGGTAACGGAAAGCGAACGTGAGGTTTTGTCGCTTCCCAGACCTCGGGCCAATGCGGAATTTGCCGGCATGGTCGGCTGGCGATTGGAGAACATGTGGCCGTTGGCTTGGGTGCTTGGATACGATCGTCAACCCGAGGTGGGGACATCCCAGATTGATCAGAACGTTATCCATTCGATGCTGTTCGACTTCATCGGCGGCTTTGATGCGTCCATCGATTCGTTGCTGGAAGCAAGCAATGTGCGGTCTTCCGCCGCCGTGAACTCATTAGAAGACTACTTCTACTGTGCCCACAACGCAGTACGTTCCGCACAATTCGGCGACTCGGATAGACCTGCGGTGCCCGCCGGTTTCGATCCAGTTGGAGACGGCGGAGTCGTTCACGAACGCCGACACGCATTTACATGGTGCCTATCGCCGGGCATCGAGTGGGATGCTACAGATTTAAGCACGTAATATCATGGATGACTTCGAGCAACGCAGAATCATCCGAATCGGCCGATTTCCGACAGAACAAAACCGGTGAACGCGAGCGGCTACGTTTCCGGCGTTTCAAGGGTTAGAGTATTGGAACGGCTTTCGGCGGTTCGGGCTTGTCCATAATGGTTCGCCGCTGCGTTAACTCTGCGTTCTGTCCCAAAGGACTCGAGCCGATGAAACGGATCTGTGTGAACTGCGGCTCAAACCCAGGAAATGCACCGTGCTATATGGTCGCTGCCCGGGAACTTGGACGGGCATTAGCCGATGGAGACTACGAGCTTGTCTACGGCGGCGCGGACGTGGGGCTGATGGGCGAAGTTGCCGACACCGTGCTGAAAGCCCAAGGCGTTGTTCACGGAATCATCCCAGAATCATTTGCGCACAAGGTGTCACATCAGGGTCTGACCGAACTGCGCGTCGTCGGTTCCATGCACGAGCGCAAAATGATGATGTTCGAAATGTCGGATGCCTTTATCGCCCTGCCCGGCGGCTTTGGAACACTCGAAGAGCTGGCCGAGTTGCTAACGTGGGCGCAGCTCGGACTCCATGCGAAACCGTGCGGGCTGATCAACGTGGAAGGCTACTTCGAACCGTTGCTTTCGTTCCTGGACAGCGCGGTGTCACGAGGGTTCATCAAGCCAGAGCATCGAAGAATGCTTCTTGTATCGTCCGACGCGGCAGGCCTTTTGAATCAGATGGCGTCATACAGGGCACCGAAGGTCGAGAAATGGGTGGGAGTCAAGACAAGGACAGAGTAAACTGAGCTGTGGCCTGAACGTTTGCCCCGAGACAGCCAGGGCCAGCCGTTCCACCGGAGCGGCGGGCCGCGCGGGTTTTGAAACCAATGCCGTTCCCCGCCGTTCGGTGAACGCTAGTCGTTTTGTTTGGAAGACGACGTTGTGCGAAGTCATGGTGCTTGGCCGCTTTATTGGAGGAGAAGACGATGGGGATGTTTCGCTGGATTCTAGGTGGACTTATCGGCGGCGCCGCTGGCGTTGTGATTTGGGTACTCGTTGGATACTTATCCCAGTACGAAGTAGGGTGGATTGCCTGGGGTGTCGGTTTCTTGGTTGGTGTGGGCGTTCGGTATGGTGCTTATCTTGGCGGTCAAGATGAGGGCTTAGCTCAAGGGCTCCTGGCTTCGGTCATGGCAATCGGATCCATCGTAGTGGCCAAATACATGCTGTTCAGCATTCTGGTCGGGGGCGCCGACGCCGAAGGTCTCCGTGAAATAGTCGGCGAAATTCGCTATGACGATGAAGCGATGATTGCGAGTATCGCAGACGACGTAGCTCAGGAAATGATGGACAGCGGACGGACGGTCAATTGGCCAGCGGGGATGACCTACGAGGAGGCAATACGCAAAGCCGACTATCCCGCGGAGCTCTGGCGCCAAGCCGAAACACGTTGGAACCAACTGGGGGCTGAAGAGCAGCAGGAACGAAAACGCCAGCGAATCCTGTTCGCCGCCGCGTTGTCTGAAGCGGCATCAGAGCCCGACTTTGGCGAGTTCTTTTCGCCCTGGGATCTGCTCTGGTTCGCGCTGGCCACGATCACTGCGTACAAGATTGGCGTCGGAACGTATGGCGATGACTAATGTGCTCGTCAGGGCAAGTCCTCAGCAATGCTGATTGCAGAATACTCGTGGTTGTTATTCCACGGAGGAATCCATGAGTGAAGAATCACGACTTGAGTTTCAGCGCTACTATTTTTCCGTTTGCCGTGATAGCGGATGGTTGTCTGAAGATGGAACCGAAATCTGGCCTGAGGACGATTTCGAGCGGGCCACGGTTGCTCGCGAACTCTCTGGGCTGGCGTTGATATTCGGCACGGATTCATTGTCCTTTCAGACAAAAGAACAACTCAACGCCAAGTCTCTGAATGCAACTCCCGTACTTGATGATGCCATCGCGATCCTGAGTCAGCTCTCCGACGATAAGAAGTCAGCCAGCCTGACATTGATCGATGATGTGCTGAATTCCGCCGTTCATAGATTCACGCTTCAGCTGGATCGTTTCGATCACGGCTTCCTGTCGCCAAAGTTCCGAAAAAGTGCCCTCGAAGAATGCACGCCGATCCCTGAAACCGAAGTTGCCATCACTTCAGACGATTCCAACGAGTTGTTTCAAGATGCGGTTCGTTGGAAGGATAAATTCAGTCGAGGGATGGATATCGGACGCCCTGAAGACCCCTACAGAGTATAGCAGCACAACACATTGAATCGAATCACATTTGTTACGGTCGGATGGTACTGGAACCCGATCAATGCATGGATCGTCCGCAACCGTCTTGCCGACGAGGGGATTGACGCTTTCGTGACGGACGAGTTCGCCGTCTCCACTTATTGGCTCTACGCCAACGCGATCCGCGGGATCAAGGTCCAGGTGCCGCGCGAACAACTATCCGAGGCGCAAGAGGTCCTTGCTCGCGGCAAATCGGAGATCTTCGCGGATACTCCCTCTCGCCCTGCCAATGCGGATCAACCGGTGTGCTCCCACTGCGGCTCGCCTGAAGTACGCCGTGAACGCTTCGCCGTTCGTTTTGTCATCCTCTTGTGGATCATCGTGGGTGTTCCAATCCCCGTGCCCTCCCGGGCAACCGAGTGCTTTGACTGCGGGACTCGCGATGGTCCGCCGACGTCATTCCGGTTTCAGTATGGCTTGCGGCACCTGTTGCTCGTCATGTCCATCGTGGCAGTCGTACTTGGTATCATGAGGCTCACCGGACACGCCTGGTTCGAGTCTGCATCGACGCCAACTCAGAGCCTCTGGTGAAGGCGAAGGATTTCAACGGGTATTGTGATATTGGTCGAGTCCGATGTGTAAGCGTGTGAAGAACTCTCGCCGAACAAAACAGCCGCAGTTTCTGATTGATACAGCCGCTTATCAGGGTGTATCGGTCGAATTCGAGCTGGTTGAAGAACTCGTTACCAAGAAGCTGCGTCGAGAGCAATCCCTTGGAGAACAACTGACGTGCGAGCCTTCTGCCGTGAAGGCCATGGAATCGCTATTTGAAAGATATCTCAGGCTGGAGATCGTGATCGCTGGCTGGATAGACCATGCCGTCTTGGAATTCCATTCATGCCTGCAGGGCGACATTCGGTCCCTGCGAAAGATGGTACGTGAACTCGACTCGTATCGTCCGGATCAAGGTGGCGACGCGTGTTTCTACCTGGCCGATCTGGGCTACAATGAAGTACTTGCGACGATGATTTCCTTCGAGAATGCGACTTTCAGCACCAGTCGATATAGGCTAACCCGCAGCGTTGACGGCGGGAGTTAAGGTAGCCGCAGGCTGACACTAGTTCGAAAACAGGCGTTGCGAGAGCAGACGGTTAGCCGATTGAAACGACAGAGTGTTTGATTCTCTCCGACGAAAAAAGACGAAGCCGGCCGTGAACTCAGACGATCGAATCGAGCGGCTCGCAACCAAAATCGCCGAACTCGCGGAGCGAGACACGGAAATGGTGACCTTTGGTGCGTCGACATTCGGCCATGGGCATCATTACCGAATGAACGATGTGCTGGCCGCCGATGAACTCGCACGCTTCGAGCGGGAGTTCGGCGTCCGCCTTCCGCAGGACTATGCCTCTTTCCTCACACGCATCGGGGATGGCGGCATAGGCCCCTACTATGGCCTCTACTCATTGAACGACTCCGTGTCCGACGCTCCCGACCACAAGTGTCGCGACTTCCTTGCCTCACCATTTCCGTTGACCGAGTTCTTCAATCCGTTTGATGACGACGAAAACGCCACGGACGACGAGCTTTGCGAAGACCGATACATCCTCGGATCAATCGTCCTCTCGCACCAGGGTTGTGGATACTACGATCGTCTCGTAATTACCGGACCGCAGGCAGGGCACGTCTGGACTGACGGTCGCGTTTCAGATCAAGGCATTGCCCCGTTGGGATGTGACTTCTACACTTGGTATGACCGCTGGGTAACCGACGCAATCTACGATCTCTGAGCAGAAGGAAGCAGGCAGAACAACGTGCGATTGCTGGCCATTGGCGATATTCACGGCTGTTTCACGGCCCTCACCACGCTCGTGGATTACGTTCCCATTGCGCCCACCGACAGGATCATTGCGATGGGTGACAACGTTGACCGTGGTCCCAACAGTTGTGCCGTACTTGACTGGCTGATCGCGCGGCACAACGACCGTAGTCTGATTCCGATTCGTGGGAATCACGAATTGATGATGTGCGCTGCGCGGCACAGCGACCAACATAACGACGAATGGATCTCGTGTGGCGGTGATGCCGCACTCAGGTCGTATTCGCCGTTTGGCGACAAAGAGCGACTGGCGGACGTGCCCGATTCCCATTGGCAGTTCATGGAACGACATTGTCGCGCATACTACGAAACAGACTCGCATTTCTTCGTCCATGCCAACGTGTATCCGGACATGCCCCTGGAGGAGCAGCCCGATTACATGCTCTACTGGGAGGAGTTCAACGATCCGCCACCACACGAATCCGGCAAGATCATGGTGTGCGGACACACTCCGCAGAGAGACGGTCATCCGCGAAGTATTGGCCACGCCGTCTGCATGGACACTCGGGCGCATGCAGGCGGCTGGTTGACTTGCTTGGACGTGACGAGTGGACGATACTGGCAAGCCAATGAAGAAGGCCAGACGCGTAGCGGATTCCTTGATGACTCAAACTGAAAACGCGGGCGAAGAAAGCATAAGAAACACACTGGCTCCCATGCTTTGCGTGGCAATGGGCCGTGTGGCCAGTGAGTTTGGTTGTTCTGCTCCTGAAAATGTGGTCGTCTCAGACGACACTTGCGCCTTGGCACATGGGGATTCTGATAACTCGTTTCACGGAGAGGCAGAAATGTCGACACACAATCACGGCCCAACCGCTAATCCTTCCTCGCTTATGGTCTGTCTCGTTGTCCTTGGGTGCGGAATATCGATGTGGAGCGATCCCGGTCTCCCGCAATTCAACGAGACTGCAAATGCGCAGACGTCAGAAGGGCGGCCCACGGTGAAGATTGATCGGTCGAAAGCCAAATCGATTTTCGCCAATGCCACGAGAGTCACTCCAGCGGAACGCCACGCCGTATTCGATTTCGGCCTGAAGCCACTTGCGAATGACGACGGAGTCAAAACGGCTACGACGACTGTGCGGGTCTATTTGAACTACTACACGGCAAAGCGGATGCAGGCGGCCTTGGCGATGAGCATGGAACGTCACGTCAAAGTGTTTGGACCGCTAGGGCAGGACAAGCCAGTGGATTTGAAGGCCTCGCCAGAGGTTGCTCTTCGCCCCGTTTACGCGAATTTCGTCCGACTCACCGGTAGTCCCGAGGAATTGATAATGGAGATGGGTCTCAATCCAATGCCTGTCGGCGTTCCGAAAGCCCCAATCCCTGTTAGTTTCATCGTGATAATGGATTTCGAGACAGGGAATACACTCCTGAGTCAAGTCAAAGCCGTGATTGACCAGTATGAAAAAGAACATGGACCAATAGAAACCGATATCCAGAAGCGGATTGTCGGGGGGCGGCTCGCTGCACCGTGACCTAGAAGGGACGTAGTGCGTTTCCCGACATCAAGGCTCGCTGGCTGCCGCCTGACCAGAGCCTTATGTGCCTAAAGGAGTGTCACATGAAGTATCTCGCAGCAACGGTTATCCTGCTTTCTCCTGCGACTTGCCTAGCAGCCGAATTCAAGCTCGAAGGTTACGATCGTGAAGTCAACGACGGGACGGTGATCCGCGAAGCGAAGGGCGTTGACGACATCGTGGCGGTACGTTTTCACTGTTGTCGCGTGTCCGATAGTTCGCTCGAACCCATACGCATCTTCGAGGCGTGTATGTGCGAGACACGGCCATAACGGGAGTTGAGTTCTCGCATCTGAAAACACACTCGCGTTTGAAGCAAGCGACCGTTCTTGTGTCTCGGGCGATCCCAGATCAGCGATGCCGGGCTGGTTCACCTAGCATCCTTAACAGAACTTGAATATTTGGAACTGACAGGAACGCAGATCGGCGACGCTGGGCTCGTTCATTTGCGAGGTTTGACACGCCTCAAGCAACTGGATCTGACTGAAACCAACGTGACGGCCCGTGGTGCGGCGGAATTGCGTAAGTCACTTCCGGAGACACATGTATTTGCACCATGAACGCGGATTTCACCGGTTCGGTGAATGGTGCCCCAACCAAGATCTCTCGTTTGGCCCTACGATCGTGGTGGCAATTGGTCGCGGAGACCCGCCCTTAACCTCGCGAAACATCGTGTGGTATGATGACGCGTCCGGTACAGAGAGTCGCTATGGCCACCCATCTCCTTTGACGTCGTGCCAATATAGAGGAAGCCACCACAGTGAACCGCTGGACATCTATCATTATTCTCGCGCTTCTTCTAGGCGGATGCGCCGAACACGACCCTGCTTTGAGCGGTGTGCATTTCTTCAAATTCCACGCCGACTGGTGCAAGCCGTGCAGAGCGCAGAAGCCGATTGTCGAGCGTCTGGAGAGTGATTTCTCCGGCGTCACGTTTCACCATGTCGACGTCGACGTGCAAACAGAACTGCCACAGAAGCACGGGGTCGAGTCTATCCCGTGTATGGTCATCACGGTTGATGGCAGCGAGAAAGAACGCTTCCTGGGCCTGTGCACCTATTCGGATCTCTCTGCGGCGCTAACGAAATACGGTGGCACGAACAAAGGAACGGATGGACGGACCGGGCAGAGCGCGGTGCTTGTTGTCCATCCTTAGAGCACGGGGCATGACGTCCATCGGAAAGAGAAGGCACCGTCGCGTTTTCGGCCCTCAAGCCCCGTTCACAAGTACGCCGCGGATCGCGTGCCCGTGTTTTTTTGACCGCGCGGACTTCGCCTACTTGTCTGAACACGGTGAAGGTCTTGATGGCACATCCTATGAACTGCGATTCGGCGAGTACTTCGGTTGGTGTCGAATCAAATGGTGGGTTAAGATACCGGAGTCGTGGAAGGCGATTTCACCTGCTGTGAAGCGATTCGGCCGTGTCCTTCAATCACCTCCTGCAACGGAATATGTGGAATGACGAACGCCGCTGAAAACTCCTCCGATCCGACCAGTACTGACACCGTATCGACAGGAAAGCCTAGTCGCAGTCGCTTGCCTCGTCTGCGAGTGCTCGTCGCGACCGCTGCCGTGGTGTTCGTAGCGGGCGGTGTCTGGCTATATCTGTGGCTTAACACCGAGCCCGTGGACGTGCGGTACGCAACGCCCGAAGGCGGGCACGTCATGTATCTACCGACGCCGCCGGATATCGTGGACAGAATGCTTGAAATAGCGGAAGTAACAAACGACGACATGGTCTACGATTTGGGATGCGGGTCCGGCGGCCCAGATTCTCTTCACGATTGGGGATCATTTTGAGGGACTCCA
>CAZUAH010000469.1:0-11080 GCA_964617665.1 uncultured Pirellulaceae bacterium
CGTCCAGCGTATCGCCGCCGTCCACGTAACCGCCCGCCGAGGCCGTGATCGTCACCGTCTGCGTGCCGTCCAGCAGATCGTCGTCCACCGCGTCCACGTCGAAGCTGACCGACGATTCGTCCGCCGGAATGGTCACGCTGGACGGAATACCAATCTCCGTGTCGTCACCATTCACGAGTGTCACCGTCAACGCCGCGGCGGTATCCGTGTTGCTGCGGGTCACCGTGGCCGTGGTGGTCGCCGGGCCCGCGTTCTCCGCGATCGAAGCCGCTGCCATGGCCACCGTCAGCGTCTCGTGGTCCGTCACGTCCAGCGTATCGCTGCCGTCCACGTAACCGCCCGACGAAGCCGTGATCGTCACGTTCTGCGTCCCGTCCAACAGGTCGTCATCCACCGCGTTGATGTCGAACGTCACCGACGACTCGTCCGCCGGAATGATCACGCTGGCCGGACTACCGATCTCCGTGTCGTCCCCGTTCGTGAGACTCACCGTCAACGACGCGCCTGTGTCCGTGTTGCTGCGACTAACCGTGGCCGTGGTGGCTACCGGGCCCGCGTTCTCGGCAATCGCAGCTGCCGCGATGACCAACGTGAGGGTTTCGTGGTCCGTGGTTGTCACCGAGAGGGTCTGATTGGATACGTCATCGAACGCGACATCTGATCGCGTATCGTCGACAGCCAAAGTGACTGTGGTCACTTGCAGCCCGTCGAGCAGAGTGTCATTCACACCCATGACGGTCACCGTCTGGGCCTGATCCCAATTGACCGGCGTGAATGTCAGCGTCGCCTTGTCCACCGTGGCTTCGCCCAAGTCACCGCTGGTCACCGTCAGCACCACGTCCGATAGGGGCTGGCTGTCCAGCTTCACGTCGAAGCTGTCCGTCGTTTCCGACTCGGCCACCTTCGTGTCGCTGCCGCTGATCGCGACCGTAAAGCCCGCCACGTCGTCGTCGGTCGTCACTACGTCTACCGTCTGGTCAGCTAACGGATCGAACGTGTCGTCCGACTTCGCATCGTCGATGCTCAAGGTGATCTGGCTCGTCTGATCCCCATCGTCCACGTCGTCATTGACACCTTGGACTGTGACCGTCTGGGCTGTCGCCCAGTTGTCCTTGGTGAATGTCAGCGTCGCCTTGTCCATCGTGGCTTCGCCCAAGTCACCGCTGGTCACCGTCAGCACCACGTCCGATAGGGGCTGGCTGTCCAGCTTCACGTCGAAGCTGTCCGTCGTTTCCGACTCGGCCACCTTCGTGTCGCTGCCGCTGATCGCGACCGTAAAGCCCGCCACGTCGTCGTCGGTCGTCACTACGTCTACCGTCTGGTCAGCTAACGGATCGAACGTGTCGTCCGACTTCGCATCGTCGATGCTCAAGGTGATCTGGCTCGTCTGATCCCCATCGTCCACGTCGTCATTGACACCTTGGACTGTGACCGTCTGGGCTGTCGCCCAGTTGTCCTTGGTAAAGGTCAGCGTGGCCTTGTCCACCGTCGCTTCGCCCAAGTCACCGCTCGTCACCGTCAACACGACGTCCGATAAGGGCTGGCTGTCCAGCTGCACGTCCAACGTGTCGGTCGTCCCCGATTCGCCTACCTTCGTGTCCGTCCCGCTGATCGCGACGGTGAAGCCCGCTGTGTCGTCGTCCGTCGTCACCACGTCCACCGTCTGGTCGGGAAACGCGTCGAAGGCATCGTCCGACTTGGCGTCGTCCACCGACAGCGTGATCTGCGTGGTCTGGTCTCCATCGTCCACGTCGTCATCGATGCCTCTGACCGTCACCGTCTGGGCCTGATCCCAATTGACCGGCGTGAATGTCAGCGTCGCCTTGTCCACCGTGGCTTCGCCCAAGTCGCCGATGGTCACCGTCAGCACCACGTCCGATAGGGGCTGGCTGTCCAGCTGGACGTCAAACGTGTCGGTCGTCCCCGATTCCGAAACCGCGCTATCACCGCCGCTTTCGGCCACCGTGAAGCCGTCCGCCTCATCGGCTCCTACATCCACACGGGCTCCCACCAGTCTCGCCGCGCCATCGATATCCATACGACCCGTGAGGTCGGCGTTCGGGTTGCCCTGCTCGATACAGGGAGACGAAGCCGATAGGTGGAGGTCCCCGTAGTCGTCACTACCAATACCCCAGCCGTCGCCGCCGTCATCGGGCGCCCTGACGAACTGCGGGTCGGCATCGAAATTTCCCGCCAGCCAATTCAGTGTGGAGCCGGTCTCGGCGATCACACTCGTTTGCCCCCCAGCGATATTACTATAGCCGATCTCCAACGTAGCCGTTGCCTCGAGGTACACGAGGCTTGGCAACTCGCCTCGTAGAATACAGCTGTCGATCGTGCCGCTGCTGAAGCCGCCCTGCAGCACTGTTCCGCCGTTACCAGCTGCGGCGTTCGACGCGAACGTGCAGCCGTGGTACGCAACCACGGTGTTGGCGACATTCGCCACAGCCCCACCGCCTGCGCCCGAGTAGTTGCCCACGAAGACGCTGTCCCGGACGGTGGTGTTGGCGGTGTTCGTGTTGTAGATCGCACCGCCCATTGAACGCGACTGGTTTGCCTCAAATGCGCAGCGATCGAAAACCGTCCTGGCTCCCAAGGCGCAGATAGCTCCGCCACGCCAAGCGTTGTTATTCGTGAACGTGCAACCCTTGATGTCCACCTGCGAATCTTTGATCATCATCGCCCCACCGTAGCGGGCCGCTTCGTTGTCCTCGAAATCGCAGTTCACCAGTGAGGCTGTCGACGAGCCGGCGACATAGATGCCGCCGCCGCCGCTGGTGCCCCCGCCGCCGGATGAGTTGCCTGTAAGCCGAGCGTCCACAAGCACGATCTCCGCACCGTTCCCGACGAAGATCCCTCCGCCGTCGTCCTCGGCTTGGTTATCGCGAACATCGCAACCGTCGACCGTCACCGAGCCGGCATCGATCCAGAGGCCCCCGCCATCCGAGGCGAGGCCATTGCGGAGCGACAATGCCTCGAGTCGAACGCCAATGGCTCCGTCGATGCGCACGCACGAGTCCAAAGCCTGGCCGTCGATGATCGTCACAGCGCGGCCGGCGCCCTCAATGGTCACGCCGGCATTTCGCGACTCGATGACTACGTTCTCAGCAAACGTGCCCGCCGACAGAATGATGTGACAGGGCCCTGAGAAACGGGCCAGTGCCTCGGAAAGGGTCCGTATCGGGGTGGATGGACTCAGTCCATCATTGTCATTATTGCCGGCCGCGAAGCCAGGCTCGACGACGTCATCATTAACGTAGTAGACCGCGTCCACGCTGCTGGGTGTGTAGTGGGCGACGACCGTCGTTTCCGCAGTGAAAGTGAACGACAGGGTCGTGGCCCTCGAGAGCGCGTTGCCCTGCTCATCGGTCCAACCGGCGAAGTTGTGGCCGTCGACGCCTGGGGCGGTTAGGGTTACTTGGCCGCCGAGCTCGATGTCATACGTGTAATCTGTACCATTCGAGTACAAGCCCTCGATGATCACTCCAGACATAGGGGTCGACAGGACCGTGAGTGTAGCGGCTTCGACCACGCGGAAGTCGTGGTTGGAGGAATCCGTGACCGCTGGGTCACCCAAAGCCGAGACGCGGACCTGGTAATGATCACCCGCCGGGACGTTCCAGGTCCAGGTGAAGTGTCCCTGGTCGTACGGCAGCGTCTCGGCACCGGGAATGACCGTCCAGGAACTGCCGCTGTTGCCGGAGTACTCCAGGCAGACCCGGTCGGTCGGTTGGAAACTGGTGCCGGCCGCGTTCCAGTGAATCATTACGTCGTCGCCGCTTGCGATCATCTCTGCTGCGTTGGGGGCCATTAGTTGCAGGCTTCGCTGCGTCTCATCAGCCATTAGGTCCAATGCCGGGTCGCCCTGGAGAGAATAGATGATGTGATTGTGAGGCCGACCTGCAAATCTCGACGCCATGGCGGCCTGGGTTGCGGCGTAGGCCTGGCCGAGGTTACGAACGCCATTCTGGAAGATCTCCACGTAGAGCTGGTCCTGCAAAGCTCCGTTGCTGACTCCCTCGGCGAAGCCAAAAAAAACGACTGCTCCGCCTTCAGGATTCCGCAGAAGGGCCTCACTAAAGCTGGGCTCCGCCCGGTCGAAGGCGGCGGCACCGCATCCACCGCTACGCACGATCGAGGGAATCGCGTTGGTCAACTGCTGCGCGCGTGTGACGTTGAATGCCTGACTTGCCTCAACCGACATCCAGCCGTTTGCGTTACCGTGTCCAGAGTACAGCACGTGGTGGTAGCCCGTGTTCCACTGTTCCAGCAGATGGTCGGCCGTGAAGTCATAGTCGCCAGGGGTATCCGTATCCCACGTCGAACGTGTGTCGGTCAGCAATCCGAATCGCGTCGCCTGCCACTGAGGGTGCACGAAGGACCAGTACCGGTCAGCCAGCATCCTCATCTCGCCCCAGCCGACGGGTTGATGATCACGGAATTCTGTCGGGCGGTCATCACCGGTCCAGAACGTATCGCCATCCATGGCCGCGAGCATCGAGTTGGCAAATCCCTCCGGATCGGCCGTTTCATACGTCACGACCTTGGCGATGTAGTCGGCCACCTGTGTCGCGGTGTTGACCGGAATCCGCCCGATAGCGACCTCGGGGGTCAGCTCCGTCTCCGTCAGGTCGTCATTTTCACCAAAGAGGCCATCGCCATCCAAGTCCCAACTACCACCATCTAGGTCGGCGTAGTACAGGTCGACCACGGCGTTGTCGCTCGCATCGGTTTGCGTAGCGTACCGAACGGGCACGGCCGTTTCGTCCCCGCCGAGGCAGACCCACTGCGTGCCGTGGTTCAAGTAATGGTCCCGGATGTAATTCCGAATCGTTTCCTGGTCGTCCGCGCCGGCGTATCCACTGGCAGGGTCCAGAATGTCTTCCACCGTCACTAGTTTGCCGGTCTTACCCTGATCAATTCGGCGGTCGACCAACACTTGGAACGAATCAGCCAGCATTTCAGTGGTGATGAGCAAATACGTCGCATCCGCACCATCGAGCATCAACCGCGGTTCGAGTTGCTCCACGGAGCAGGGGCGGTTGAAAGAGACCGTCCCCATCGGGTCGAAGACCTGGGCGGTCAGATATCGCATGTGGCCTAATACGGACTCGTACTGCTCACGAAGACACTTGACCGTACGCGACGCCATGGACATGGTGTTTCCTCAGAACCGGAGCGGCCGCGACCGCCTTCGTGGTCATCAAGCCCCGCCCCAGAGCATGCCGTACGTCGTGCCAACAATATCGCCATGAAACTCCCTCTAAGAGTGGGGCACGGAATAAACACAGGGTAGTCCCAAGTACCTGCCGTGTCAATCGAATCCGGAATTTCAAACTGGCGTTTCACGCTCACTTGCAGTCTATGCAGCACTGGTCAACAAACCCGTCATCATATCCGTGTGCCGGGCGATTGCCTGATGTTGACATAACGACGGTTACAGCCGCGGCACCAACGGACAGCGGCGCACTGGTCGCTTTGCTGGTGATCGTATCGACCGTCTCCAACAACACGAGGTCGGCGGCGGCATCGTCCGACGTGTTCCAACTGAGCAGTGAATACCGGACGGGCGTGTTGTATCGTCCGGGTGCAACGTCTTCGACGAAGGCGGGCGTAATGACGATCATCGAGTCGACACCATTCGCCGGTCGGAAACGAACCGGTGCCACCGCCACGAGTAGCCGTCGAAGTTTGTGTCTCCGTTCGAGCCGTGGACCGCGACCATGATCGGCGTGTTGACATCGGCGTCACCGTACACCGCGGCGCGGAAGTAGTAATCGTCGTCGTCCTTTCCGGCAAGATTGAAACGATGAAACGCGCCTCTCGGGCGATTGAGTGAAAATGTATCAGCTTCGTCGGCAATCGTTACTTCATCAATGGCCCAGCCATTCGTGAACAGCGGGAGGTCGTCGTACTGCGAAAACTTGAACTGAATATTGTTGTCAAATTGAAGCCCTGCGCTGAATGACGTGTTGATCCGGTCGAACTCGAACCCAAGATCATATTCGTGCAACTGCCATAAGCCGTCGCCGGAACGATTGATGTCGAAGTCCTGGATGTTCTTCAGCCGATACCAGTTCGTACCGTCACGACTGACTGCCAAGCCATCACCGGCCGCGGTCGTTGAGTGCTGATCCGGCAGCGGATCGTTGTTGTCACCGCCTTCGAAATGATGGAATGTGAGAATTCCGTCGGTCAGTCCCGTCAGATCCACGGTCAAGATAGCGATGCCGAAGTCATTGACGTTGTCACCGGAAGTTTGCGTTGAGTCGAAGGCCAATGAATGCTCGTTACCGTTCTGACCGAACTGCCTGGCAACCGCGTTCGTGATAATCCCTTCGGCATACAGATCACGAATCTCAACCCGCGCCTCGGTTCCCAGATCGGGGATCGACCAATTGTTCAGCAACCCGTTTTCAAAACTGTCGAAAAAAACCGCCGCCAGCATGCGCCGATCCTCCAACCGCTCGCAAAACAGCCGTCGAGGTCGGGGTGGGGGGGGTTCTTGGGTATCAGCATAGTCACGGCCACTACTGCTGTAAAGCGTTTACGCTCGAGACAGTTCTTCCAAGAAAACGGCCGGCGACGATGGCGACGACGAACTCTCCGGCGGAGACAGAATAGTCGATATGAAGGTGTGCCGAACGTACTCCTGCTATTCGGTATATCGGCCTTGGCTATTGATTCGAGCGAAAACGTCGTTCAGCACCCAGTGATGCAGGCAGAGGTGGATGCTCTCGACCATGCCCATGTCGTCCAAGTCGAGGTGCAGCCCATCCCGTTGTAGGTTCTTCAGCTTCCCGCCGTCGTAGCCTGTCAGGCCAAATGTCTTCAATCCGTGGCGATTGGCCCAGTCGACGGCGTTCAGCACATTCTGGCTGTTGCCCGAACCACTGATCGCGATCAGCGCGTCACCCGCGCTGGCGTAGTTCATCAATTGCTGGACAAAGATCTGGTCGTAGTCCAAGTCGTTCCCCAACGCCATTATCCAACCGGCGTTGTCGGTTAGACTGAGTACCTTCAGTCGCTTCCTCGTCTCGTCGTGCAGATCCTCGTCGGACAGCGAACTCTTGCCCAAGTCTTCGCTCATGTGGCTGGCCGTCGTGCCAGAGCCGCCGTTGCCGATGATGAAAACGAACTTCTCGTTTTCCCAGGCGTCGTAAATCAAATCGGCCCAACGCTGAACCGCCGCCTGATCGGCGCGGTCAATCTCTTCGTTCAACCGTTGTATGTATTGATCGACGTCCAGCGTCACTCCGAGCATTTGTCTTCCTTCTCTTCCGTCGAACCGTCTTGGCCGACTTCCGCACTTTCCGGCAGGCGATACATGACGGCTACAGGCAAGATGAGTACGGCCATCATTGCAAAAATCACACTGCGCGGCCAGTCGAAGGCATCGACTATCTCGTCAAACAGGGCATAGACAACGCCCGACAGCATGATGGCGATGAAGTTCAGCTGGTTCATGACCGCGATCATCCGCCCTTTCAGTCCGTCCGGAGGCCGCGTCTGGATGAACACCTGGACGGGAATCGCAAACATGCCTGCGGATACGCCAAGCACTACCAGCACGGGAAGGCTCCCCGTGAAGCCGAGCAAATGCGCTCCGCCGGGGCGAGATACGGCAATCACCAACATGAAAACGAAGAGCCCCCACAGTCCGATCTGGACCACGCGGCGGTCGGGGCGACCATGACACATCTTTCCGGCAATCACCGAACCGATGGCGATACCCATGGCGATGATCCCCGTCATGATGCTGGTCTGTGTCTTACTCAAGCCAAGTTGCACTAGCCCCAACGAGTTCACGGCTTGAATGGCGATGCCCGATACAAGCCAAAACACGCTAGAAGCGATAATCGCCGTAAGTAAAGGCGGGTCGTCGCGCAGGACCTTACGGCTTTCTGGCGGGATGGCCAGCGCCGACAAACGGAACTTCAGAGCCGGTTTCGCCGCCGGCACGCGTCGGATCAGCAACGAAGTCAGAGTGCCGATCACGGCAATCGCTACACACAAGGCTGACCCCATCGAGAGGTTAGGAGCGCTCGATGCCAGTGGCGAATCCGCGTCGATCAGCCAATCGCCGAACAGGCCCGCCGAAGCCGTGCCGAGAATGATGGCCACGAAGGTCGTCATAAGAATCCAGCCATTGGCGCGCGGAAGGTCGTTCGTACGCAGCATCTCGGGCAGGATGCCGTATTTGCTCGGGCCAAAGAAGGCGCTTTGCGTTCCCATCAAAAACAGGACGCAAAGCAGACCCACATAGCCCGTCGAACCGAAAGCGGCAAACGCGGCCATGCCCAGTAGCATGACAGCGATTTCCGCTATCTTCGCCAATACGATAATCGGCCGTTTGCTGAAACGGTCGGAAAGGTAACCTGCGTAGCCGGAGAACAAAACGAACGGCAGAGAAAATACAACCGTGGCGACCCCTTGCTGGTCCTCGGTCACGGCAGAGGCCCCAACCGGCACGGCCAGCAGTAGCATTAGTTGTTTGAAGAGATTGTCATTGAACGCACCAAAGAACTGCGTGTTCGTCATGCCCCAGAACGAGCGATCCGAGTAGAGCTGCGGCAGCGAGCCCTTTGATGCTCCGCCCGAGATGGCTTCGGCAGCCGCGCTGGGCGAATCGTAGGTCTTTCCGACCTCGGTCAACCGCTCGTCGTCCGTTTCCGGTCCTTCTTCAGGACGGTCGATCCCTGACAAAGCCCATTTGCCTTTCGAAAGACCTACATACTCTCTGCTTTGGCCACATCCAACGGCACGAGATCGCCCGATTCCGATTTCTCGCGGATCTCTTCGTTGATCTTCATCGAACAGTACTTCGGGCCGCACATGCTGCAGAAGTGTGCGCTCCTGAAACTGTCCTGAGGCAACGTTTCGTCGTGATAGTCGCGAGCTCGATCTGGATCCAGCGCTAAACGGAACTGTTCAGTCCAGTCGAAATTGAAGCGCGCTTTGCTGAGCGCGTCATCGCGATCTTGCGCGCCGGGGCGATGGCGAGCAACATCGGCTGCGTGAGCGGCGATCTTGTAGGCGATCACGCCCTGTCTCACGTCTTCATTGTTAGGTAGCCCCAGATGTTCTTTGGGAGTCACATAGCACAACATCGCGGCACCGCTCCAACCGGCCAAGGCAGCGCCTATCGCGCTTGTGATGTGGTCGTAGCCAGGGGCAATGTCCGTTACCAGCGGGCCAAGTACGTAGAAAGGCGCGCCGTGGCAGACTTCGACTTCCTTTCGGATGTTCATGTCGATCTGGTCCATGGGAACGTGGCCGGGACCTTCCACCATCACCTGCGTGCCGTTTTCCCAACTCTGTTTGACCAATCGACCAAGCACTTCCAATTCCGCAAACTGGGCCTCGTCGCTGGCATCGGCGATCGAGCCCGGCCGCAGGCCGTCGCCCAGGCTCCAGGTAACGTCGTGCTGACGCATGATTGCACACAGGTCGTCGAAGTGTTCGTACAGCGGGTTTTGCTTCTTGTGCTCTAGCATCCATTTGGCGATCAACGCTCCGCCACGGCTGACGATGCCGGTCAGACGACCGCTCGTCAGCGGCAGATGTTCCATCAGGAGGCCGCAGTGGACGGTCATGTAGTCGACCCCCTGTTTGGCCTGGTGTTCCACCATATCAAGGAAATGCTGCGGCTTCATGTCTTCTATGTTGCCGCCCAATTCCTCCAGCATCTGGTAGATCGGCACTGTGCCTACAGGGACTGGCGAGGCGTCAATGATCGCTTGGCGGATTCGGTCGATGTCCTCGCCCGTGGACAGGTCCATCACCGTGTCGGCCCCATGATGGATTGCCGTGTGCAGTTTCTCCAATTCCTCGGTTTCATCACTCGCTACCGCCGAGTTACCTATATTCGCATTGATCTTGCAGGTGGCCGCGATCCCAATACACGCGGGCTCCAGTCGTCCTGCCGCGTGGACCTTGTTGGCCGGGATGACCATTCGGCCGACTGCCAACTCCTCGCGGACCTTTTCTGGTGACAAATTCTCCCGAACGGCAGCGTATTCCATCTCCGGCGTGATCTGGCCGGCGCGTGCAGCCTCCAATTGAGTGATCGGAGTGACCGTCATTGAATTCTCCGTAAGGTTAACTCCCAATGGGAGATACGTGCGAATGCGTCATCCTACCGAGCGCTTTCAGATTGTCAATTGACCGGCGGACTAAGTGCTTGTCGGGCCGCCACGAGGATGATCACCACAACAGCCTATTCTAGCGATTCTCCCTCGTCGCATCCAACGCGATTAAAAGTCCGACGGGGGCAGATGCCTGCGGAACTTACAGCAACGTGCGGGCGTCTAAGCACGCGGACACTTAGGCCGGGCGTCCATTCCCATCAGCGGGTAGTCTGGCTTGGGACGGAGGAGGTGTAGAGGAGATGGAGACTGCCGAATCTGATTCATGTCGCCCAGAGGGCCCAGCATCCGTAGGGCCCAACGGAGCGTCGAAGCAGAAAAACGGCGCGTCGAACGGGAAGCACGGCGACAGGCGACTGCACCGGATACGAACGGTTCGCCGCGAGCAGGGGATGTCGCTGCGTACGGCTGCGCGCCAATTGGGCTCGAATGTCACCGACACGCGAGATCAGGAGAACGAATCGTCCGATCTGCGCCTCAGCGAACTCTACGAGTGGCAGGCCGCCTTGGACGTGCCGATTGTCGACCTACTTGTGGATCCGGGGACACCGCTGTCGCGTCCTGTGCTGGAGCGGGCAAAGATGGTTCGCTTGATGAAGACGGCGTCGGCGATGCTTGAACTTGCGTCGACACCAAGGATTCGTCGTTTGGCTCAGATGCTGGTGGATCAGCTTGTCGAATTGATGCCCGAATTGGAGGGGATCGGCCCGTGGCATTCTGTAGGGCAGCGACGCAGCCTGGACGATTTCGGACGTATTGTCGAACGTCGGTTATCGGATGATTTTCTCCAGGTGTCGCCGCTTGACACTGCCGAATAGAAAACCAAACATACGGCGACATTATTGACGGATGTTGCCTTCTTTTACTGTTCGTGCGGAGTGAGCGTACACCAGAACGGTAGAGGGGGAGGCGCGCGCTTTGCTGAAGGAGGG
>CAZUAH010000470.1:0-11068 GCA_964617665.1 uncultured Pirellulaceae bacterium
GACAGGTCTTGCAGTACAGATGGTCGTGCTGTGGGTAGCCGTAGTCGTGTTCGTACACCGCGCGCCCGCCCAACTCGAACTTGCGCAGCAATCCGGCATCGACGAATTCGGATAGAGCCCGGTAAACGGTGGGCCGGCTGACGTAACCGGGTGAACCTTTGGCGGGCAGCGAAGCGATAAGTTGGTCGGCGTCGAAGTGGTCGTGATGGCTGAATATGTGTTCGACCAGGGTCCGCCGCTGTTCGGTGTTGCGCATTCCGCGGCTTTGAAGATACTCCTCGAAGCGTTCTTGCGGAGTCAGCGAGACACGAACCGTACCTAAGGAGTATTCGTCGGGCATAACGTTCGACCGGCGGTCAGAGTTGGGAACTAAGATTGTCCTGTGATTCTAAGTTCCACGCCGCCGATTTCAAGCGATAGCCGGGCCATCCACGCTGCGGGGCGATCAGCCGCTCATCTCGTCCAGCAGGCGGCCCAACGCGATGTCCAACTTCTCGTCCGTTTCGTAGACGCCCTCGGCGATGTCGGCTCGGATCTCTGCCACACGGTCGGCGCGGATATCGGGCAGATCATCCACACGACCCACCAGATCGGCTTCCTGGGAAATATCCAACTCGTCGACGTCCATCCAAGTGTCGGTCTGTGGAGTTGGATCGGCAGGTTGAGCCTTGTGCGGGCCGCTAATCGGCTGAGCACCGTGAAGATGGGTCACTCCGTGAATTTCCATCGTTTTGCTTCTCCCCCGTAGTCAAGTGAGGACCGCATGGATGACAGTATATCATCGCTCGCTACACGATCCCATGCAAGGTCTCACCCCTATTATACGTTACAGCGTTTCAGGATTAGCGTCGCTTTCCTTGTCGATGAGCGCTGTCCGTTGCTGGGGAGCTGACATCGCGAACGCGTTGATGAAAGCACTCCCGTTATCGACCGGCACTGATCGACGATTCGACCGAAAAGCAGTGCGAACTCCTTGTACCGATGACTGGCACTTCGTGCGGTTCTGCAGTCTGTGCCGTATGACAGCGACCCGTCGTCCAAGTCCAAACAGACGACCTATCGGAAAGGCAACGCTAAGTGAATCTTTGCGTCCTCGGGCTCTCCTTGGTCAGCCGCAAGGCTTTGGCGACGAGAACCGCCACCGCTGACCTTTCTTACGCATCGCTACCAACCGCGGTTCTGTCACATCCCGGATTTCCGGACAATTCTACGGATCCACTTGCACGTTTCCCACGCCCGACGATACGAAGGGCGAGGGAGTGTACGAAATTGGAACGGACGCAGCAAGGTCGAACGACAGTCTGCTAGCATTGGCAGCGTTCGAGATTGAAAACGCAATCGGACTCGCCTCACCGGTGATTCAGCGATTTCTCCAGAGGGCGCGGTCGGGGATCTGCAACTGGGCTTGGCGATCCGCTATGTCCGCCCGAAAGCGGCGGGCATCGGCAGGATAGCCAGCCGTGGGCTTCAAGCCGGGTGCGCGTTCTTGCCAGAACTGATTGAAGGCCATCATCGCCAGTTCCCGCAAATACTTGCAGACCATCGAAGCCAACGCGGACGGCAGAAAGCTCTCGCCCTTCGCCACGAAACGGGCCTCGACTCGCCGATCCCGCGGGCCCCATCGATAGATGCTCTGCGATCGCCCTTCGCCGTGGATTCCTACTAGGTGATCCGGGAAGGCGTTTTGCAGCAAAGGCCCATATTTGTTTCGACCTCCGTGTTTATCGCATTGCACCAGGATTGCTTCATCGCCTAACGGCGCAAGCCGTTCTTTGACCAGATCGATTGTCAGACCGGACAGGACGGTGCCCTTGCTGCCGGCACAGTCAACCATATCGTTAAACTTCTCCGGGAAGACCGCAACGGAACGCATCGCTACCAGCCGCACACCGATCTCATCGAGCCGCTGCTGAAAACGTTCGGCCAACAGTTCCACTTGTTCTGATTCAGCGTCTACCGGCAATTCCCGGTCGAACCCGTCGTACCACGGTATCGCCGCCATCGAAGGCTCACTGCCGGGCGCAAAGGCGTGCCAAGCCTCGCGCCAATTGGCCACCTGGATACCCATCGCTGCCAGAGTTGTGAGGACGCCATATTCGAGAGCGTCCAATTTACCTCGCGGCTTGTAGAGTGCCTTCGAATCCGCGATAGGAATAGTGGGCGGGTCCGACCTCCTGAAAGGTCCGCGAGAGACGACGCCATCCAAACACTCGTACAAATCGTCCTTCGCCAATTCGTCGGGCACGTGCCAAACTGTAGCGGTTATGACGAGTGGGCCAAGATTAGGGCCATATCCGGCCTCGTCGGTGCCAATCAGAAATGCCATCGTTGTTCAGAGAGCTGATTGTCGTAGTCAAGAAAAAACGCCACTACCGTGCCTCCAAGGGTACACTGCTCGACCGACATGACCAACCATACGCCCCTCCCAGGGTGCCAACCGGACCTCCGATACTCGGACTCGCTTGTCGCGTTCGGCCCGCAGAATCGTCACAGTTTTACCATCCCTCACGGCCCGTATTTTCGGCATACATATCGTCATAAGCCATTTGCTGAAAAAGTGTTCCGAAGCCTCAAGCGCTTCTGCTGGCAAGGCCGATACGGTAGATGTCAGTTGGCGCGTTAGCCCGGCGCTGCATGCGTTGAGCCACGTGTCATACCAACCGGCGGACTTAATCGAGTCAAGGAATGGCTCGACCGGTTCTGACGTTACCTGCCGTTTGAATCGGAGGTTCCACCCACCACCCCCGATCGGCCACCCGCAACAGTCCAACCCAGATCGATCCGTCAGGCCAAGCGGATCAATCCATGGTTATGATGACCTCAATTACATCCGAGGCGACATCGACCCGCACCATGGTTCAAACGGAAGATAGCGCCAGTACAACTTACCCTGTTCCATTGTAAAGGAGACATGACTCGATGAAGTGGAACATTCTAGTTGCATCAATGGTGCTCGGCCTCGGCCTGAGTACCCAGAGCTTCGGATTCGACCTGCTCGAACGAATGCTCGGAGCAAACGGCTGTGGCTGCGAAGCCAAGTGTGACAAAGGCTGTGACGCCAAAGGCGGCGGCAAAGACGCATGCCAGAAGCCTTGCGGCGGTCTCTTCGGCGGCGGCAAAGCCTGCCAGAAGGGCTGCGATGGCAAGGATGGCGGCAAAGACGCTTGCCAGAAGGGTTGCGGTCTGTTCGGCGGCAAAGCCTGCCAGAAGGGCGGCGACGGCAAAGATGGCGGCAAAGCCTGCCAAAAGGGCGGCGACGGCAAAGATGGCGGTAAAGATGCCTGCCAGAAGGGCTGCGGTCTGTTCGGCGGCAAAGCCTGCCAAAAGGGCGGCGACGACAAGGGCGGCAAAGATGCCTGCCAGAAGGGCGGCCTGCTCGGCGGTCTGTTCGCTTGCCAGAAGGGCTGCGACGACAAGGGTGGTAAGGACTCGAAGTGTGGAGCCGACCAAAAGGGCGGCGCCGCGCAGAAGGCTTGCTGCCGTCGTCCGCTGTTCGGTTCCGGCAAAGGCTGCTGCGACGACAAGGGCGGCGCCAAGGATTCGAAGTGTGGAGCCGACCAAAAGGGCGGCGCCGCGCAGAAGGGTTGCTGCGGTCCTTCGCTCCTAGAGCGGATCTTCGGCGGCAGCTCGAAGGGCAAAGGCGCCTGCCAAAAGGGCGGCGGAGCCAAAGGTGGCGCCGAAGCCAAGTGCGGCTGCGGTGCTGCTCAGAAGGGCGGCGCTAAAGTGATCGAACCTGAAGCGGAAGAAGAAGCACCGGCGCCCCCGGCCCCGGTCGTCGATCCCTCCGCTTTCCTGAAGAGCGAACGTCGTGTTATTCACGCGAGCACCAATTTGGTCCGCTAGGTTGGCCTGGCCTTAAGGCTACGACGACAAACGGTCTGTCCGGAATGGGTTCCGGACAGACCGTTACTTTTGCGCGGGTAGATGGGATCACCCCCTGAGGCCATTTGCTGACGACCGAGCTTCGTGGTAATCTAGCATTATGCTTGGCCTTCCCTTGACTCCCGACGCTCGTTGCCCGCCTGATTTCAACGGTGATTGCATCTAGCCGGCCAGTCCGAGGACTCGCCAGAAAGGCACGTACCAGGAGTAGACAGAACCGTGGATCTTGACCATCTCTTCGCACCGCATTCCCCGCCAACAACCAACTTGGTGGATTGCGTGCGTTACTGGACGGAACAGCGTCCATCGAACGCCGCATTCTACTTCCTGAACGATGGCGAGCGGGACGAGACGTGCTGGACGTTCGAGCAATTGGACCGAAATGCTCGAGCCATTGCCCGAGAGTTACAGTTGCTCGGCCTGAGTGGACAACGGGCGTTACTGTTGTATCCCCCTGGTCTTGATTTTGTGGCGGGCTTTTTAGGATGCCTGTACGCCGGCGTGGTTGCGATCCCGGCCTATCCTCCGCGAAGAAACCGCAACATGACTCGCATCCAGGCGATCTCCGACGACGCCGAAGCCAAGGCGGTGTTGACGGTCCACAAAGTAACCGACCGAGTGGCCGACTTACTGGACGAGGCACCGCATCTAAAGGACCTTACGTGGCTGGCCACCGACCAGATTTCCACAGATCAGGCCGACGACTGGGAAGAGCCGGAGATCGACAGTGACATGTTGGCGGCGATCCAGTACACGTCCGGCTCGACGGGCACTCCGAAAGGCGTAATGCTGGCGCATCGCAACATGATGCACAACGTATCGATAATTGCCTACGGTTTCGAACCAGCGAAATCTGCCGTCGGCCTGTTTTGGCTGCCCAGTTACCACGATATGGGATTGGTAGGCGGTGTGCTTGCACCGATCTTCTTTGGCATACCCGTGGTGTGGATGTCGCCCTTGGCTTTCCTTCAGAAGCCCGTGCGATGGCTGCGCGCGATCACACGACATCACGTAACAATCAGCGGCGGCCCGAATTTCGCATACGATCTTTGCACGCAGAAAGTCACGGACGAACAGCTTGAAGGGCTCGACCTGAGCACATGGGATGTTGCTTTCAATGGCGCAGAACCAATCCGCGCTTCGACTTTGGAGAAGTTCTACGAGCGTTTTGGCCCAGTCGGTTTTCACGCCGAAGCGACATATCCCTGCTACGGCATGGCCGAAACAACCTTGATCGTCACCGGCGGAAAGAAGAGCGAAGCACAGGTTGCCCGCACGTTTCTAGGCAAGGCATTGGACGACCATCACATCGAGCCGGTTGCCGACGACCACGAGGACGCGAGGACGCTTATCGGCTGCGGGCAAGTGCTCCCGAAACAGCAGATCCGGATCGTCGATCCCGTGTACTACCGTCAGTTGCCCGAGGATCGCGTGGGCGAAATCTGGGTAGACAGCCCAAGCGTCGCCATGGGCTACTGGGACAATCCAGGTGCAACGCAAGAGACCTTCCAAGCCAAGCTGGCCGACAGCACGTCTGGTACATACCTTCGCACCGGCGACCTGGGCTTCCTGCACGAAGGCGAGTTGTTCGTCACGGGCCGGTTGAAGGATCTGATCATCGTCCGCGGAGTGAATCGCTACCCGCAAGACATCGAATTGACCGTCGAGCAGTCCAGCAACCGTCTGCAGGCCGGGGCCGTAGGAGCTTTCGCGGTAGACATAGAAGGGCGCGAACGGCTGATCATCGTCAGCGAAGTGGAGCGCGCACGGCGCAAGGATTGGTCGGACGTTATTCAGACGATTCGCCGGAACGTCACCGCCGAGCACGAGGTGCCGCCAGACGGCGTAATCCTGGTTCGCTTCGGTTCGATTCCGAAGACGTCCAGCGGCAAGATCCAACGCCACGCTTGTCGAAACGACTTTCTGGATGGGTCGCTTTCGGTCGTGGCCCAGTGGCTCGCCTGGGAGAAAACTTAGGCGGTTGGCGGAAAGCTATGCGGATTGGTGAACTCCTATCGTTTCACTGCGGTTGCGTTCTTGGAAGGCGGTCCGTGCACTCACACCCCCTGGGATATTGCGTCCCCTGGAAGCGCCGGGCTATATTAATATGTTTGTGTCCACGCTGATCGACCGGCGCAGCGGGCCGACAGGCGTGATTAGCGGGACAGGAAAGGGCGCAAGTCTTGAAACTAGCGATAGTTAGCGATCTTCACGCGAATATCGAGGCGCTTCGCGCGGTCTTTGACGACGCACGTAGTTGCGGCGTCGAGGACATCTATTGCCTCGGGGATATCATCGGGTACGGTCCGAACCCCTGCGAGTGTCTAGATCTAGTGATGAAGACTTGCCAGGTGTGCATTCTCGGCAACCACGATCAAGCGGCTCTGTTTGACCCGGACGGATTCAATCCGGTTGCTCTGCGCGCCGTATACTGGACTCGCGACCAATTGGAGGACGGCCCCGGTGGAGATTCCAATGTCAATGCCCGTTGGGATTTCCTCGGCGAACTGCCTCGATTCCGTAACGAGGATAATATGATGTTCGTCCACGGTTCGCCACGCGAACCGACCAACGAATACGTGTTCCCCGAGGACATCTATAACCAGCGAAAGATGGAGGCGCTATTCGGTCTCTTCGAAGGTCTTTGCTTCCAGGGGCATACACACATTCCAGGCGTCTTCACGACGCGAATGGAATTTACCACACCAGAGGATTGCGGGTACGAGTATCGCTTGACTGGCGAGAAGGCGATGATCAACGTTGGCTCTGTCGGCCAGCCTCGCGATAACGATCCACGCGCGTGCTATGTGATACTGGACGATGATCGCGTTCTGTTTCGTCGTGTCGAGTATTCCATCGCCACCGTCTCCGAGAAGATCTACGCTACGGAAAGCCTGGACAATATGCTGGGCGACCGGCTGCACGCCGGGCGATAGGCCCAAAACAAATGAAGGGCTGCGGGCTTGAAAAGAGCGATCATCAGCGATATTCACGGCAATATTGAAGCCCTGAGTGCAGTCCTGGCAGATATCGAATCCGAAGGGGTGTCCGAGATCTTCTGCATGGGCGACATCATCGGGTATGGCCCAAACCCGTGCGAGTGCCTCGACATGGCGATCGAGTTTGACGCAGTCGTTCTAGGAAATCATGACCAGGGCGCGTTATTCGATCCCGAAGGGTTTAGCGCTGGAGCCGAACGGGCAATTTTCTGGACGCGTGACCAGTTGGAGTCTTCCTCGGACGACGAAGAAACGAACCTGAAACGCTGGAACTTCCTCTGCGAACTACCCCGCACGGTGCGCGAAGACGGTTTCATGTTTGTGCACGGATCGCCGCGTAATCCTCTGAACGAGTACGTCTTCCCCGAGGATATTCATAACCCGCGAAAAGTCGACAAGATTTTCTGCATCATCGAACAATACTGCTTCCAAGGGCACACCCATGTGCCCGGCGTCTTAACCGAGGATCATCGTTTTCGTGGGCCGGACGAAATCGGAGACGCATACCAATTGGGAGAGCAGAAAACGATGATTAATGTCGGTAGCGTGGGCCAACCGCGCGACGGTGATCGCCGCTCCTGCTACGCCATCTTGGAGGATCAGACTGTTCGGTTTCGTCGGGTCGACTACCCGTTCGAAGAGACCGCGCAGAAAATCTATGCGATTGCCGAGTTGGACAACTTCTTGGGAGACCGCCTGCGCGACGGACGGTGAATCCCTCTGCCCGAGGTTCTGAACTGTGGAAAAGCGTTTCGCTCTATTTTTGGTTCTTGCTGCACTCGTGCTGTTTGTGCACATGATGATGCAGCCGAAGAAACCCGTCGGCGAAAAACCTCCCAAGGACGTTGCCGCCGCACCGGGCGACGAAGAAGCCGATCCCAAAGACGCCGGTGCCCCGAAGAAGCCTGACCCGGATCAAGAGGACGAGGGCGAACAGAAGCCGGAAGCCAAGAAGCCAGTGGTGGAAGACCCCGAGCCAGCCGTCTCCGACAAACCGCGCGAGGAGTTCGCGAACCGGCGAGTCACGCTTGGTTCATTGGCTCCCGGCAGTCCCTACCGCTTGTTGGTCACGTTCAACAACCAAGGCGCCGCCATCGAGCGAATCGAACTGACCGAACGAACGGAGGCGGAGGCGTTTCGCTATCGGGAACTGTACGCGAAGAACGGCTATCTCGGCCATCTCGCGCTAAGCGACGAACCGAACGGAACTGGCTGCCGCGTAAATGTCGTGGGCCCCGGTACGCCGGCTGCAGAGGCCGGGCTGCAGGCTGACGATATGATCCAACGGGTGAAAGTGGGCAATGGTAACGCTTCTGAGATCAGAAACTCATTGGTATTCGAAAAGCAGTTGGCCACGACAAAGCCGGGCCAGACGATCGAGGTCACCGTGTCGCGTCAGGACTCGGCCGGAGTGGCCGCTACGCGAAACCTGGCCATCAAGCTGATCCCGCAACCACTAAGCATCGTACGACCGGAAGGCTCGGACCCGCGTTCGCTCCTCTTCACTCTCCAGAGCATCGGCGGCAAATCCGTCGAGCGCGGGCTCGACGAGTTGAAGGGGCTGCCATCGCTGCACGGAGAGAATTGGGAAGTTGAGGAGATCGAGGACAAAGGTAAAGGCCCTGCGGTAGAGTTTCGTTTTTCGCTGACCAAGAGCGATCTGCAGGAGATCGGTGTTGAGGGCGAGTTGGAATTGATCAAGCGATTCCGCCTGACACCCACGCCTCAAGCTGAATTGGCCAACGGCAACTTCAAGTCCTACCACCTCGTTCTGGATACCGAGATTCATAACAAGGGCTCCGCGAATCAGGAGATCGCTTACCAACTTGACGGCCCCAACGGTTTGCCACTGGAGGGCTGGTGGTACTCGAACAAGATCCATCCGACCAAATTCTCCAGTGCCGGCGCTCGAGACGTTCTTTGGCATGGGGAGAATGTCCACGGCCTGATGGGCGCTATGGCGATCTATGGCGAGACCGAGGAAGCGAAAGAAGACGGCCAAGTTCCCTCGATTGACCTGTTTCCGGTCGCCGAACCCCTGTCGCTGGACTACGTGGGAGTCGATACGCAGTACTTCACCGTCGCTTTGCTTCCACAGTACGTTGACGATTCCCCAACGTCAATCTTCAAGCAGGCAATCGCCATGCCTGCCGGCAGCATCGGCGAAATGAAGAAGTCGAAACGGAAGACGACCAACGTCACGTTTCGGCTAACCAGCCAGCTTGAGACAATTGCCCCGGGCGAAGCGCACAGCCAGAGTTTCGACGTATTCGCTGGCCCCAAGCAGACAAACCTGCTGGCCAAGTATGACTTGGAAGAATGCATCGCTTACGGCTGGTTCGGGATGGTGGCCAAGCCACTTTCGAAAGTCCTGCACTGGTTCGAATGGTTGCCGCTGGTGAACTACGGCCTCGCGATCATCATGCTAACCGTGCTGGTACGAAGCTGCATGATCCCGCTCAGCCGCAAGGCGACCAAGAATGCCCAGATGATGCAGAAGCTGGCGCCGGAGATGAAACGGATAGCGGAGAAGTACAAGAACGAGATGGACAAGCGAGGGACGGCGCAACGCGAGTTATTCGCCAAGCACAACTACAACCCCTTCGGCGGCTGTCTCTTGATGTTTGTCCAGTTGCCGATCTTCATCGGGCTGTATCGTGCGCTGTCGGTGGACATGGAACTGCGACAAGCTCCGCTGATCCCCGGGCTCGACTGGTGCTCGAACCTGGCCGGGCCGGATATGCTTTTCTATTGGAAGGATTGGATGCCCGGCTTCCTGGCGAATGAAGCCGGAGGTTGGCTTGGTCCCTACTTCAACATCCTGCCGATCATCACCATTTTCCTGTTCTTGGCTCAACAGAAGATGTTCATGCCCCCGGCCACGGACGACCAAACTCGCATGCAGCAGAAAGTAATGAAGTTCATGATGATTTTCATGGGCTTCCTGTTCTTCCGCGTGGCCAGTGGCCTATGCGTGTACTTTGTCGCATCCAGTCTCTGGGGCATCGCTGAAAGAAAGCTGCTGCCGCCTCCCAGCATGGACGAATCAAGCGCGCCAACAAAGTCTAGTACTCGCCAAGCAAAGGCTCGAGCAAAATCCGAGGCAGAAACCGCCGCAAAGCGGGCGAAGCTGAAGAAGAGGCAGAAGAGGCGTTGAGTGAGTGTTGGGACGGTGTTTTGCCCGTTGGCGATCCTCGCCGTGTCCGCCGCGAAAGGCAAGAATCTCCGCCGTGTCAACGTGCTCGTTCGACGGGACGCCCATCGTCAGTCAATGAGTTGACACCGGTTCGGTGTCATCCCAGATTATCCACTTCTTGTCGCGTTATCGGCGACGAATCTGACATGAATCTTGACTCGGCGTGCAACCCGGATACAACAACAAATGGGTTCTTATCCTCGATAATCGCGGCGACTTCAAAAGGGTGTAGCGCGAGCGGGCGTGTGGGTGGTGGAGCGTCACTTGGAGGCGGCCCGGTGACGCGAGCGTTTTCGTAATCGTTGAACGGCGAGAGCAAACAGTCTGGAGGTGAGACATGGGTGTTCTGATCGTGATTCTGATCGGCGTAGTATTCACCGCATTTGCTGCGCTCGTTTTTTCGGTCCTGACTATCGTCTTGGATTGGCTGGATATCGAGGCTTTCGAAATCTCTGGGCCGGAGGGGTGGAAATTCTGGGAGTTCTACAAGCGATATTTGATTATCGCGGCCGTCTACACGTTCGTGTCACTTCCGCTGGGCAGCGGCCTGCTTGGAATTGCGGCGTTGGCCGTAGCATACAAGTTCGTGTTCGACGCGGGTTAGGTACAGGCGGCTGTCATAGGAATCGTTGGGGGCTTCATCGCACTGTTTCTGTTCATTCTGTTAAGTTCGCTTGTCCTTGCTCCGTTGGCAGCGTAACACACTGCCGTCTTGGATAGACTCAGCTTCAAAACCGATTCCCACCCCGCATGGGTTCTGAAACCGATTCTACTTGGACAGCGCCACTTTGTTTGAGACTGCTAGACCCCAACGGCCTTGTGCCGTTGGTGAAAGAGATTCTCGGCTAACACTGACGGCATCAACGATCCCCGCTTTCCCCGGCCCAGCCGCCGGAGGCGGCTGGGCCGGGGAAAGCGTGCTGGAGTGGGGACTGTATCTCGGGTGCACCAAAGTTGCTATAGCGTAAATATTCCGATCGTTCGGGTTTTG
>CAZUAH010000471.1:0-11050 GCA_964617665.1 uncultured Pirellulaceae bacterium
CCGAATATCCGGCTCGTCATCGAGAATCCAACAGCATTTTGGTGCCGAGGGATTCTAGCATGTTGAGTTCCCTGGCACCCTAGGCTAACTGACAAAGGAGGCGATGTGATGGCGAAGATCAAACGCAGAAGTTTCATCAAGAACACCGGTCGATTGGCTGCGGGGCTGGCCACTGCCGTTCACGTTGGAGCCTCTTCTGCTGCTGAATCTGGCCGGCGGATCAAAGTTGGTCAAATTGGCACCACCCACGCACATGCGGGTGGAAAAATGGCCGCGATGCGGAAGCTGACGGACGACTTCGAAGTCGTTGGCGTTGTCGAGCCGGATGCGGACAGCCGAAAGCGGATGGAGAACCATCCAATCTACCGCGACCTTGAATGGATGACCGAGGAACAGTTGCTTGCCACGCCGGGGCTGCGCATGGTGGCCGTGGAAACCGCCGTTTCCGACTTGGTCCCGACGGCCGCCCGATGTGTCGCCGCCGGGATGCACTTGCATTTGGACAAACCGGCAGGCGATTCTTTACCCGCGTTCAAGAAAGTCCTCGAAGCCGCGGACCGCCAGAATCTTTGCGTCCAGATGGGCTACATGTTCCGCAATAATCCGGGATTTCAATTGTGTTTCCGCGCAGTTCGCGAAGGTTGGCTTGGTACCGTCTTTGAACTGCACGGGGTCATCAGCAAGTACATACCCGACAGTCGTCGAGACTCACTCGCCCAGCAACCCGGCGGCACCATGTTCGAGCTGGGCTGCCATCTGATCGACGCTATGGTAGCGGCGTTGGGCAAACCCGATCGTGTGACCCCGTTCATTCGCCGCACTCGCCCCGAGCGCGACCAATTGCAGGACAACATGCTGGCTGTATTCGAGTACCCAAAGGCCACCTGCACGATCCGCACTGCGGTTGTCGAGGTGGACGGCGGACGGCGTCGGCAATTCGTTGTCTGCGGCGATCAGGGAACGGTGGATATCCGTCCGTTGGAGCCACCCAAACTACTTCTGGCACTGGACCGATCTCGGGAAGGTTACCGACGTGGCTATCAGGAAGTCGAACTGCCGCCGATGCCCGGTCGATACGACGATCAAATGGCCGAACTTGCGCGAATCATCCGCGGCGAGATTCAATCGCCGTATCCCTCGTCACACGACCTGGCTGTGCACGAGATGGTACTTCAGGCCAGCGGCATGTCGGTAGATTGACCTCAGTAGGTCCCGGCTGCCGGACGGGACCTTGAAGTGGCAGAAGGTGGATCAATGACCGTCGTCGGCGCCCCCTTCGATTTTCGCTATCGCCTGCTTGGCCGCGTCCTGATAGACGTTTTCTTCGGAAGCAAATCTGCTGAGAACGGGGATTGCTGCCTTGGCGGCCGGGCCGATGCTCTCCAACGTCTGAATGATGTACCACGCAAGTCCGGGGGTGGAGCCGTATGGAGAGTAGCCGCCCATAATTCCCACGGGTTGCTTGTCAAGCGGCTGAGCCCCGAGGGCATCGGCCAGCTTTGGGACAGCGGGGGCAGCTCTGGGGCCCAACACGCCAAGCGTCTGAATCGCCGTGATCTGCCGCATCGTGTCGGAATCCTCGATGAAGCTGGCCAGTATTTCCGCTAGTCCCTCCGTTTCCGGTAGAAGATTACTGAGCGACTGCGCGGCGACCAGCACGGTCCCGCGGTCCGTGTCACGCAGGGCCTCTAGCAGGCGATTGGCGAAGTCCTCCGCCTCTTCCGCCTGGAGGTCCACAGCGCTGGCGTATCTGGAGCCAAAAGTGTAGGACCAGTGACGAACGCTGGCGTCCGATCCGCGAGACATGCTGACAAGCAACGGCATGACTTCCGACGCGACTTCCTTCAGTGCGCCTGCCCACCGTTCCGACACACGGATTCGTGTCGTGTCTCCGGATGCCGTGTGTCGCACAATTGTCCCGAGGAAAAGCGTCAGAAAATCACGGCTGCGATCGTTGCCATCTCGAATCTCCGACACCAGCGCTTTGGCAACGGCCGGAGGATGCATCCGCCCTAGCGTTTGGTACGCGTTTTCAATCAACTTTCCTTCCGGGCTACTATCATACGAGGTTGACCCGAATGCGCGCATGGCTTGCAGCACTGCACGCGCGGCCTCTTCGCTGCCGTCTTCGTGGCCGAGCACCTTGACTGCCGTAAGGGCGTCGATCAGACGTTCCGGCTTGCGTTCGGTCTCCAAGACTCGAAGCCACTCGCTGTACCTCCGGCCGTCGTAAACCAGCCGCGGTTTGCCGCCGCCCATTTCCGTGCTGTACATGACAGAGCCGCCGGGAGCTCCCATGCCCATATACATCCCGCCGCCCATGTCCATGTCTGCAGCCGTCTCCATGCCTCCCTCGGCGCCCGTACCGTCACCCATGTCGCTCATACCCGCGGCTCCAGATTCCATCATGTCTCCGTAGCCGCCTCCCTCGGAACCGTAAGAACCGGACATCATTCCGGGTACCGCTGGTTGTTCTTCACTCGGCCGCTGATGAACCTCTAGCATGATTGTCTTGCCCCGCGAGATCCTGAAACGGTTGTTGCTTAACTCGAATCGGTCCGCGTTGGTCGGGTGTAACTCAATCGTGTACTCGCCGGAACGCACGGTTATCGACCGCTCGCCGTGAGCAAGGGTCATATCCTTCACGGGCTTACCATCTTTCTTGATCAGAATGTGTGCGCCGGGATCGTTGGATTGGATGATCAATTCGCCACGGTCCGTCGCCAATCGCACCACAAAGCCGCCAGCGATCACGAGCACAAACAGAATGGCCGTGGCAATCGCGACGGTCAGCCGCTTTCGCCACAGAGGTTTTGTTTTTGGTTTGGCCGGTTTCGGTTCTTTTCGAGCAGATGGCACCTCGTGGCCCACCGGTAGCAGCCACGCGGGCGCCACGGGTTCGTCGCGTGCGTCTTCGGCGGCCGCTTTCTCCGATAGCGCGACCAGATCAGCGTCGGCCGTGAACGGCTTCAAAGCCGTAGCGACTTCCTCGGGGCTGCTGAAACGTTCGTTGGCGTCTTTTGCCACCATCCTGTCCACCACTTCGGCAAGTTCGGCCGAGAGTTCCTGCCGGGATTCTTGCACCGGCGGCACGGGGTTACTTGCCAGCGCCAACGCCTTCTTCAGCAGTGTATTGTAGGGCGCACCGCTGAATGGCGCGTGGCCGGTCAGCAGTTTGTACAACGTAGCCCCCAGACTGTACACATCAGCTCGGATATCAACTTGGTGGCTGTCGGCCGCTTGTTCCGGAGCCATGTAGTCCAGCGTCCCCATCAATTGCCCGATGGTGGTCAGATTGTTTTCGCCCTCCAGGTATTGCTCGCCAAGCATGGCCAGGCCGAGATCAAGGATCTTGACCGTCCCGTCGCGCGTGAGCATCAGATTCGACGGTTTGATGTCTCGATGTACCAGCTTTGAATCGTGCACATAGGCAAGCCCTTCGGCAGCCTGGCGAACAATCTCGCATGCCTCGGCCACGGGCAGCGGCCCAACCCGCCGCACCAGTCGCGATAGGTCCAGCCCGTCGACGTGCTCCATGACCAGATAGTGCATACCGTCCTCCTCGCCTGCGTCGCTACCGCGCACGATGTTCGGATGATCCAGGCTGCCGATGATTTCCATCTCGCGCTGGAAACGAGCCACGGCCGCCGGACCGACCCACCGCTGGACCGGCAGCAGCTTCACGGCAACGGTCCGTTTCAGCTTCTCGTGCCGTGCCTTGTAGACCATCCCCATCCCGCCCGCTCCCAACGGCTCGAGGATGCGGTACGAGCCTATCGTCGTCGGCATCTCAATCGGGGCGGCTGGTATCCGCCGGGCTTCGCGACCACCGGTCGATCGTTTCGCTAGTCGCTCGACTACGGCTTTGCACGCGTCTTCCTGCTCCAGCGGGTCGTCCGCCGGTAATGCCCGCAACCGTTCGACAAATGTGTCGCTTCGTTCGGACAATTCCAGCACGCTCGACTGGCACGAGTCGCACGTGTCGACGTGCATGGCAATTTCGTCGAATCGCTCGGCCACCACCCGACCCGACGCAAAATCCGTAAGTTCTTGCCTGGAAACACATTGTGCAACGTCGGCTACCATCGCAAAAACTCCTGACAGTGAGATGCCCCACAAGAACAACGGAAGCATTGGACATCAAGCGGAAACTACACAAGACGGGCCGTCGTCAAAGCTGCGTACTCTCTTCACCGCTCGCTGCGTCTCGCCTCCAGCCCCATTCTACAGGCTCGCCCCTTCCACCGTCGGCAGCATTTTCGACCTTGGCCCCATTAAACGCATCGGGCAGGTCGTCAATAAGGGTCTGCAAATCGGCAGTCAGGTCGTTTCCACCAGAGAGCCAAACCGGCCAGCCAGGCCAACGGGGCTAGTTGGTTTCTGGCTCGCAGGCTTTACCCCAACCTGCGGGTAGAATTACAATCTGTGTGTAGGGGGCACCGATGCCAACGCGTGCCTCTTTGCCAAGACGCGATCCCCGCGCGTGAACCACGCCGAGACAACCATCGGAGGAAGCCATGACTACTGACGGTGAGATCAAGATCCACAAACCAACCTCCGTACTCTTACGCCCGCTCGAACTTGACTTTCAAGGATTCTTCAAGTCTCTGGCAAAGGCGGGTGTGCACTTCGCATTCGGCAACCTTGAGGGATTGTCGACAGACGCCCTCGATGCGATGCAATCTATCGGCCTGAAGGAAGATGCGGGTGCATTGGGCTGGTTGCTTCTGTGGCGCGGCATGACGAACGCGGTGGTCGAACTCTGCAACGAGGTCGCTCAAAAGCATGGCGACTTGGACGACAACGAAGCGTTGAACCTGTCGCGCGAAATAGAAAAGGCCCTGGAGGCACCCGAAATCGTGATCAACCGAGCCTTCTTCGAACGACCGGAGCAACTTCCGGTTGTCGACAAGGTCGCGCGCGTTTTGCAGCACCGCCTCCAAGCACTAGGTGTTCCGGAGCCCAATTCCCAGGCGACTGCGTCACGCTTGCGTTCGTACTTCGTTTTTGCGCTTGCCGAAGAATGGCGCAATCGCGATGCCGTGTACAAGAAGATTCTTGATGCTACCGAGACCCCCTTTGATCCGACCAACGATCGTGAAAAGCGATGGCTTGCCTACTATCGCTTGCTGGAACGAGAGCTGGATAGGCCGATACTCGACGAGAGTTTCGGCCTGCGAGAAGTACTCATCAGGCTGAGGGCATACTACGTAGAAAAACACAGCGACGAGGAGGAAGGCGACACCGACCCGCGCCGAGAGGTCGCAAAGCAGATTTGCCATGTGGGCTGGCTCGACGAGACCCTCAATGCTTGGGTCGAGCAAGCGAACAAGGACGACGCAATCCGCGTCATCACTGGAGGTCCCGGCTCGGGGAAATCTTGCTTTGCCCGCTGGTATGCGGCTCAGCAGACCACGAATCGCTGCCTTCGTGTTGTATATGTCCCCCTACATCTGTTCGACCCCAAAGGGGATCTGAGCGAATCGCTCGATGCATACTGCAAAGACCACCCCCTGCTACCTACGAACCTGCTTGACGCGAAGAATGGCGAACGACTGCTTGTGGTCTTCGACGGTCTAGACGAGCTGTCCAAGCAGGGCCGCGTTGCCGCCGAAACCGCAAACCAATTTGTTGAAGAAGTACAGAAGGAAACGGGCCGTCTCAATGCCCTTGGCCTGCGTGTGCAGATCATGCTGAGCGGTCGTCCCGTGGCGATCCAATCGTGTGAACAGAAGTTCCGCAAGGAAGGGGCTCTTCTGCATTTGCTTCCGTACCACATACTCAAAGACGACGAAGCCAGGAAGGAATACGTCGACCCGTTCAAGTGCTTGAAGGGCGACCAACGAGATGATTGGTGGAAGAAGTACGGAAGGGCCAAAGGCATCGACTACAGAGCCATGCCGGAAGAACTCAAGAAAAATGGCAGACAGCTCGATGAAATCACCGCCCAGCCACTGTTGAACTACCTGATTGCGTTGACCTACCAACGCGGCAAGATCGACTTTACGGAGCAAGTTGACCTCAACAAAATCTACGCCGACTTGCTGGCTGCCGTCTATGAACGCAAATACGAAGGTCAGCCGGTCCAAGCGATCAAGGACATGAGCAAAGCGAACTTCGAGAGGCTTCTGGAGGAGATCGGCTTGTCGGCGTGGCATGGTGATGGGCGCACTACCACGGTGGACGAAATACGCAGTCACTGCGAACACGGTGGCCTAAGCCGCTTGCTGCAGCAATTCGAAGATGACGCCAAAGCCGGTGTGACCCGATTGCTGACCGCCTTCTACTTCCAACGGCATGGTCGCCGGACAGACGGAGAACACACTTTTGAGTTCACGCACAAGAGCTTTGGTGAGTATCTGACGGCACGTCGAATCGTCCGCGCTTTCAAGAGAATATCCACTCAACTCCAGCGACGTCGTGACGATCCTGACGACGGATGGGGGCATCGCGATGCCCTGGAATTTTGGGTGGGCGTATGTGGTCCAACGGCCCTTGATACTGACCTCTTGGGATTCATCCATCGAGAGGTGGTTTTGATGGACCGGAGCGATGTTGGCCAATGGCAGAGCGATATCTCTGACCTGTTGACTCACGCGGTGACCAGCGGCATGCCAATGGAGAAAGTCACAAACGAAAAGGGGTTCAGGGAAGCCACGGGATATGCCCGCAACGCAGAGGAAGCGCTACTGGCCTTACACTATGCAATCGCCAGGAGAACGAAGGAAAGGGGGGATGTTCGCTGGCCGGCAGAACGCAGCGCGGAGGCGTTGATAAAGAGGCTGACGCCGGTTAGCGGTATTGGTAACGGAATAGCACTTCATTCGTTAGGTTACCTATCGTTCGATGAGCAGTTGATCTCGATGGTGGATTTGTCGGGCGCGAACCTAGAAAGTACAAGTTGGAGAGATGCAGAATTAACTGGCGTTAGATTGGTGGGAGTCGATCTACATGGGGCTGACCTAAGGGATGTAAGGTGGTGTGGTTGCGAGATCGCATTTGCATTGTTGGATGCCGTTATCGGTCAGCCCACTGAATCTTCATGGATCACGGTTATGGGGTTTCCGACGGATTGGCCTTTGGTGGAAGGGGGTGATGACGTAAAGGTACATATCGGGAGGTGTGACACCGTCACAATTGGAGAAAGGGTACCGAGGGAGCTGTATATCGATTATTTCATCCTAGAGCGATTTTGGAGAATGGTGGCACCCGCCGGCGTGGATTTTGATGCGACGAAGCCGATTGCCATGTGGTATTACCTCGTACGCGACATCGCGGAGGAGTAGTAACGGGGTGGATCTTGTCGCAAGGATGGGATCAATTGGTGGTTGTTAGGGCAGACGGTCCACGGAAACCCAAGACCATCGACACTTCCGCGACCGCCAAGCCGCTCCCGCCCCACTTCACCCACCGTCGAACGTATTCCCCAATGCGTTCAGAGTCCGCACCTTGCTCATGAAGCCGGGTAGCTCGTTCGACGAATCGCTCAATAGTCTGTCGGGCAACTCCCGCCAGTCCATCAGACTGGAAACGATAGCCCAGAAAGTCGAACCCGCGTTCGATCCGTCCAATGAACGTCTTATCGGGATGTTGCTCGACCTTCAACGCCGCCAGCGTCTCGTTCACCGTCCTTATCGCCACTCGCAGTTTCCAACGTGTCGGCGCCAACACTACCCAATCGTCCATGAACCGGGCGTAGAACAAGCCGGTCTTGGCCATCGCATCATCAATCGGCTTCAAGTACAACGCACCCATCAACGGCGACAGCGGGCAGCCCAGTGGGATCCCCATAGTCACGTCCTCGTACAGCCCGCCATCGTAGATGGTGCGTCGCATGTACTGCCACAGCAGGTCCAACAGCCGCGGATCGTCGATGTGCAATTCTTCGGCTGAGGTGCCTCCACTGACCGAAGAATCGCGGTTTTCCATCGCGTTTGAGGAGGCGGTTGAGTGACATCTACTCGCCCACCCCGTCCAACTCGTCTCGCAGACGCTGCAACACGCGGGATCGGGCTTTGTAGACTGCCCAGACCGTCACGCCCAGATCAGACGCGATATCAGCGGGTCTGTCGCCTTCGACGGCAGCCCGCCAGAAGGCTTGCCACGTGCGGCGATCGAATTCCCGTTGCACGAGTTCCAAGGCCCGTCGGCGAATTCCGCCGATTTCGACAGTGCCGCTTTGGCTGGTTGGCTCGGGCGGAGCGTCCGGCAACTGCTGGATGTGTTCGTAGGCGTCCGTTCCACCCGCGGCCCGAATTTCATCGCGCAGGTCGCGAAAGAAGTCGCGAATCCGATTTCGTGTGATCGTCCACAGCCAGCCACGAAAACTGTCCGAAGGTCGCGAACGCCGAAAACGTTTGATGTGGATGGTCAACGATTGGAATACATCCTGCACGACGTCCGCCGCGTCTTCCGCCTGCAATCCGGCTCCGCGAGCCCAACTATACACCACCGGTCCATACAGCTTGATCAGACGTTCCCAAGCCAACGGTTCGTCTGCCTTGACCCGAGCCAGAAGACTGGCTGAAGTCGACGAACCAACGTGGCTGTCGGAAGGGATCACACTCATTGGACCGAGACAAACAGGACGACAAAGAACGAATGCTACGTCTACACGTTAGTCTGAGCCCTCAAGCCGACTTTTTCAATGAGGTGAGCGTGACCGGGAATTTGACAGGCGTCGAATCCGCGGCTTTCGGGAGGGCGAGGCCCCTGCCGAGCCGTGCGTCAGTGCCAGGAAACCGGCTCAGCAGGAGCTTCGCCCTCCCGATTATCGGATACTCTCAAATCGGTTTCACCCACTGGTCAAGCCAGCCGATTACGGTGTCATGCCAGAGGATGGAATTGTGGGGCTTCAGGACCCAGTGATTCTCGTCGGGGAAGTACAGCAATCGGCTAGGGATGCCCAGCCGCTGCAATACGTTGAACGTGCCGATTCCCTGCGTATCGACCACCCGGTAGTCGTGCGCCCCGTGAATGACCAGCATGGGCGTCTTCCAGTTCTTGACGAAGTTCACCGGATTGTGCTTCTCGTAGCCCTCGGGATTGTCCCACGGCGTACCCATGTGATCCCATTCGGGAAACCAAAGTTCCTCCGTGTCATAGTAGGCCATCCGTTCGTCTAGGTTGCCGTCGTGATTGACCATACACCGGAAACGGTCGGGCCAGTTGCCGGCGATCCAGTTGATCATGTAACCGCCGAACGACGCGCCCAACGCGCCGACTCGGTTGCCATCCAACCATGGGTATCGGTCCAACGCTGCCTTAAGGCCGTGCTTCAAGTCCTCGAACGGTTTGCCGCCCCAGTCGCCGCGGATCGAGTCCGTGAAGGCTTGGCCGTACCCGACGGACCCGTGGAAATCGACCATCACAGCCGCGTAGCCGGCTCCCGTATAAGCCTGCGGGTTCCAGCGGTAGTGGAACGTGTTGCCAAAGGAGCCTTGAGGCCCGCCGTGGATCAGAAACGCCACGGGGTATTTCTTTGTTGGATCGAAGTCCACCGGCTTGACCACATAGCCGTACACTGTCTCGTCGTTCCATCCTTTGAACGAAAACTGCTCGTAATCCCCCATGCACGCCGCAGCCACCTTCGCAGCATTGATCCGCGTGACAGGACGCCTGTCAGTTCCATCGGGACGTATCGACCAGAGTTCCACGGGCGATTTCAGATGATCCAATCCGTAGATGATCCGATCGCCAGAGATGGCCGGCGACCGGACGTAGCCATCGTGGATGACCTCGCGCACTGCCCCGGAAGTCACGTTGACGGCGAACAATGAACGCTGCCCGAGATTCGATGCAGTCGCGAAGATCTCGCTGCTGTCCGCCGACCAACACAGAGACGATGGCGAGCGGTCCCAAGCTTCGGTCAGCACTCGTTCATCTCCTCCCGGCCAAGCACGCAACACGATCCGTAATCGGTCCGATTCGTAACCGGGCCTTGCCATTGCCAGGTACGCCATCGTCTTGCCGTCGGGTGAGAAAAGCGGGCAGCAGTCCCATGCTTCGTTCCTCTCGGTCAGACAGTCGGGCTGCGCAGATCCGTCGATGGGCACGCGATACAAGTCGAAATCCGTCGACCAGGGCTCTTTCGGCCCCACGTCACGCGCCGTGAAGACCAACTCTTTACCGTCCGGTGTGAACGTGAATTCATCCGATCCGCCGAAGGGCTTTGACGGCGTATCGGCATCCATGCCTCGCATCACGTCAAAGGGGCTGCCTGCGCCCGTCGCTGGCAACACGAACAGATGCGAACGGCGGCCGTCCTTCCACGTGTCCCAATGTCGCACGAAAACGCCATCGTAGATCAAACCACTGCTCTTCCGCTTGGCTTCTTCATCGAGTCGCTGTTTGGTCTGTTCCACCGAATCGCAGTCGGGAAACACCTCAAGTGTGAAGGCGATGTGCTTGCCGTCAGGCGAGATGATCAGGTTGCTCACATCAAGTGGCAGATCGGTCACCTGTTGCGCCTCACCACCATCGACACAGATTCGCCAAACCTGTGACGAGCCGGAACGGCTGGACAGAAACAGGATGCCGTCCCCGTCGGGCGACCAGCACGGTCTATGATCGCTGGAAGGATGAGACGTTAGACGCCGAAGTCCGGTCCCGTCTGCCCCGATCAGCCAGAGATCCGTGCTTCCTTTGTTCGCCTCAAGGTCTGTCTTACGAACGGTGAACACGACCGAATGCCCATCCGGCGATACTTGCGGACCGGAAATCCGGTCCATGGCAAGCATGTCTTGAATCGAAAACGGATGAGACGATTCTGCGCCGCCGCACGGGGCACAGAGTATCACTGAAAGGATGATCAACAATAAGGAACGCATACACTTACTCCTTTACAGATCTGCTAGCAAGAGCATGGGTACAAGGCCACAGACAATGAGGAAACGCTACACGACAGTTCTTCTACACCGTCGGTTGCCTGAGAGCCAGTCTTCAAGAGCAGAAATCGCGACCGACTTCGGTAGTGGGGGGGGGGGAACCCCCCCCAAGAAGGGGGAAAAAAGGGGATTAAAAAAAGCCGGGACGGCCCACCACAAAGAAT
>CAZUAH010000472.1:0-11038 GCA_964617665.1 uncultured Pirellulaceae bacterium
CCTCACAAAACCAGCTCAGTTAACCAGGAAAGAGCAAGTTTGGCGCCCCCGAGACACGGTCCCCGCCACTCGCACGCCATATTCGCCAATATAAGCTCGCCAGCAACACCGAACAGCAACGCGCCGGGAGAACGGGTGGCGTCGTGCGGCACGTCTCCAACACGCCAAGTTGATGGCCATGAGAATCTGAAAGGACGACATCGTGCAACGAACTCGCATACTTGTGACCGCTTGTATCCTAGCTGCTCTTGCCGCAATTGCCGCGGACGACCGTTCTCGAGCCGCCGAGCCGGCCGACATGGCGGTTTTCGCAACGGGTCACGATCTGGACATGGAGAAGACGTTCGTCTCGCCGCCGAAGGTTTGCCGTCCGTGGGTGTACTGGTGGTGGTTGAATGCCAACGTGACCGAGAAATCCATCACACGCGATCTCGAGGCGATGGCCGCCCAGGGAATCGGCGGTTTCTTGCTGTTTGATGTGACGGCCTACGGCCATCACATCGTGCCTGCGCCGGAGCGAAGAATTGCGTTCATGAGTGCCCGGTGGCGGGAATTGGTCCGTTACTCGCTTCAGGAAGCACGCCGGCTGGGCCTGAAAGCCAGTATCAATCTGAGTACGTGCGGCGGCGCGCTTCGCGCGCCATGGGACATGGAAGAAAACGCCGTAAAGAAACTGATCTGGGCATCGACCGAGGTCCAGGGTCCCGGTCCCGTGCAGCTTGACAAGCCCAAATACACGGCCCCTCACTATCAGCCAGTGGCCGTGGTTGCGGCTCGTGTTGGTGGAGGCAGTGGTGAATCATCCGTGGGGCCGACCAGCGAGTGGTCGACCGTCAAGGACACCGTGCAGGAGAAGGCTGAAACGGCAACCGAGGTGATCGATTTGACCGCCAAGGTAGACGTCAACGGTCAGTTGAAATGGACCGCTCCCACCGGTCGCTGGATCGTCGTGCGACTGGCCTGCGTGGTGATGGAGGACCGGACGGAGGATGTCGACATTCTGAACGTCAAGGCCGTCGAATCGCATTTCGACCGCATGGGGCGTGCCATCATCGCCGATGCCGGGCCGCTGGTCGGCGATACGTTGACCCACTTCTACAACGTGAGCTGGGAAGGGGAAACGCCCAGTTGGACACCCGGATTCGAGAAAGACTTCCTCAAGTTCCGGGGCTATGATATTCGTTCGTACCTGCCGGCCCTGGCGGGCGTAAACGTCACCGACAAAGAAACAACGACACGCTTCCTCCGCGACTATGCGTTGACCATTTCTGACTGTTTCATGAAGAACTGTTACGGGCAGTTCGACGAACTGTGCCGCGAGGCCGGGCTGCAGTGGCACTCAGAATCGGGCGGGCCGTGGAGCCACAAACCGCTGCTGTTCCGCGAAGCCGACCAATTGGCTTTCTGGGGACGCAACGCGATGCCGCAATGTGAGTTTTGGGTGCCCGGTTACCGCCGTTCTAACGCCCGGCGAACCGCAATGTCGGCACACGTCTACGGTAAGCGTATGGTGTCCGTCGAGGCTTTCACGCACATGACGCATCACTGGTCCGAGTATCCCGCGTCGCTGAAATCGCCAGCAGATATGGCATTCTGCGACGGTGTCAACCAGTTTGTCTGGCATACCAGCACGGCATCGCCCGAAGAGTTTGGGCTGCCGGGGATCGTCTATTTTGCCGGCACGCACGTGAACCGGAACGTGACGTGGTTCAATTACGTCGGTGGATTCATGGACTACCTTGGTCGGTGCCAAGCGTTGTTGCGGCGAGGGAATTTCGTTGCTGATGTGTGCTGCTACACGAGCGACAAGAACTGTGAGGTCTGGACGCGTGCCCGCGAGTGGAGCAAAGACGCGTCGCTGAATCTGCCTGCCGGCTACTCCTACGATCTGGTGAACGCCGAAGTGTTGACGGAACGCATGAGCGTCGACACCAACGGCGACTTGGTTCTGCCGGATGGCATGCGATACCGGATGCTGGCGGTGGATCTGGAAGAGGACGTGATGCCGGTCGAAGCGTTGCGTAAGGTCGTCGAGCTTGTTGAAGCCGGTGCTACCGTCGTGCTTGGCAAAAGGGCACCCACGTATACGCCAGGGCTCAAGAATCATCCGCGAGCGACCAAAGAGTTGGCCACTCTGTCGGCCAGACTGTGGGATTCGACGACCAAGACGCGGAAGATGGGTAAGGGTATCGTGATGGCTGGGATGCCGCTGGCCGAGGCGCTCGCCCAAGTTGGAATCCTTCCCGACTTCGAGGGCACGGAAGACTACATCCATCGCCGCGACGGCGAAACCGATATTTACTTCGTCGCCGGTCAAGGCCGTGTTGATTTGACATTCCGCGTCGCCGGCAAAGAACCAGGAATCTGGGATCCGACGACGGGCAACATCATCCCTGTTGTCCGGTACCTGAAAACCGACGACGGCCGGGTGACGCTGCCGATGACGCTGCCGGCCAGCGGGTCGCTATTCGTCGTATTTCGCAAGCCGGAACGACAGCCACATATTACTGCGGCAAACGGCCCGGCGAGGATCACCATCGAGGGCCGCGACGGCAACACGGCACCCATCCGATTCTGGAAAGACGGACAATACGCCTTCGGCAATTCACTGGGCAAGACAATCCGCGTCGACATCGCCGGGCTATCCGGACCGCTCGCACTGGACGATTCCTGGGAAGTCCGCTTCGCATCTGGCTGGGGCGCACCCGAATCGATCGTCTTCGATCAGCTAGTTCCGTGGGACACCCACGAGGACTCGAGCATCAAGTATTTCTCTGGCACGGCCACGTACCGCAAGGAGTTTGAATTATCGCCCGCACAGGCCGAAGGTCTGCTACGGCTGCATCTCGGTAAGGTTGGGTGTATTGCCCGCGTGCGTTTGAACGGCGAAGAACAAGGCGTCGTGTGGACCGCCCCTTGGGCCATCGACATGACAGGGGCCGCCAAGCCAGGTGGCAATCTACTGGAAATCGACGTGGCCAACGTCTGGCAGAACCGCCTGATTGGCGACGCTGGGCTGCCAGCGGATCAGCGTCGCACCAACACGAATGTCATCCTGGAAAAGGGAGAACGTACCCGGCGTTATCGCTGCTCGTCTGTCAACTCAATCGACGAACTCACGCCGTCGGGCCTGATGGGGCCTGTCCGGCTTGAATTTGGGCACCAGAAGAATGTGAAGTTCGATTGACGATTCCTCGTGAACTCATCGTGGACCCACGTCGCGCAATCCAGGGGGATCGCCCGTGTCAAACGGTCTCCGGCACGATGAAAGGCGCACGATAGTCGCGTCGAGAGAGTTCGTTCGCCTGCTCCGCGAAGTCGTCGACAAAAGTCTCCGTGTCCGAGTCCATCGTTACCCAGGGGCCAAGCACAGCCCGCGTCTTGTCGATGTCGATTCCGTTGGCACCGAGATGAGTTCGAAAACGCTCAAAGGCGTCACACCACCGAGGATCCCCTAGCGTCGTCTCGGTCATCGCATCGGGCTCCGCTTGTGTGCCCAGCCTTTGTGAAACGTTCGCCATGTGGCAAAGGGCGGCGGAGAGGTGCCCGTCCTGGATATCGGCGTTCAAATCGCCAGGTTTTCGACTGCGCATTGCCTCGACGAAGTTGGCCTGATGTGCGCTTGCCTGTTGATCACACTCGCGACGATCCGTGAACTTCGTGATCTCGTGGCCCTCGTTGTCATATATGGCACCCGCACGAGTACCAACGTAGGAGCCTCCTTCGCATTGGATGATGATTCCCGTGGCGATGGAGCCAAACTTGTCCATCTTTTGCGAACCCGATTTCTCTGGCAGGCCGCGGACTTCGCAGATGATCGGTGCCGGATCGTAGGCCAGCAGGGCGATCTGCGTATTGGGAGTCTGACCGTCGTCGTTGAAGGCAAACCGTCCGCCGATGCTCATCGCCCGGCGCGGGAGCCCGGTTTGGCCCAGTAGCCATCGGCAACGATCGAGATAGTGAACGCCGTTGTTGCCAATCTCGCCATTCCCCGTGGCCCAGATCCAATGCCAGTCGTAGTGAAACACACTTCGCATAAGCTTGGTTTTCGGGGCAGGGCCAAGCCACAGGTTGTAGTCGACCGATGGCGGCATTGGCTGCGGGCCGTCCACCTTTCCAATGCTCGTCCGACGCCGGTAGATGATTGCACGAGCGTACAGGATTTTGCCCAACTGCCCGCTTTGGATGAACTCAACCGCCTGTTTCGAAATGTCGGTGGAACGCGTCTGTGTACCGACTTGTACAATTCGCTGGTACTTCCTGGCGGCGGCCACCATTTGCCGACCTTCCCAGATACTGTGCGAGGCTGGCTTCTCCACATACACGTCTTTGTCCGCTTGGCAGGCCCAAACCGTGGCCAAGGCGTGCCAGTGGTTGGGCGTGGCAATGAACACAGCGTCGACGTCAGGATCTCCGAAAACGTCGCGCATATCGGTGTGCGATTTGACCCGCTGTTGCCAACCTGCGAATCGCTGCACTTCCCGATCGAGTATCTGTGTGTCCACATCGCACAACGCCACGATCCGGACGCTGGGGACTTCTCGCAACCGATCAATGAGTTGCCAGCCGCGAGCGCCGACTCCTGGAGCCCCGAGTTGCCCCAGCCCAATGACTGCGACTCGGATATCATCATTCGCGCCCAATGGTTTCGAGAATGGTGCAGCCGCCGTGCAGCGATCACGAAGTGACAACGCCAACCCGCCTGCCACAGAGGTCTGCAGGAATCTTCTCCGCGTGAATCGCGTCATTCCGGTTGTTCCTTTCAACGAAGCTGCTGAATTTGTGACTCTTGATTTCCGCATAACCGCTGTAGTTGTACGTTCTCTTGACACCACGCTGCAAACACCTTCTATGCGGCCGTTACGCGTGTTATTGCATATTCTTCGCTTCCTCGGCCTCCAGCTTGGCACGCAAGTCCGACACGACTGCCGAGTGTTCTGAACTGGCCGCCAAGTCATTCATCTCGTGCGGATCGGCGGACAGGTCGAAGAGCTGGAGTTTTTCGATCTTCGGATAATGGATCAGCTTCCAACGATCGGTGCGAACCATGCGCTGCGTTTTTCCGAATGCGGCGAAGGTGCAAGGATAAGCGGATGTCGTTTCCTCCCGCAACAACGGGCCCAGAGAGCGCCCTTGAACAGTTTGAGGAATCTCGATGTCGGTCAGGTCGCATACGGTCGGGTACAGATCGCGCAGATAACACTGAGCATCGCAACGGTTGTCTTGCGGCATGTTCGGACCGGCGATGATTAGGGGTACGCCGATCGTGTGTTCGTACATATTCTGTTTTCCACGCAAACCATGACTGCCGATCGCGACCCCTTGATCGCTGGCGAAAATGACGATCGTCCGTGCCGTCTGGCCGGTGGCCTGCAACGTCTTCAGAATCCTCCCAATCTGCGCGTCCATGTGCGAGATTACGAGGTAGTACATGGCCAACTCGTCGCGGACCGCCGGGCGAGTGCGCGGCCATGCGAACAACAGTTCGTCGCGCGTCTTGAGGTATCCCGTGTCGAATGGGGGTTCGGGCAAGAAGTTCGGCGGAACGGGTATCTCTTCCGGTTTGTATCGGTCCTCGTAGCCCGGCGGTAGAAATAGAGGATCATGCGGGGCGAAGAAGTTGACGTGCAGAAAGAACGGCTTCTGAGGCTTGCGTTTGATGAAGTCGATGGCAGCGTCCGCGAAAGTCGTACTGATATCCGGTTTCGACCCCACGCCCTTCTCGCGAAGCAGTGTCCCGTCGTCGGTCTGAAACACACAGCCGGGAGCTCCCGTGATCTTTCGCCCTTTCCAATCAAATCGAATATCGTTGGGCCAACTGCGATCGCCGTTTCCGAACAAAGCCTGGGATTCCTCGTAGCCCCAGTCGCTGGGCCGACCGACACTGTGCCATTTGCCGACATACCAAGTGTTGTAACCGGCGTCACGCATCGTCCACGCCCACGAAGGCAGCTCGTCTGGCAGCTTCTTTTTGGTGGTTCGCCCCACATTGCCACGCAGCCCAGTGCGAGATCCGCGGCAGCCAGTCATGATTTCCGCGCGACTTGGCGAGCAGAGTGGACAAGGCGAGACCGCTCGTGTGAACGCCGTCCCGCGCCTGACCAAACCGTCGAGGTTCGGAGTCTGAATGTGCTCGTTTCCCAGAGCCCGGATCGTATCCGGACGCTGATCGTCGCTCAGTAAAAACAGAATGTTGGGACGCGAAAACGGCTCCCGTTGAGCCTCGCCGCTTCGTGCGGAAATCGGCAGGACGAATGTTCCACCCACAAATGCGATGACGGCCACAATTCGGCGCATTTCACTTCACCTCAAACTTCGCAAACGGCCTATTGAAGAGGTACGCGACTAATCTTCACTGATCCGTTCGGAACAAAGTCACGTAGGTTATGCTTCAGCATATCGCCCTGAAGTTCGTTATGCTGAAGCAAAACCTACAGATCCTCGCTGATTCGTTCGGAGTGCAATTGGTCGAGCATTCGCACAGCCTCATCGACCATTCGCTCTCCTGCACCGCGGGCGACCCAACTGTGCAGGCCCGTCCAGACTTGATAGCCGCCCAGATCGTAGGCCGCGTCGTCTGGGATGTAGCCGATCCAATCATTGGACAGTTCGGCGATGTAGGTGTAGCGGAATGGGCTGCGGCGTTTGATCTCGATGCCCAGCGAGGTGAAACACTCGCCCGGGACACCGACGATCGCAAGGTCACCAATCCGTACGACCTGTATCCAGGTCTTGCGTTCTTGCCCCTGCAACGGTGCCAGTTGCTTGCGCATCTTGCGGAAGACCGCTGCATACGGCTCTGCCCGTTTGCCGATGTACTTGTCACTGTAGGTCGTAACAGCCTTTTCCTCTGCTTCTTCGTCGAAACTGCGCACTCGAATCGTGAATTCGCGTCTAAGGGCCGCAACGCTGTCGGGGGCCGTCGGCTCGGCCTTGTTAAGCGCGTCCAGCACGGCAGCCTTGATTCGCGCTGCCGCTTCGGGTGGGCTCAGCCGCCAGTTGTGCGTCGAGCCCGAGGCCCCCTCCAAGAACATGACCGTTCCGCCGTGTTCCTCTTCAATCTGCTGAGCGACCATGCCGTAGAAGGCCGGTGAGCGTTTGCGACCAGTCAGCGTACCCATCGTATGTGTTGAATGGTTGAACATCAGTGCCTCAAGGCCCCCGTCGGCGCGACGGAATTCCGCGACCGGCAGATCGGGATCGAATGGCCCGGTCGGGCGCAGGTTCACGTCTTCGGGCCGGTACCACGTGATCATCCCATCGTCCAGCAGCAATCGGCTGTTCTGGCCGACAGTGGCTTCCTGTCCGAGCCGGAAATGCAGTGTGATGGGGCCGGATTGCTCGACGCGTTGGCTGGCCTGAAGGACGGCTTGGACGATCGCTTCCTGTACGCGTCGGCAAAACGCCTCGTCGCGCTCATAACCGTGGACAGTCGACGTGGCCGGTGCGTGATGAGTGTGCGTGGTGTGGATCAGGACGTGGCTACTAGGTACGTCGCAAAGCTGCTCGATCTTGGCTGCCACCGGATCAAGCAGGTCTCGACGCATCATCAACACATCGCACGCGACCAGAGCCGCTCTATTTCCCTTCGGCCCTTGCACGACAATCGCCGCAGCCCGTAAATCGCCTTCCTGCCCTTTCAACGTCCCGGGCAGAATACTCCCGGCGATCACCATTGAATCGTCGGCTACTAGGCTCACTGCCGCTGACCCAACACGTAGCGAACCACCAGCCGCCAGCGTGGTAGAGCATGTCAGTAGGACAATAAGCAGCATTTGCGCCATATACCGAATTGTGCCTTGCATGGTCTGATCTCCTTGATTCGTTGCCGCCCCGAATTCGCTGGGACCGTCCGTTTTTCCCAACGAATTCAGGGCGGCAACGAATGAATTGGCTACCGTTCCCTACTCGTACTCCCGCTTCCTGATGATGCCCGGTGTGGGGACCGGGTATTTGCCGTCGCTTCCTGCTTGGAGCGGCGCAGGGGAATCCATGGTCAATTTGTCCAACTCGGGCGCAAATTCGTGGTCGTGGTTCAGAATCTGGTCGAAAGTGATAACTTGGCCGGTGTGAGCGGCCATACGGCCCATGGATGAAACCAGACTGGCCTCGGCACCACGTTTTGCCTCGTTGTATGGCTTGTCTTGGCGAATGGCCTCGATCAGGTCGTTCCATTCCAACTGGTACGGACTCTCTTCAGGTTGCGGATAGGCCCACATCACGTTGGCGTCATTTTCGAAGTCTTGTCCTCTGAAGGTACGTACCTTGCCGGGCGTGTGCCGTGCGGTGGTAATGATGGCCGAACCCTGTGTGCCGTGAGCGTAGCTGGCGAATTCGGTGTGGCACCCAGTCATGCACCGTCCAAAGAAGAACAACTTGGCGCCATCGGGATAAGTGTATTCGATCGAATAGTTGTCGAGGTTCTGGTCGATGAAGTCGCCTCGGAAGTGGCGACCGCCGGATGCTTTGGCTCGGATTGGCCAAGCACCTTTCATCCAGGAGCATTCGTCGATCTGGTGGATGTAGAAGTCGTTGAAGCAACCGCCACTGGCCCAGAGGAAACTCACCGATCGCTGGATCTGGTAGAGTAACTCGCTGATACCTTCCGGTTTCGGGCCGGATTGGAAGGAACTGATCGGCCCCGACATGCGGTAGGCCCGCATCGTGGTGATTTCGCCGATTTCGCCGTCTCGGATCCGCTGTTCAAGTTGCTGCCGACCGTGGCAGTGACGAATCATCAAGCCCACACCCACCTTGATATTCTCCTTCGTTGCCTCTTCGGCCAAATCGAACATCTTCCGCGTGGTAGGACCGTCGACCGTGACCGGTTTCTCCATGAATGTATTGATGCCCTTCCGGATGGCATAGCCGAAGTGAACCCAACGGAAGGCTGGATAAGTGGCGAAAATCGCGACGTCACCCGGGTCGAGGCAATCCAGGGCTGTCTTGTAGCCGTCGAACCCAATAAACCTGCGATCTTCGGGCACATCGACTTGGTCACCGTAGCGTTTCTTAAGCCGATCGTAACTGCCCGTCAGCTTCTGCTCGAAGATGTCGGCCATGGCCACCAGCTTGATCGGGCCGTTTTGGACCGACAGAGCCTGCGCCGCCGCCCCTGTACCCCGGCCCCCGCATCCGACCAGGGCGACCTGGATCGTGTTGTTCTCCGCCGCATGAACTCGTGGAATGGCTGCGGTTGCCACGGCAGAGGCCGCAGCGATCCTTCCGGTATTCTTCAAGAAGTCGCGACGCGACGGCGTTTCCTCTTGTGTTTCTACCATGTGGGCTTGCTCCTATTGTCTGGCGTCTGCTGCCTGACGGATCAAAGAACGGTCCATCTACCGCGCACGTGTTCTGCGACACCGCAAGCCAATAGGCGGACCATGCTCGGCTTCACGCAACATTGTTATCTCCCAAACCTTCACAGGCAACGGCGTATTCGCCATGCATGGCGAATCTGTGCGGCCGTGCGTTGGGCGGCGGGTGTGGTGCCACAACGCTGAAGTCATGTTCGACTTCGACGCCGTCTCATGAGGACTGGCAAACCATCCGCGAGCAGACATATGACCCAGGAAACCAGCAACGTCGCTTCGATCCAGATGATTCTCTTTCCGGCGTTTGGCAGGTTTATGATGTCGTCGAAATGAGTTATGTCGTGTTTGAGCCAGATCGCAAGCACAGCGACAGGCAAAAACGTGATCATCATTGCGCGAATCGAGAAGCGGAAGGCGCGACGCCGCCACGCGAAGAACAGCGGGGGACCGATGATCGCCACCACCATCAATGAAAGCCAAAGCGGCATACCTGGAGCTAAAGTAGCCATGGCTGTATGCGTCCGATTGCCCCGGGTTCGCACGCCCGACGCCGACGGACCATCCGTCAAGTCTCCCGGACATGCTTGAAAACACTGTTACTTCCCAGACGTTCACGGGCAACGGCGTATTCGCCATGGATGGCGAATCCTTGCGGGCGTGCGGTGTTGGCGGACGCGCGGAGTTGTCAGGTCAGCGGCCATTCGTTGCATAGCCAAACCACTCGCTTGCGCTCTGGGTTTGTATGCCTCGGTGCACGTCCGTTGCCCGATCGAATCTCGAATTCACCATTCGCGCCATTCGTCCACATAATCTGTCACAGAATCAAGCCCTACTAACTCTCCCATTCGGTAAATCAAATCGCAAAGTATTTCCCGTTCGTCGGTATCAATTCCATTTTCGACCGCATCACTACCTTCCAAGGCGTTAAACGCTTCGACGCATCTCTCCACGCACTTGAGTTTTCTGGATTTACTCGCTTTGGCGGGCAGCTTCAGAAAATCCCTTCGCAACGTGTTCAATTCCTTTTCCAAGTACGGTTGTAGATCCTCGTAGCAGTATTTCAGCTCCGACTTGAAGTTGATCTTCTTTAGTTGATCACTCGGACTCAGTGCGGGCGGAATTAACTTGTCTTGCATAGCCGACAACTTGGTTGCAGCCTTTGTGATTCCGTCAGTGCCATCCATATTCTTCAAAGCTATTTCCAGCATTCTGAAATTGGATTCCCAAAACGGCATCGGAGTTTTGGCTAGCCCCTTTTCGATAAGCAGCTTTCTTCGCTTCGTTGCTGCCAGCGCCAACTTGGTAATTTCATCTGGGCAACGACCACGAAGTTTGAAGACGGCGAAAGCCAAACCCAAGGCGATCTCATCCGTTGTTATTAGTAACTCAGGCTTTTCCGAATGCCATTTCAAAACGGTTGTCGGAGCCGTTGTAGTTGGAAGGCCCAACTCTGGCAGCTTCTTACCTAGCGGCGAAACATTCCAGCCTTTCAACAACACCGTCAAGAACTTCAAGGGCGAACTGCGCCGGCGTGTAACATTCCAGCGAGCAAACTCCCTCAAAACATCGGCACCGACTTCCGTACCATGCGGACCGCCAGATTCTGACCAGAAGTAAGGGGTGACGAGCAACGATTTTGCGTTCCGATGAAAGAGTGTCGAGCAGTCTTTCCCTCGGGGGCGCCAAACTTGCTCTTTCCTGGTTAACTGAGCTGGTTTTGTGAG
>CAZUAH010000473.1:0-11010 GCA_964617665.1 uncultured Pirellulaceae bacterium
GTGCGACTCCACCGAACCCATTCGCAACAGCATGGGGCAGGTCGACGTAGATATTTCCGCTGCTGTCGTTGCACCACAGTTCCTTTCCGGTGTCGGCTTCTAACGCATACAAGTATACCCCTTCGGTGGGCCACATCCCGGCCGTGACATACACGATGTTGTCCACGACCAACGCGCCGCTGCGGCAGGGATATCGCGCGATCAAGCGATCATTGCCGATGATACGATCGCTACCAGGCCCAGCGCGGAATCGCCACAGGTGTTCGCCCGTCTTAGCATCCAGGCAGTACAGAAAGCCGTCGTCGGACGCGACGTACGCCTTGCTGTGAGAGATCGTGGGGGCAAAGCGGACGGGACCATCCGTGGTGAACCGCCAGACGTATTCACCGGTCTTCGCATCCAAAGCACGCACCGTGTCGTCCGCCGACGATCCGAAGTAAACGAGTCCCCCGGCCATGACCGGTTGGAACGCATAGTCGAAGTCCGTCCGGTTCAGTTCCTTGCCCGGTTCCGGCCAAGCGGGCTTGGGCGGTTGGCTGGGCTGATATACCCATCGCTCGGCCAGCGGGAACGACAGGCTCTCGGCCGTGACGCTCGATCTCGCCGCATCCATCTTGTACGCGGGCCAATCCTCGGCGCAGACGCTCGCCGTCAGAAAGGCTGCTGCCACGTACGCAGTAACGACAGTCCGAAAGTGTCTACAGTTCATCACCATCTCCTTCGGTTCATTTCTGCTCGCCTTTGGCGTCTGCGAGTTTCGGACCCGACGGGCCGACCAGATTGCGTACGGCGAAGTAGTCCTCGCGAGAGATCGTCTTTCCGACAGCTCCGGCCGCCTCGGCGATTTGTTCGGGCGTTTTGATGCCGCAGATGGCCACATGGATTGCTGGATGCATCAGGGTGGCGACAATGGCAAGCTGACAGATCGTCAGCCCGTACCGATCTGCGATGGGCCGGAGGCTTTGGACCTTGTCGCACAGCTCTTTGAAGCGTTCGCCCTGGAAGTCTGGGTGATAGCGGCGGAAGTCGTCGAAGGTTTCAGTGACGGTGTACTTGCCGGTGAGCAGCCCCTTGTGCAGAGGCGAGTAGACCATCACTCCAACGTTTTCCGCTTGGCAATAGGGCAACAGAGCACTCTCGCCCACAGGATCAATCAGGCTGTACGGTGGTTGAATGACCGAATACGGGCCCAATTCCCGCTGGGCGCGGAGTTGCTCGACCGAGTGATTGCTCACCCCGATAGCTCGGACTTTTCCCTCGTCCCGAAGTTTCTCCAGAGCGCCCGCGATGTCGGCCAACGGTGTCAATTGATCGTAAAGATGGAGCAGGTAAAGGTCGATCGTCTCGATCCCAAGACGGCTGAGCGACGCCTCGCAACGCTCGACGATGTGGTCGGGCGAAAGGTCCGGATACCGTGATCCATTGGGATTGAAATGGTTGAAGACCTTGGTAACGATCACCAACTCGTCCCGCGGCAGGTCCTTGATCGCCTCGCCGACGACGCTCTCGCCGTAACCATCTCCGTATGCATCCGCAGTGTCGATGAAGTTGATTCCCCGGTCGAAGGCAAGCTTCATGGCGGCCACGGCATCGTCCTTCGACTGTTCGCCCCAGAATCGAGGACTGAGCTGCCACGTGCCAAAGCTGACCGGCGAAACGGACAAGCCGCTTTCCCCGAGTATCACGCGATCCATTTCTGATCCTCCTGCATTGCGCCTTCGTGTTTCGTCCTTTCCATTCTGACCGATCAAGGTGCCGCCGCAAGTCGCTACAGTACATTCGGCGGACATTCGCCAGTCACTGCGTTGACTCGGCAGCATGTTGCCCCATGTACGTGTTTGACCTGCGGATCTCTTTCGACAATGGTTGCAGCGGCAAGATTGCTGTGGGATGATTGGCTACAGAGGCCCGCTGGCCGCTCAAGATTTCCCGGTTGACGGCGATATCGAGTTGGCTCGAGTGCGATGTGCATGAAAAAATATGGACTCGATCTCTGACGTTAGGACGGAGGGGAACTGATGAGGTTCTTTTTTGGCGCCATGGTTGCTATTTGCTTGATCCTTCCTGGAGTCGGCGCTACGGCCGAGAGCAAGAAGCCAACGATCACCGTCGAACAGGAGAAGCATGGCGACCGTGTGTTCACGATGGTCCGCATCGCCGTGCCAACAATCCCGGATTTCGAGTGCGATGTGTGGTGCTACGAAGACGCGCTGGGACAAGGGGAAGGAACGCCGCAGCCCGACGGCAGCATGATCGTACGGCACAATCATCCAAAAGGCGCAGAGGTCGAGACGAAGCTTGTGCCCTCGGACGGTGCCGTCGACTGGTATGTGACGGTAACCGGTCCGACGCCTGAGGCGGTAAAGGCCGTCACCAGCGTGAACGGCTGTTGGCAACTCCGTCGGGCTCCAGGCTTCCAGAGTCTGAAAGATCAGTTCGTCGAATCCTTCGTAAATCAGTGTTTCATTCACACGGATCGTGGATTCACTTTCCTGAAGGACACCGAACGGTTTCCAGACACTCGACGACCTGCTACCGACAAGACCAACTCGCCGCCGTGGGTTCAGATATACGTTCCCGCTTGGCGGAAGCACCCCGGGCAACCGGCCGCCTTCTGGGGAAACAGTACAAATCAGCCCATCTACAGCATCGCGGGCGAAGTCTCGCGCGATGGAAAACACCTTGCCGCATGGGGCTGCAAGAGAAGCAACAGCATTGGTCAGGGATGGCACGATTGCCTGCACATCGGTCCGGACTTACGCCCCGACTATGACGAAGAAACGAACCAAACGGTCTCGCATTTCAAGATGTATTTCATGGAGTTCGATCCGGAGAAACTGCTGAAGCAGTACAAAGAGGACTTCTCGATACCATGAGTGTTCGAGTCTGCGTTTTGTTGTTTGCCGTTGTGATCGCGGTTTGTCTTCGAGCCGCCGCGGGCGATGGAGCGGAACGGACAACGAGTGACGTCACGACGTTTCGTGTAGAACTCGACCTTGGCAAGGATCGAGGGCAGAGCTTCGGTTCGATCTTCGAGGCCCGGAATTCCGACGGTCGCGTTGTTGTCGGGGCCGGTTTTCAGGACGTGTACAACACGCGGTTCCGCAGCGATCGGCACACGCTTCAGTTCTTCGTACGACCGGACGCGGGCGATGACCGGTTCACGGTCGAGCGACTACCACACCCGGATCTGGACTGTGGCGTCTATTTGTTCGATTTCGATGAACAGGTCTACGCGTGGAGTTCGGTACGGAACAATTCTGTACGTCGCTGGGATGCGGCTTCGGGGCAGTGGCGTGCCGAACTGCCGCCGAAGGTAGGGCAGATTCGATCCGGCGATGGCATCATGCGTCTGGGGACGGGGCAGCTTGTCTTTTCCGACAACCAGGTACGGTACAACGACCGGATCATTTTGAACGGACCGGATTTGGGTGGGTACTACAACTTCTACTACGCTCAGGGTTGGCTGCTCTTCTATCACCGGCACTACGCCGAATCAGGAGGCTTCACAAAGATCTACGCTTGTCCGTGGACTCCCGATCAGCCGCAGGGAGTTGACCTATCGAAGGCGATTGTCCTGAAAACGAAATACGACCGGGAAACACCTTTCGCCTGGGGCCAGTTCAACGACCAGATTTTGACCGTGTCGAATATGGGAGGCATCTATGTGCTTGAGGATGCCAAATGGCGCACGGTGCTGGAAGCCGACAACACGGTCAGTTATCAGGTCTATTCGATGCTGCACTGGCACGATCGGCTTTTGCTCGCCCAGTATCCGACGGGAAACTTGTTCGAGTATCAGGGCCGTGAGGCGAGACGGATCGAAGGTTGGCCGCCGAAGTTGCCGGGCGTATCGCCGAGTGCTCGGGAATGTCAGACGCTGTCGATCTACCGCGGCGACTTGCTGGCAGGTGTCTGGCCGTGGGCCGAACTGTGGCGATACGATAGGGATGCCAAGCACTGGCACTCGATGGGCCGCATGTTCACCCATCCGGAAATCACCGATGCGACCGTACATCCGTACGAGGCTGCCGCGAAGAAGTACGGACTGGTCACGAATCACTGGGGGCAGCGGATTACCGGCATGCTCCCGCATGGCGATTCCCTGCTCCTTTCGACATCGTCCAAAGGAACCTATCGCTGGGAGGGTCGTTATGACTTCTTGACGGACAGTGAACGCCGAGAATACGGCGCCGTGCTGCGTTTGAAGATGCCGGGCAATCTGGCCACACAGATCGAATGGAAGGACCGGCCGATCCAGCTTGAATTCGTAGCGACACCCGGACAACTCGCGATTCTTCAGGACGGAAAGGAGCTGGCGACTGCCAAGCTCGATAGCGACGTGACCGTCGATTTCTCCAGCGTGAACGTCACGTGGGGACAAGGCGTTTTCGGACCGCTGCGCGGCAAGCTTCTGACTCAAGACTGCTCTTTGGGAGGTGCTCGATGACTGGCCAAACGACACGGCGAGGGTTTCTGGGGAAAGCGGCTGCGGTTGGCGGCTGCCTGGTTCTGCCAAGGCTGAGTGGAGCTGCGGGAACGGTCAACGTTTCCTCGAATCCCGCCATGAACGCCCCCATCACCGTCGTCACTCAATCGGTCTCCACCGACCTCAATCCGCGCGCAAACACCTGGATCTACATCACGGAAGTTCTCCAGCGCGCGGGGCTGTTCTTTGACAGGGCCTCCCCCGTCGATTTGCCGTCGCTGGTCGGTCGCTCGAATCCAATTGTCGTGCTGGCAGGGGATTTGCGTCTGACGACAGAACAGCGCGATGCGCTCACTACCCTGATCCAGAACGGCGGCTCGGTCATTGGCATCGGCGGCACATCGGGACTGGATGAGGTCTTCGGAGTCGGAGGCCAGAGACCTTTGACGGAAGGCTGGATAAAGGTGACCGCTGCGGATCACCGCATCACAGCAGGGCTGCGCAGTTCGCTGCACGTATTTGGCGGCTATGCCATGACCAATGTCTCGGCGACCTCGCTGGCGCAATTGGACTCGGGATACCAAGGCGCAAAAGGCAGCTCGATCATAGAAAACCGCTTCGGGAAAGGTCGAGCCATTCTGCTGGCGCCCGATTTGCTTTTCTCGATTGTCCACATGCAACAGGGCCTGCCCGTGCTGCAGGACGCCAAAGCGGCACCGGACGGATCCGCGCCATTCAACGACGGTGAATTAAAGTCCGAAGACGGATTCGTGCTCGATTGGGAGCGGGATCGGACAGCGATGAAGCCGGACGACGGGCTGGCGTTTCTGGAGCCCATCACTGACGAATTGCGGGAGATCATTCTTCGCAGCGTTTTGTACGTCGCAAAGGAGCAAGGTACTGCGCTGCCTATGCTCTGGTATTGGCCGCGCGGTCTGAAAGCCGTTGGGCACATTTCGCACGATACGGATGGCAACGACCCACAGAAGGCGGTGGCATTATTGGAGGTGACGAACCGCTGCAACGTGAAGACAACTTGGTGCACCCTGTACCCAGGCGGCTATCCGAAAGAATTCTATGGCACGTTGAAGGACCAAGACTACGAAATCGCGCTGCACTACGATGCACGCAGTGGTGGCGCGCAAACGTCGTGGTCGAAAGAGAATTTCCTACTCCAGCATCGTTGGCTGATGAAGGAAGCCGAGTTGGAGCACATCGCCTCGAACAAGAATCACTACACGCGATGGGAAGGCCGTTTGGATTTCCTGCGTTGGTGCGAAGAGGTTGGTATGAATTCGGACCAGACGCGCGGGCCGAGTAAGAAGGGCGCGACAGGTTTTCCGCTAGGCGGATCACAACCATATTTCCCGTTGGACGACGAGGCCGAGTCGCCACGATTCCTGGACGTGCTGGAGATCAACATGCTGACACAGGATCTGGTGGTTGTCTGCCCGCGCGAATACGGCGAGCAACTGGTGGATGCCGTGTTGCCGCACCACGGCGTTGCGCATTTCCTGTTTCACCCCGCCCATATCCAGAAAGCCAACGTGGCCGATTCGTTTTCCGAGTTGGTGGATTACGTTAGAGCACAGGGCCTGGAATGGTGGACGAACGAGCAAATCTACCGGTGGGAAGCTCTGCGCCGAAGTTTGGAAACGAAATTCGACGCGTGCGACAAGTTCACGCTTCACGCTGCAAGACCTGTCCAGGAGGCGACGCTGCTCTTCCTGAAATCACAGCAGGAGCCGCAGTCCATCGCTATCAATGGTCAACCTGCGACTACCGAAAGACAAAGCGTCTACGGATTCGAGTTTGATGCCGTGACGATGGACATGGCAGGCGAGATAAAGGTGAAAATGGCCTAGGGGATACGCTCGTCAGCGCACAGAAAGACAACGCAGTGGCGGCTGGTGGTATGACATGGGCGTGGTCGGCTACGATCGCCAACCGGGCAGCCCGACTCAACGCCAGACACGCGACTACGGTCGTTGGGTGAACTACTCTCCTTGGGGTGGTCACGGCAACGTGATGGATCAGGATCAGAAGGTATCGACATTTGATGGCGTCAGTCATCTTTGCGGCTATTTCCTGTTACGGCTCTGCCAGGCATTGCCAGAAGAAGACGACGATCGCGAAAAGTACCTGCGAAGCGCGAGATGGCTGGCTGATACGGTCGTCGGCTTCAAAGACGTTCGAGACCCGGACCAGCATTTCCGGCCCTATTTCCACGGCGGCATTCCGCAAGTTTTCCCGTACGGCACGATGAAATCGCGAGCCGGCGTGGACGCATCAAAGGACTATCCGCATGACATCCCCCGCAATCTCATGCCGACGCTAAATGACGACGCCGTGATCGGTGCGTTGCTCTTTCGCCTCTGTTTGGTCGAGGACGGTGACCGGCCTTCTGTGAATTTCAATGCGCGGCAGATCGACCACTATTTTGGTTTGGACACGGAGGTCCACTTCTTCGGAAAATGGGAGTGTTCGCCGTCTCGGGTCGACCAGACGCTAGGCGATTCGGACGCTTCCACCGGGTTCTTCCTGCCGCGCAAGGAGAACGTCGCGGGGACCGCAAGGCTGGTCGTCCACGACGATACCTTCTGCGCTCGTATGCGCTTCCTGGCCTGGGGATGCGAGCAGGCCACGAAAACTCCTTAGCCGCCTGAGTCGTCTGTATTGATGAATGTGTGGAATCGAGGCTGACGCCAGAAGTAGGAGTCGATTGATGCTTGGGCAACAGACGACGCAGCGTTGGATAATCAGGCGAACCATCCCCTTGTTCTTCCTATTGCCATTGCTTGCCGCATGCCGGCCCACGGCGCTGGCCGAGACGGCACGCCGTCCCAAGCCCGATCTCGCGGCCCTGCGGGCTTTGGGCGCGGAAGTTTCTGAAAAGGACGGCAAGGCGTATCAGGTCAATCTGTCCGACCGCTCGGATCTCGCAGCATTGGAGTTGGTCGGTGAATTGCGCGATCTGAAAGTGCTGTACCTTGTCCACTGCCGACAATTTGGCGACGAACATATGGTTGTTTGTCGGAAACTGAAGAAGCTCCGCAGGCTGTATCTGCCAGCGCAAATCGGCGACGCCGGCATGCGGCATCTTGACGTGTTGACGAAATTGCAGGTCTTGCATCTGGCCGACGCGCGGATCACCGATCGCGGATTGTCTTACATCAAGGAAATGCCCCGCCTCAGGGAACTGTCGTTGTGGCGCTGCCAACACATCACCGATGCCGGCCTGGAACACTTGAAGGTACTTAAAGGGCTTCGCTCGCTCGACCTGCGCCGTTGCCCGCAATTGACCGATCGGGGGCTGGAGCACTTGAAGGGTTTGACGCGTCTCGAACACCTGGACTTCAGCGTCGTACCCGGGATCACGACCGCCGGTTTGCAGCACATTCAAGGGTTGACCGGCTTGAAGAGGTTGGGGGCGACGCGAACAGGCATCAGGGATCTGGAGCCGCTGAAACATCTGCCCGAACTCGAATCCTTGAGTGTGCCGGAAGAGATCGACGATGCACAGATTGCGCACCTCGAAACACTGACGAATTTGAACTGCCTCATTCTTGAGTGCACGCAAATCACTGACGACGCTGTGGCACATCTGCGAAACATGAAACGGCTGGAGCGTTTGGATATCCACAAGACGAAGGTCAGCGATGCCAGCCTCACGTACCTAATGGGACTCACCAAACTCCGCTACCTTCAACTTCAAGGGACGAAGGTGAGCGACAACGGTCTTCTCCAGCTCAAAGCGGCACTTCCCAAATGCGAGATCATTCCTCCCGATCATCCAGCGGGATGAGCCGAGTCGTACATGGTACGCCGAACCTTCACGGTGGTTCCGCGGCATACTGGTCAAGGAGCCAACGACAATTGACGACCTTCTCCGCTAGATCCAGCGGAAGGTAGAAATACTGGCTGGCGGCCTCGTAACCGACGCATGAATCTAGCCGGGCTAGGGTGAACATCTCGCGGGCTACGGCCATCTCATTCCGCAACACATGGCGGACTTCGTCCAAGTGCTCTGCGCGTGCGGCTGATGAAAGTGGTTTCGCGGTATCCGCCAAAGCGTCCCGGAGCACGACGAAGCGGGTTTGGTTGGCTACGCTTTGGAAGTACAGTCGGGCTGCGCGGGCAAAGACAAGTTCTGCCTCGGCATCGGTACGCCGCTCGGCAGGCGCGTTCTGCACCGCGACCTTCAATTCGGCTAATCCCTTCCCCCACCCGGCGGCGGTTTTCTCGAACTGCGCAGCGAAGACCTCGGGCGGGTACGGGCCACGCCAACTCGTCAGATCGTCATAGGGAAAGCCGACCATCGTCGCCTGCCAGCCCGTCTTGCTTGGATAGAGCAGGTTCGTAGGCCCCAGTTGCACGGGGGCTAGATAGAGTACGCGGATGTGATATGGATATTCGCCAAATGCCTTGCTGAACGCCGACCAAGCTTTCCTAGCATGTGGAGCGCCGTCAGGGCCAAAGCAATCGAGAGCTACCGCGTCCAGTGCCTCTTCGATTGACGGTGTCGGGGTGCGGCTGACGCAATCGGCGATCTTGAGATTCGGCGACGGGTATCCGCCCAAGCTCCAAGAGAGCATCATTCCATCGACACCGGTCGCCGCGAGGTTGTAGCAGTGCTCGGCTACCAGATCCAAGACCGGCAGATACGGTAAGGAGGACAACTCCCAGGAGGAATTCAGTTGGACCTTGGCGACGGTTCTTAGCCCCGCTTCCTTGGCCAACATCCAATGATGCGTGGCGCGCGGACCGGGGCCAACGGCTGAAACGGAGTACTCGCCCACCGTCGTGGGCACGCCACCGCGCTCGATTGGTTTCGACCATTCGCTAACCGACATCAGCCAAACGGATTTTGGCAAACGAGGTATGATCTCGTCCGCTTTGCGATTCCCGAACCAGCCCCAATCCCAAGCGATCACTTTGGCTTCGGGATTGCCCCGACGGACACCTTCGGCGATCGTAGTGTTCACTTCGGCGATGATTTCGGCAGCGGTACGCTTTCCGCACCGAGGACACTGCGCATGCCGACCGCCCCAAGCACAGTTTGTTTGGTTTTCAGACGCAGTGATGGTAAACACTCCGGCCAGATCGGGCACATGGCTAAACAGGTGAGCCAGCGCGTCGCGCATCCAGTTGCGCACGACCGGGTGAGAGGTGCACAGGCAGACGTCGTTGCCGCCGCGCACACCGGCCAACTCGGGGCGATCGTGGAAAAACGCCGGCGGCATGGCACGCGGTTCGTTGATGTACAGGTACACGCCGATTCCGTACCGTTTCGCGCGATCAACCAGCTTCCGTAGATTTGCTTGGCGGGTCTCCCAGCCCTGGCCAAATTCGGGAAACTGGTCACCGCCAGGCGCCAATTGACGCAGGACGCCGTACAGCCAGACGCCGTTGACGCCAACCTCGGCCAAACGCTGCAAGAGTCCTTCCGGATACATGTCCACATTCGGATCCAACAGCGGATCGCCGTAGATCTTCAGGTACGAGCAGACGAATCGAGGAATAGAACGGGGGCGGTCTAGCAGAGCGGTCGTTGGGCGCGGGTGGCTTAAGCGGCGGACAAATTCGAATCGCGGCTCACCCGGCTGATCAACCTCCTCGCCGAACTGTTCTTCGACAGTCCGCTTGATCTCGGCGGCCCGCCGTTGTGCCTCGGGATTGGGGGGCTCGTAGCGCAACGGCTCGCAGGCAGGTTTGAATCCGCCCAGGATCACCCAATTGGCATGCTCTTCCACACGGAGGAAATTGGCCAACTCGTCGGGTGTGGTGGACAACAATGCCGCAAGTTGCTCGGTGGAAGCGACGTGCCAGTTGCGGCGGCACATGGTCATCCAGAAATAGCCTCGCGTCTTCTGCTCGGCGGGGATCGGGATGGCTGGCGGCAGTCCCATCGACTCCGCCACCGCCGCAATGTTGTCGACCGATGTACCGAGAACCTCCGCGATCTTTTCGGGTTCGACGGCGTGCCAGTTTCGCCACACGAAAGCGTGCATTCGATCGGGAAAATGCACCAGCATGTCGGCCGCCGGCGCCTTTCCAATTGGCAATGTGCTCGAGGTCTCTTGTGCGGTAGCCTTTGCACGGCGGTCCTCCTCGACGGCGGTTCGGATCGCCTGTTCGTCGGCCACGTTCTCCGCGCCCGCCAACTGACGGATCTGCTCGGCGCTGGCTGCGTCCTTCGAGAGCCGTACATCGTCGATCGCGCCCGTAAAGTGCAGCAGGTGCGAAGGTCTGCCGTAGTCCAGTTTGCCAAGGAAGACTTGGCGGCGATGCTCTTTTGCCACGCGTTTGGGAACCAGAATCGGCAAGCCGTGCAACTCGCCGCGCGTGGCCGAGCCGACCGATCGGCCATCGCGATACATCGTCAGTGTGCCTTTCCGGAGCACGATTGCCACGTGGTGCCAGTCGTTCGGCGCCCAGGTCAGTCGCGCCGAAGTGATCATGTCGAAGGTCCCGGCGGTCGAGGATCCGGACCCATCGTTCCACCCATAGAGAATTCTGCCCTGGTGGACCTGGATCTGAATTCGCGGGAACAGAGTGCCGTTTGACCAACTGAAGAAGCA
>CAZUAH010000474.1:0-10966 GCA_964617665.1 uncultured Pirellulaceae bacterium
TCCCCTAGGGGGTACTGCTCCAGAGTCAAAACCCTCGGGAAATACAGGCATAATTGCCGTAACTCCCGAGGGTTTCTGCGTTTCTTGCGACGCCTTGCGAGACAGTGCGGCTGAGTGCTGCACCACATTTTGCACCGTTTCGCCACCCACTGCACCGGATTCTGCACCGCCTTTGGCGGCATGCTCGGAGTGCTCGTCAGTGACCTGCAGATAGTGCTTGGCTGCGATCCTCTCGCTGTTACCGATCCAAGTGAATGGAACCCATAGTGTTCTTTGAGGGCCAAATACTGCGTGGTCGAAAAGGTACAATCCCTGGCGTGATCTTGGCATCAAGGCCACCACGAAGCCGTTCAAGGGCAGTCATGAGGAAGCTGCAAGACTCAGCACATCGGCAAATCTGTTGCGTCGTCATCTATCCAAATCTCAGCAGGCGATGATCATCATCAATGCGGGCCTTGCAGCGCCACCAGGAAAGCCCAATCTTAGCAGAGCCGACACGATACGCGCGGCGGCCATGCGGTATTGGGTCAACCATGCCACAATCTATAAGGCGTTTTTCATCGCTCAACGCGACAAGGAGTTCACCCGCGGAGTCCTTCAGGGTGAGTTGTCAGTGGGACCGGCAGAGGTGAAAATTCGCACCAGAACCGAAGGCGCTCGCGTTCCTCCGGTTTGGTGTGGACCTGGCCCGGGTGCGTGCTCGCAAGGTCTTGTTCTACTCCTTGAGATACTCCACACATTTCGCCAGCTCGCTGTTCGTCGTGGAGGCAATCAGGGCCAGCAGGGTTGACGAGTGAAATGCATAATCGTGTTGCGTTGGTGGAGTGCCCAGAAGTCGCATCCACCATGCGACGATCGGTTCGGCGATTCAACGGGCGGAGGCGGTTGCGAAGCAGCCAGCTTATCCCCTGAGTCTCGATATTGAGTTCTATTCCATTTGTGCGGGACGGAATCGCGATTCAGTTCGGCCAAAGTCTATTGGATGCAGGGTGGCAGAAGTGCTGTAATTTGCGGTACTCCCACCTCGGCTAACTCGCTTAAGCGGACGGGAATCTGTGCGCGTCTAGTTCTGCCGAGATGCAGACCGCGACTACGTCACACCGGCATTCGATAAACGAGCCGATCCACCCGCAACGGATGGGCCTTCACCTGTTCGCTGTTGTTGCAATAGAAAATCATGTTATCGCGATGCCGCAAAGTGACGGGAAACGTCGGATGGAGCCAATGGGCTTCCCTGGGGTCCCAGCTACGACGGGCAATTGCCACCGGCACTTCCGGCAGATGGAGGCTGACGCCCCAACCGCGGTCAAGGTCCATCTCAACTCCCTGCAACGTGTTACTGATCTCGATTCGCCGCACACCCAATTGCTGCACCAAAGAGAGGACTTCCGGGACGGCAATCGCGCAGCTCCGCAAGTGAGAGGTGAGAGCAGCTGTAGGTCGGCGGTACCGAAGTTGAACTTCGGTACCGTCTGCATGTAGGACATCGCGCTCGTGCGAAAGTTGCCTCTCGGGGAGACCAAGAGCCGCCAAGCGAGGATCCGATGCCTGCCCTACCAACAGGCGTCCGATCGTTGGTTCCGCAATATGGCACTCGGAGAGCCACTGCAGTAGTCCCCAGTCGTTGCAGACCACTTCCCAGTCGTCCGTCGATCTAGATATGCCTTCGATCAGTCGGCACATCCGTCCAAGTTCATTCTCGACGAGAAACGGTGTCACGAGGGTCATCCCCAGATTCGCATCTCGTAGTCGACCGCACATCTCCTGGATGTCTGACAAGGAAGGAACCTGCTCAACACAAGTTTCGTGTCCCAAATAGACGCGGTTTGCGTCGCGCGCGACATGCCCCTTGCAGGACTGCATCCAGTGGGCGATGTCCATACGTCACTCCTCCCCCTGCCAACGGGATGCATAGTAGCATTGCATGCCCCTGCAATCCTGGCCGAATTTGACGCGATAGAGTTGACGAATCTCTCCCGCCTGTGCCCCGCCCAGAGCTAACTTCTCGCTTTCACGCAGGAACGACACTGCTCGCACCTTCAGCTCAGGGGGCAGTCCACGTCCGCCGATCTTCAAGAGCCGTACTCCTGCACGATGCAGTTCCTCGAGATCGCAGGCGGCACAAGCCGGCTGGTTAACATCGTCACGAACCGGTTGGGTAATGGGCCGCCCGGTCTTATCTCGGAACGGCACTTGACAGCCGTGACCGGCATAGCACAGATCATGGCAGTAGACCACGGGCAGACCGCCTGGCTCCGTACGCTCATAGGAGAAGACCGACGCAGCACCATCGGGGTAGGTGGTTCCGTGATAGAATCCGCAAAGCCCATCTATGAAGCGACACTTTTCATTGAGCGACATTGCCTCGTATTCGAAGTCAGGGCATTTGGAAATCAGTGCTGCCATCTCACCGACGGTCAGGTGCCTTGGCAATACAACGCGAGTGGCCTCAAAGCGACGGAAGAAGGCAACGGCTTGGCTATTGCAGACATTCGCAAGAATAGAAATATGGCGCGACAGTCCTGATCCACGCGTCTGCAGCCCAAGGAGCACCGCCGGACTTGATACGATAACCGCTCCACCGCCCGCCTCTTCCCAGGCGAGTGCCAGATCGAGTACGTCGGAGATTTGCCCGGTAGTGTATCGCACATTCAACGTCAGTGATGCCTGTAGACCGAAACGAGCAGCCAACTCTGCAACTTGTCTCAGCTGTGCAACGCTCGTCAAGTTCGCAATAGTTCCTTGGCGCCGGGAGAGGCAATCCCACTCACCGTAGCGACTCGCCCAACTCGCCGGCAGGACACCGCAGTAGATTTCATCCGCTCCCGCCTCGGCCAACACCTGCACTTCATCAGGATGATTCACCGGTGCAACTATGCGAAACCGATCACTATTGCATGCGGATGTGCAGTTGTCGGTCGGCTGTTGGTTCATAGATCGCTTTCCAAATCGATGGCCATTCGCAGTTGCCGTGGATCTGCCACCGCCTTCGCCCGCTCAAGTTGCGTACATGCGGAGAAAGCTGTCTGGCGACTCGTCGCATGCACACGTTCCAGCCACCCGGATTCAACATGGCCGGCATCAACATTGGCGATCAGCCTGTCGAGAGTGTCGCATACCCACGCGTCGATTTCCCGCATCACATGACGTACGACCCCCAACTTCGGCGCGACGGAACTGCCCCTTTTGCATTGCGACACCAGCCTCGGCAAAAGGCACGCTGCGTGAACCCAGCACGGACGCACAGGCGCCAATGATCGAATGAGATGCTCAAACAAGGTAGCAACTTCGATTTCTTTCAATGGCGGCGTATAGGGACCCGAAATGTCCACGCGCGGCTCATCAACGCGGATCGCTAGCTCGTACAGATGGGATCCGGGCAACAGATGCAGTCGGCTGGTGGCGGTACGGTAATTCAGAAGTCCATGTTCGTCCAGTACCTGCGAAAATCGCCGTATGTCACCTAGGGTCGCACGCGGATGGAACAGAATCGCTCCCGCCGCAACCTCCACTTGATGCTCTCGAAGTCGCGCTATCGCCCGCCAAGATGCTTCTGTTACCGGGGCCCGGTGCCACGCGCGCAACGTAGCCCGATCATCATTCTCAATACCGACAAATGCCCACGCGAGCCCCGCTTCGGCAAGTGCGTCAACTGCTTCCGTCGTCAAGGTCTGCGGGCGCAACTGGGCGCCGAAGCCAATTCGCAGATCTCGCTTTCGAATCGCATCTGCGAAAGCAATCGCTCGCTCTTCGGCGTGCTGAATGGAACCAAGGAAATCGTCATCAACAAAGTTAAAGGAACGGACGCCGTGCTCTCGGTGGAGATGAGCGAGTTCTGCGGCAATATTGTCGGGTGAGCGGCCCCGCCACGATTTGCCGGAATTCTGCGGGGTGTTCGGCATGCAGCAATAGGCACAACGGCCCGAACACCCCCGCGACCCCTGAACATTCGTGACACCGATACGGGTAGAAATCGCCGCCGCAAAGTCCCTGGCGGGCCACGGCAAGCAGTCCAACTCCTGAACAGATTCAAAAGCCGGCGCCCCAACCATACGACCACCTTCCCACCGAACCAGGGAGGGCACGTTCTCAACGGATTTGCGTTTTCCGATGGCCTCGAGCAACCTGAGCAGGGGCCGTTCCCCCTCGTAACGAATCAGGAACGTCTCTTCAGGCAGCAGCGAGGCGGCCCTTTCCGGTTCCGTGCTGACGAAGCTGCCGCCAACGACAAAGATCACATTGCCCCGTGACAACTCGCGAATTCGAAGAATGAAAAAGATGCTGGAATCGATGTCGGCATCACTCATCAACGACAGCCCCACAACCTGAGGCCCGAATGCCGCGACATCTTGAGCGATGCCCTGTTCGGATTGGGAGGATATCATGGCGTCCTGCAAGAGAACGTCGTAGCCCTCCGCCCGCAAAACCGCAGCCAGTGACTCGATGCCCAGCGGTTCCTGGATGTCCGGGTCGTAAGTGGGATAGCGCGAAAGCGGACAGAGAAGAGCGACGCGCATGATCTATTTCGTGAGTTTCCCGGTGAACCTCTCGCCATCGCGATGTCGGTACACGTCCAGACTCAAACCATCCACAACCGGTTCAACGGCATAGGTAAACTCCCGACCCGACCCGCCGACTCTGACGCAAAACGTCTGCCGACCGTTCTCCAACCTCTCATTCCAGACTTCATCGCCCTCTATCGTCACATCCGGTCTGCCATTGACTTCTTGGATTCTGATTCCATTCTCGGTAACGTTCGACCACTGTCCCTTCCAAGTGCCAAGGAAAGGGGCGATTCCGCGGCCCGCTGCCACCACCTTGTCATCCAAAGGCACGATAGGGCGTCTTGCCACTACACTTCGCCATCCCGGGTAAGCTTTCCCGTGAAACGTTTGCTGTCCCGATGTCGAAATACATCCAGACTCAAGCCGCCCGCAACCGGCTCAAGAGTATAGGTGAACTCCCAACCGGATGTGACAACTCTGGCCCGATGCGTCAACCGGCCGTTCTCCAGTTTCTCATCCCAGATTTCATAACCCCGTACGGTCACGTTCGGCCTGCCATTGACTTCCACGATCGTGAATCCACTCACGGTAACGTCCGACCATTGTCCCTTCCAAGTGCCAAGGAAAGGGGCGATAGCGTCATCGCCTGCGACTTCTTCTGCCTCCTCTACGTCCGCCTTCTTGATCCAACCTTGGAGGTTGGGAGAACCTTTTACCGACTCTACCCAGAGCCAGCTACCATTCGCTACCGTGACGGTCAATGGCTGTCCGCGGACAACGGTACCACGGAGCTTGCTTCCAAGCATGATGCGGGCTTCCGGCACTGCGACGCGCACCTGTCTCCCTAGGGCCCCCCAGTGGATCCACAGTCGACGCTTCACATTCCCCACGGGCCAGTAGACGGCGTACCAATCCCCCTGCTTTTCCGAAACGACCAATTGACTGCCCTTAGGGAGCCTAACGACGGTGGTATCCCCGGAGTAGGCAGCCGCACTACCAACGCTCACCACTCTTCTGGATACCACAGGCATCCCCTGCAATCGATCGCGCGCGGGTAAGGCGTTCCACTCGTCGGGGCCGATACTACGTCCGGACTCCATCGCATTGACGGCCTGGAGCCATCGTGCTACCCCGTAGTCCGAAACCGACGACATCGCCTGAGCATTGTGAGTCTGAGCCGACTCGTAATTTCCGCGAGCGTTCTCAAACCATGCCATATTGTACTGAGCCATTGGCATCCGCGAGTGCTTGCGAGCGATGGCAGCAGCAATGTCGTATGCGGCGGTCTCTTCCCCAAGTCGCGCTAAACATACCGACGCGTTGATCGATCCGCCGGCGTACTTTGGATTGTTCTTGATCAAGGCGGACAGCACGAAGAGGGCTACGAGGTCGTTACCAGCGTGCATCTCTGCCAGCGCCAGGTTATTCCACGCGTCCCAGAAATTGGGATGGGATTTCAGTGCCACGCGGTACGATTCGCTGGCCTCATTGAATCTCCCCGCTTCGTAATGCCGATTGCCCTGTGCAAAAGTCGACCTTGCCGACGAGGCGTCCAGACGCGATGGGGGCTGCGTTGAGACCGTCATGCTCCGAGCGGTGCTTTGCAGGTCGCCAAGCAGTCGACTAGAAATCCGCACTGCACGGAGCTGGTTCAACTGCTCCCACATCTGCACTGACCAAGGTTCGTGCCCTTTCACGGCAGTTTCAAGCTCAACAAGGATCGCCTCAGCGGTACCTTCGTCCAACGATCGCTGCCCGGAAACAGAAAACATCGCCGCCGCGTCGCGAAAAGCCTTGGGGTCCCGGCCGGAAACTCCGTATTCCCGCGCTTCCTTCCTCTCTTCCTCCTTCTTCCTCGCGGCGCCCGAAACGCTCCCGATGACGCTCGACAAAACCGCTGCCCCAACGAGCAGAGAGAAACCGGCGCGACATAATGCTCTGTCATTGAACGCTCTCATTGTTGCTCTCCTTGCCTACTTAGTGCACTGGAACACACGTACACACTTTGTTGCAACTGCAGTATGTTCCCCCCGTGCCGGACGAGATGAAACCGACACATGAACACGAGATGTGGCCGACACATGAACAGACCGACTGGCATGCACACACGAGATTACACGTACAGACCTTGTTGCAGCTGCAATACGTGCCCGTAACTGTATCGCAGGAACACACGGTCGTTTCCTCGAAGGACTCCTTGTCCTCCGTCCTCGCATAGTACGTCTCGAGGCTTGGCCGCCCAAACTTCTTTCCATCCACGACGAAAAACACCTTCGGATCCGGCACGTCACCCTCTTGGACAGCTAGGGGCACACGATCATTGGGTCTATCCGCCATTCTCGCGCTCCTTGTCAATTGCCGCTATACCTTCGGCCGCACCTTGGTTGGCGACGCGGTTCAACTGTAAGCGTGTAATCTCTCGGTTCAAATTGCAGCGCGGGCTGCCGACGTGGTCGTCAGGACTCATGCCCGGCAACGCCTTCGCGAGGCAGTCGCCCGCACAGTGCCATTTGCAGAAACAGTCCTGGCAATGAAGAATGTTCTCGACACGCAATCGCCGCAATCTTTCCACACGTTTCCGGTCGATCACGAATCGCTTGCGATCTCCGTCGTAATGGCCGTAGTGAAACAACTGTGCTCGCGAGTCGCCTGGATCAGTTACCTCAAAGCACGAGGTGACAGTGCCTTCGGGGGTCACCGAAAACCCCTCACCCGGTGCCGCACAGAATTTGTTGGTGAGCGTATCCAGTCGTGCCCCGGAATAGAACAGCGAAAACCCAAGGTCACGGGCCAGCTCGTGGGCCTCGGCAAACTCTTCAATAAACAGCTCTGACGAGGGCGGATGCTCACCCGTCACCTGGCAACGGCCGCACTGCCAGACGGGCTCAACGTGCAATTGGTCGAGTTGCGGGCACTGCTCATGGAAAAACTGCACGATCTCGCTCAGCCGGTGTACGTCGTTCGCGGTCAACGTGACGCGGACGCCGAAAGGGAACTGTGCCTCCTGGAAATGCCGAATGGTTTCCATCACGAAGACAAACGACCCAGTCCCGTTGGCAAGTGGACGCTGGCGGTCCTGGATGTCGGCGGGACCGTCCACGGAGATGTTCATCCCTGTGAAGTTCTGCACCACGAAATCGCGCTGGGCCGCCGACAAGACGCCGTTGGTTGCGCAATGTATCTTGACGGCCTTCCCAAGTTCCTCCGCGCGTCGCCGTGCGTATTGCGCGGACTGTTTGACTAGCGGCCAATTCACGGTGGGCTCGCCGCCGCCATGGAAACCTACGATGAAATCGTCACGCCCCACCGCGCACGCGTTGTCCGCCACGAAATCGATGGCTGCCTGGGCAATCTCCCACTGCATGTCCACGTGGCGCGTACCCGCATTGGCGTAGCAGTAGATGCAACGCAAGTTGCACCGCGTTGTGGGAAAAATAGTGACCTCGTGCGGCCGAAAGAGGTAGTCTTCCGGTGTGACCGGCCGTTGCGGAACGGGTTCGGTAAACAGCCCGGAGGATTGCAGGGAATCAATCACTTCCGCATCTCTGGTCTCCAATGCCGAGTACCCGTTGCTCAGATAACGCGAAACACTTCCGACTGCGTCGCGATTCATGGACACGACAACTCGACGCAAGGGCGCATAGAGATAGTAGGAGTCCGGCCCGTCCGGAACGACGAACAATTCCTCTTGCTCCCCGCAGTCAGGTTGTATCATGCGTTTATCTCCACCGAATGGAGATTCACAAAGAATGGCTCCGACAAGAGGCCCGCCTGCGCCAGCATGGCTACGAACAGAGCCACAGAAGCTTCCGTATGTCCCAAAGTGGCAGGATCAGAACCTTCGTGAATTCCCGCCGCAAGATTGTGGAGAGTCTGCTCGCCATTCATTCTCTCGAGCAACTTCAGGCCACACTCGTTCACCTGACAGACCACGCGCGGTTCACCTTGCTCATCGGGCCGCACGATTTCAGCACCGCGCAGTGCTTCTTGGTACGTGACATCCTCTGCCAATCTTGGGCGGAATCCGCTGTCCGCGGGGTCTTGCTCTGGACGCGGCTTGCTGCATCGTGGAACCAACACCCAGCCGGCGATACCCGCTGCGACACCGCCAACTGCGTAGGTGAAAGTCCTGCGGTTCATCTTCATGGCGACTTCTCCCAGACCCACGTCCTCATGACGACATACCTTCCTTCGGCCGATGGAAGGTAGGCAATCACGGGACTCGGAAATGACCTGCCCCTGTTGGCTTTAGCGCTCTGGCCGAGCCCGTAATATTCTAATCCTCCCAATGCCCTATAGCAACAGTCCTGGATCAGAAGGACCTTCTCTTCAACAGCTGTTGTACCATCCTACCGTTGGGCAACACCTCCTATCGGTCCGTCCTGCCGGATGCCGGATGGCAGCGCCGTGGTCATAGAGTATCACAAGCAGAATCGCCCCAGGCTCGCGGGACAATTATCAATGGTCTGCAAACCAGACGCTGCCCGACGACAAGAAGCTGGCTCACGAAACCCACAATCGGCTGCCGCTGCAACGGGACGACCATCTTCATGTTGCACCCTGCATCTTTGGTGTCTCAAAGTCTCTATCTCGTCCGGCTCAACGCGCACGGACGGTAGATGGTCCGTTGCATGTACGATCGCCGAATGTTGTAGTACTCCACGAACTCGACGATCACGTACAAGCGCGAGACAATGCCAATCTGCTCGGGAATTCTAGCTCGACCTACCTTCAACGCTTCGCCCAAGTCCCTCCACTAATGCGCACAAACACACCTGTTGCAGAGCAAAGTCAAAGCATGGTCAAAGTTCAGACCTCGAAAAGGCATTCGTTTGAGAAGCTGGGACGAAGCGTTCTCCAAGCATATTCGGTCTACGGAACCGAAAGGCGCTGCGCAGTTATGCCTTCGATGACGTTCGGCGCGCCTGCCGCAAGAGGTTTGCTGTTACCAACGTCAGTTCACGGATGGCCAGTCCGACGCGGGTTTGTACGAGAAGTGTACGAGAATCTGTGGTACTCTCGCGTAAAACATGTAAAATCTGGACAGCTGAGGTGACTCAGGAGGCACCCGCTTCGCTGGCGTAACTCTAGGCCAGTTCTTCATTTTCGGCGATTGCACCCCTCTGCGGGAAACCCGCAACCGGAGGCTTACGGAACCGAAGGCGTTCCGCCCGTCGTCTCACTTGGGCGATCGTATCCTCATCAATGTCACCATGGTGTCGATCATACTCCGCTGCTCGACGGATGCCCGCGTTCGTCAACCACTTCCGCACCGTCGTCTCGGATACGCTGCATGCTCTGGCGACGGCCGAGTTACTGTAGTCTTTCGCCAGCCTCGCGAGGTCCTTTCGTGTCGGCTTGAACCACTCCGCCTTTGCCTTCATCTGGTAATCGATCGGCAACGGGTTGACCACCCAACCATTTCGATCTCGCTTAGGAGTCTGATCCAGTAGTTTTTGAAGACCAGGTAACATGGGAATCTCCTGGGCCTTCTTATTCTTCTGGGCCGACGGGATGACCAGCGTTGGGTACTGCCCTTTACGCCGTGGCCACACAGGATGGTTGAGCGAACTGCCGTTCAACCACCCCAAGGCATTTCTGTATATTCCTGGAAAACTTTATCGTGCAGTTCCTTGAAAAACGCTTCGTGACTGCGTTCCCATTTCGCCAGCTGGGCAAAGGCGGCCTGCGCCTTGCCGGTCGATTGAGAGGCGGCCTTCTCGTAGAACTCGGAGAGATCGTGTTCGATCAGATATGCTGTACGCAGCACCGCGACGTCGGGAATCATCGATTCGATCAGAGTTTGGTCGAGAAACTCTTCTTGTGCGCGATCCTCAAACCAGCTGTCACCGGTAAGCTCGGCATCGCTTGCTCCCGATTCCTCGCCGTCTTTCATCAATCCTTTGATGAAAGCGATATGCTTGAGCTCTTCGTCGGCCAGACGTTTGAATGCCCCGGCTGCTGCGGCGTGCGCGGCCTTGTCGGCATTTTCCTTGAAGAAGCGATAGCCTTCCAGCTCTCTCTGGAGGGCATACTCATAAATCTTTTGCAGGTTCATGTAGTATCTCCTAATTCGTTGAATTTGTCGTCGATCGGGTACCAAACGATTGTGTCAAGACAGGAAATCTGATTTCCCAGGCACCGAGTTGATCGTACCAGGAGCAAATGCTGGCTCAAGGGGCAGGGACCTTGGGGGGCAAAGAGCGACGCAGCTATTCTGTGCCTTCTCACGATCTCGGCTGGTTGAAGAACCTGCTGGCGTTCTCGCTTAGGATCTTTCGGGCCAGGCGTCGTGCGTCGTCCGGTTTGAAATAGCCGCTGTCCACCTTCTCCTGCAGGACCTCGCCGATCAGTCGGCGCGTCAGTTGGATTGTTCCGTAGGTTTCTTCGACGTGCCAGTTGTCTCCGCCGATCATCATCCGGGATTCGTCTGGCAGCACCTCAATCGCCTCGTGCAGGGC
>CAZUAH010000475.1:0-10907 GCA_964617665.1 uncultured Pirellulaceae bacterium
GCCCCCGAAACCGTCACGGCCGTGCCGGTCACCGCGATCGTCTCAACCAGCGAGTCGTCGCTGACCTTCTTCAGCAAGATGTTCCCCGCGCCCTTCTGAATCTCCTCGTCAAACGTCATCACCAGGTTCGCCTCAGCCGCGACGCCCGTGGCGTTGTCCGCGGGCGACAGGTTGATGACAGTCGGCGCTGTGGTGTCGGCGGTGGTGAAGTTCCAGGTTGTCGTGCCGCTGATCCCTGCGAAGGCATTCCCCGACAGATCCTTGAACATGCCGGACGCCATTTCCACGTAGTAGCCGGCGCCGCTCCCTAGCGTTGTCGCTGGGTCGATCGTCACCGTTGCCCCCGAAACCGTCACGGCCGTGCCGGTCACCGCGATCGTCTCAACCAGCGAGTTGTCGCTGACCTTCTTCAGCAAGATGTTCCCCGCGCCCTTCTGAATCTCCTCGTCAAACGTCATCACCAGGTTCGCCTCAGCCGCGACGCCCGTGGCGTTGTCCGCGGGCGACAGGTTGATGACAGTCGGCGCTGTGGTGTCGGCGGTGGTGAAGTTCCAGGTTGTCGTGCCGCTGATCCCTGCGAAGGCATTCCCCGACAGATCCTTGAACATGCCGGACGCCACTTCCACGTAGTAGCCCATGCCGCTCCCTAGCGTCGTCGTTGGGTCGATCGTCACCGTTGCCCCCGAGACCGTCACGGCCGTGCCGGTCACCGCGATCGTCTCAACCAGCGAGTTGTCGGTGACGTTCTTCAGCAAGATATTCCCTGCCCCCTTCTCAATATCCTCGTCAAACGTCATCACCAGATTCGTCTCAGCCGCGATGCCCAAGGCATTGTCCGCGGGCGACAAGTTGATGACGGTCGGCGCACTCGTGTCGTTCACGTTCTCGTGCCATGCGATCGGTCTGTAGCCGGAGGCACCTAGCACATCCAAGTCCCCATCGCCATCAATATCCGCCGCAGCCACACAATAGGCCCCATCGACATCCGTTGATACAGCGTGGGGCGAGAAACTACCGCTGCCGTCGTTCTCGTACCAGGCGATCGTGTCGTCGTAGAACGATGCACTGAGCACGTCCAGGTTGCCATCACCGTTCACGTCTGCCGCAATCACACTTTGGGGGCCGTCGGCGGTGGTGGTAATGACTTGCGTCGTGAAACTGCCGCTCCCGTCGTTCTTGTGCCAAGCGACCATATCGCCATCGTCGGAGGCACTCAGTACATCGATGTCGCCGTCATCATCAACATCGGCCGCAGAAACGTCGCGTGCTCCGTCGGCGGCGGTGGTAATCACATGCGTGGTGAAATTGCCGCTGCCGTCATTCTTGTACCAAGCAATCGTGTTGTCGCCTCCCGACGCGCTGAGTGCATCCATATCGCCATCGCCGTCGAGGTCCGCCGCGAAAACGCTGAACGGATGGTCCGCGGCAGTCGTAATCGGGTGGGCGGTGAAGCTCTCGCTGCCGTCATTCTCGTACCAGGCAATCGTGTTGTCGTGTGCTGAGGCGGTGAGCACATCCATGTGACCATCGTTGTTCATGTCGGCGGCATACAGGCTGTAGGCGTAGGCGGCGTTCGTAGTGATGGCGTGCGATGTGAAGTTCTCACTGCCGTCATTCTCGTACCAGGCAACCGTGCTGTCCCCAGTCGAGGCGCTCAGTACATCGATGTCGCCGTCTCCATCGAGATCGGTCGCGAACACGCTTCGAGGCTCATCGACTGTCGAGGTGATCGCGTGAAATGTGAAGGCCCCATTGCCGTCATTCTCATGCCACGCAATGCCATCAATCCCGGTCCCTTTCGTAGTGCTGACCACATCCATATCGCCGTCGCCGTCCACATCCGCTGAGGTGACGCTGTGGGCTCCAATCGCGCTGGATGCCTCCACGTCGTGGCTACGAAACACGCCGCTGGTTGCCAGCGGCGGTAGAATCGTGACCAAGTGGTCCTCGATCTCCCCGTCGTTCGCAGCTCCCACCACTCCGAGGTCGCCCGAGGAACTCAGCCTGAAGCGTGCAACCGCATCACCATCGGCGGCCCAACTGGGCACATCAAATCGCAAAATGTTGTCGCCCGCACTCACCGCGACGCTGTCGAACACCTGCTCGAACGGCCCACCCCAGCTGCCGTCGCCATTGAGGTCGATCCAGGCATCTAGTTTTGCACCGCTGGGCGCGTTCTGCACATTCACCGTCACCGTTGCGTCCAACTGTCCTACCCGGATTGCCCCAAACGTCACACCATCCTCGTCATCAGTGCTCGTCGCGTCGTCCGCGTCCGCATCAGCCGAATGGACTCCATCGACATCAGCATCGCGGCTCGCACCCAGGGTCGGGCCAACAGCGACGTGTCGAGCACCGTCTTCGTCGAGCGTCGTAGCATAGGGAAGCGGCGCGTCGCCAAGATCGAGGCGGTAGTTGCCAAAATCCAAATGATCGGCGACTTCACCGGAAGCAAGCAAGACATCATGTTCGTGAACAAGTGTTGGCGAGAATAGGAAAACATCAACCTCATTCGCCACTTGATCTAACGCGAAAACAGTACTCTGGTTGTCAGTCGCCAATCCCGAAATACGTGGAGAACTTGTCGCCCTAAAAGGATCGTACGGATCTGTTCCGGCTTCATCACCGTCACCATCGTTTGGATCAAAGCGGGTTAGTCCCACGAAAGCATGGTAGGTACTCCACAGCTCTCGTCCCAAGAGCATCAATCCTCCTCCGCCGCCGCCGCCGTGTGACGACCCACCCGGGTCCGCGTAGTCTCTCTTGAAGACGCCGCTCGTTACATTGAACACGCTGACATGATCGTGAGTAGTTTCCCCACTTCTTCGCCCGGCAAGGACGAAGACCTCGTCGCCAATCACCTCGATGCCTTTCACGGGCGTTCTGCCGCTCAGGGCGGCAGTAAGATCGAGGCTCCGACTGGGACTGCCCGTGTTCGGATCCAGAAATTGCACCATTCCCGCGGAATTGACTGCCACGATTTCACCAGCGTGCATATCCATTCCAGCAAGCGCATCGGGAGCGGGAATTGCGCCTTGTGTGATTCCCGTTTCCGGGTCGATCGTGAGAATGCTGTCACCGCTGTGAACTAGCAGCTGCGTCTCGTTGAACGCAAGCGCTTCTCCGGCTGCCTGCGTTAGTCGGATGCTTCGTGACGACGTTATGGGCAGTGGGTTCGGAATACGAGTTGCGACGGGAGATGAGGGTGCCCACCCTGCCTGAGCAACCTCTCCTACCGTGTAGTCCCCCGGCTCGACAACCGGGAATTCGTATAGTCCACGTTCTGTTTCTGGGTCGATCGTGCCGCTGTCATCCAGATCGACGTCTTGGGTTAATGCTGTTGCGACGACCTGTCCCTGGTTATTGGCTAGTTCGATCGTCCAGCCATTCAGACCGGGCTCGCCAGTGTCGCGCTGGCCGTCGCCATCCAGATCTTCGAACTTTTGGCCATTGATGCGCCCTGCCAATGCGTTGCCGAACATCAATTCCTCGTTGGCTCCGTTTGCGTCCGGGTCCACTAGTGTCTCTTCCTGGCCCTGCAACAACGTGCCAGCGGCACCGGCAGTCCACACCAATTCCTGACCACTCTGGATTTCGACCGTCGCGCTTGTCGCCGTCGTTGGCAACACACGCGAAGAGACCGGCAATTCCGCGAGCGTATATGCTCCAGGCCGCAGGCCCGAGAGGCCAAACGCGCCATTTCGGTCCGTCTTCACGACCACAGGCTGGGTTAGCGCCCCGCCACTGATCTCAAACTGTACCGGTACCAAGTCGCCGCTTCCGGTGGTCGAACCGAACAGGTACAACGTTGATCCGGCCACGGCTCCAATATCACCCACGCCATCCTCGTCCAGGTCGGCGCCGGCATGAAGGCCCAGCAGATGGACCGTCAAACCGTCTGGAGCAAACGTGTTCAGATCTTCCGTCGACCAGACGGTGTCGAACTCAGTCCCGGATCTCTCGGCCATCGCAACAGGGTTGGCGAACACTAGTTCATCTCGACCGTCACCATTCAAATCGCCAACGCGTCCGCCCCGGTCCAAGACCGTGGAGAAGCCGGATCCGTTCCATTCGCGGACCTCGATCGTCGAGATGATCTCCAGGTTTCCATCTCCATCCGTATCGCCAATCGTACCACTGCCCGAGGAAGTACTGAGGAACTGGTTGACGGATCCACCGACGAAGGTCTCGTAGCGATCGGAAACCACAATGTCTCCCGTCCCGTCGCCATCGAAGTCGACTGCCCCTTGGACACTGTTGTTGCCGTCGCCAATTCCGCTCAACGAAAGACTCGGCATTTGCGAGAATCCGCCCCCCGGCGAACCCGCGACACGAGTGATCTTCATTGGCGTGCCTTCGGAGGAAATCAGCCATTCGTTAGCGCCGTCGTTGTCGACATCGCCCACGACCGGGCTGCCGTCCATGATGCCCAGACCGTCAATGGTGTAGACAACACCGTAGCTGTCATTCCCGCTGGATTCGACGATCTTCGCCGTAGAATACGAAGTACCCACCAACAACTCGTTCATTCCGTTCTTGTCCACGTCATCTACTCGGCACCCGCGCAACGTGCCGGATAGCGAGTAGCGGGTTGCCAGCGTGGACGGCCCCGTCTCTTCGTAGATTCGCAACTGCGAACCGTTCCAGACGACGAAGTCCGAATCGTCATCCCCATCCATGTTACCCGCATAGCAGAGCCTTGCATCGCCGATGGTCAATGCGTATGTATCAGAGAGTCCGTAACCGGTGCCCATCCAGGGCCGGTCCATCTGAGGATCATAGCTGCCGTCCCCGTTCACATCCTCAAACTTGAAACCATGGATTGAACCGTCGATGGAGTTTCCGAACATCAGCCTTTCACCCACGACAACCTCCTGTCGCCCGTCTCCGCCGCGCTGGATCCGCAAGTTGTCGATGTAGTAGGTGAATGGTTGATCGTTGCTGCTCTGGTAGGTCTGTAGCCACAGTCTGGGGCCGGTACTGCCGGAACGAGAACCGAGAAAGTCGAGGACAATTCCAGATTCCAGTCCATCCTGATCGTTCAACTCGGCGCCGAAGCTGTACGTCTTGCCGTCGTATGGAAGCCAGAGCATAACCAGAGACGAGTAGGCGTTATCGAAAGCGTCATTGAAGGCGGGCAACGGTTGCCCGGTGGGCGGTTTCCACCCTGCAGGGGACGATTTGAAGACATCGATGGTGACCTGCAATTCATCGAGCGAAGGCGCCGCCGTCAGAAGCGTTCCCAATTCGGCATCGCTGAAATCTGTGATGCCGGTCATCCGCGCGGAGTGAATTGGGAACGTGAACTGCCCACCCCAACCGCCACTATAACGCCCCCAATCCCACTGCTGCGCAACGAATCCTTCATCGTCCACTTCCCAATCGTAGTGAAGGGCGGCGGGCGGAAGCCCTGCCGCTCCTGCGGTCCACACCAATTCTTCGCCCCTGGCGACCGTCAGCTCTACGGATGTCGCCGTTGTCGCGTGGATATGTGACGCGGTGGGGATCTCCGAAACGGTGTATGTGCCCGGCATCAGGTCAGTCACCCGAAACTCGCCGTTGGTGTCGGTCTGTACGGCCACCGGTGATGACAGATTGCCGCCCATGATTTCGAATTGCGCCGGCGAGACATCTTCCTGGTCACCCCACGGTCGATCCACGCTTTCGTCGTACGTACCGTCCCCGTCCATGTCCTCGAACTTGAACCCATGGATTGAACCGTAGAGGCCCCGATTCAACCAAACGCGATTCGTCCCATCATTGGCTATGAATGCGTCCAGATCACCATCGCCGTCCAGATCCCCAAACGCAACGCCTTCGCTGTCTTCGTTCCCCAATTCCTGCAACGTATCCGTGAAGTCTCCGGCGCCATCATTGAGCCACACGTGATTCGCTGCGCCGAATGCGTTTGCAGCAAACAAATCAGAATCACCGTCCCCATCAACGTCACCCAACGCAACGTCGTTCGTCTGGAAACCTACCAAGGCAGGGCCGCTGGTCGCGAACGTGCCATCTCCGCTGTTCAGCCAGATACGATTATCCGCGCTCGGTACTGCTCCCTTGACGACCACCGCGTCAAGGTGCTCGTCGCCGTTCAGATCACCCAGGGCAACCGCCCGGGATGATTCTGAGCCAAAACTGATACTCGTCGCGAACGTCCCGCTGCCGTCGTTGAACCAGACTCGGTTCGCTCCGGAAGCACCGTTGACGATCAATCCGTCCAGATCACCGTCGTGATCGAGGTCGCCCAAAGCGACCCCGAGCGTGAACTCCTCCCCCAGGACCTGCCCGCTGTCGGTGAACACGCCATGACCGTCATTCATCCACAGTCGGTTACCCTGATCCGTAAGGCGGTTTCCCACCAACGCGTCAAGATCGCCGTCGCCATCGATATCACCCAACGCCACATCAAGGCTCTGAGAAGCTCCCAGCAGTTGACCGCTATCAGTGAACGTCCCGCTGCCGTCATTGAGCCAAACCTTGTTCGCGTCGCCTGGGTGACCGGCGTTCCCGATGAAGGCGTCGACATCGCCGTCACCATCCAAGTCGCCCAACGCGACAGCGGTCGCACTGGGACTAGGCAACGTCTGTCCGCTATCCGTGAAAGCACCGTCCCCGTCATTGACCCAAACGTGCATGCCCGCGCCGTTGTCGGCCGTGACCGCGTCCAGGTCCCCGTCTCCGTCCACATCCGCAAGCGCCACCGAGAGACTGGGAGCGGTGCCCAGAGCCTGCCCTCCGTCAACAAACACCCCGCCCCCACTGGGCGCTGAGAAATTGACGGTGTAATCCTCCACCTCTCCGTCGCTTGCCGCTCCACTCACTGGTAGATCGCCTAGCGTGCTCACGCGAAGGCGGGCGAACGTTTGTCCTGTCTTGGTCCAACTCGGCACGTCGAACTGCAGGACGTTGTCGCCCGCAGTCACGGCGACGCTGTCGAAAACCTGCTCGAATGGCCCGCCGCAACTGCCGTCGCCATTGAAGTCGATCCAGGCATCCAGCTTCGCTCCGCTGGGCGCGTTCTGTACATTGACGGTCACTGTTGCATCCAATGCTCCGACCTGAATTGTCTCGAACGTCACGCCGTCTTCGTCTGCCCCGTCGGCGTCCGCGGCAGCGGAGTGGGACCCGTCGTTCTCGGCATCCCGCGTCGCGCCTAGCGTCGGACCGACGGCCATGTGTCGAGCTCCATCTTCGGCAATCGTGGTGGGATAGGGGGCCGGAGCATCACCGAAATCAAGGGCAAGCGTCGTGAAATTCCACGTCCCCGCCCCACTGATGCCGGCAAAGTCATTGCCGCTTAGATCCTCAAAGGCACCCGCATCCATCTCCACGTAGTATGCCGTACCGCCTGCCAGCGTTATCGTCGGGTCGATGGTGACGGTAGCGCCGGAAATCGTCACACTGGCGGCGGTCACGGGAATCGTCTCGACGACCGCACCATCCGAGGACTGCTTCAGCAGAATATCGCCCGTTCCCTTCTTAACGTCCTCGTCGAATGTGAGCGTCAAATTCGTTTCAGACAAAACGCCTGTCGCGTCATCCGCTGGCGAAAGGCTGTTCACGGCCGGTGCTGTCGTGTCGGCACGATTGATTCGCAAGAAGTCGTAGTATCCGATTCCGACGTCACCCTTATGTTTGAAGTGGAAGCGATTGTCTTGGTTGCTGACGGACGACGTGGTACTAACCAGTTTCCTATCTCCCGATGTCGTGTTGACCACCTCGAAGGAGACGTTCGTGCTGTCGTCGGTAATCGTGAAGTCGTACCAAATGCCCGGGTTGATGACCATTGACTCGGTGATCGGGTCACCATCCCCATTTACTCCGATGTTGTCGTAGCTGCTGATTCTATACATGACGCCTTCCAGCGGGCGTCCATCATCCGCCAAGCCGACGGTAGCGCGAGTGAACAAGTTGACCCAGTCCCAGGGGTAGTTGAACTCTATGCGGCCTTCGATAATCAGTGCGCCTTGTGCTGGATCGAAGGACTGCTTGCTGGTAACGGTGGCGCCGTTGGTCATCCGCAGATTGCCGCCAGACACGCTGGCGTTTCCAATTGGGAACCAAACGTCAGCATCCAGCGTGTTAAAGGGCTCGTCCAGCGACACCGCCGGCGTGGCATGCATAACCCGGACCGCATGGGCGGCAACTACCGTGACGGGAGCGTTCACGCCGTCGGTAATCACGGCATAGGGGTAGTAGCTGCCTTCGGCGACCTGAGACGTATTCCAGGTCACGCCGTTCGAGGGATCATCTTCAGAAATGCCCCCAACGATCAGAATGCCGCCGGACCCATCGGTATCCGTGTCGTAGAACAGCGATATCGTCGCATCCGAATCTGGGTCGGCATCCGTCCACGCGATCGGGAACGAATGGTCCGCGTAGTCACCATATCCACTCGGCTCAGTGAACTCGAAAGTGGGTGGCACGTTGATTTGTTCCGTAGTGAAATTCCAAGCCGTCCCACCGGCAATTCCTCCGAAGGCATTTCCGCTCAAGTCCTCGAAGACGCCAGCAGCTATTTCCACGTAGTAGCCCATGTCGCTTCCTAGCGTCGTCGCTGGGTCGATCGTCACCGTTGCCCCCGAGATCGTCACGGCCGTGCCGGTCACCGCGATCGTCTCAACCAGCGAGTTGTCGCTGACCTTCTTTAGCAAGATATTCCCTGCGCCCTTCTGAATATCCTCGTCAAACGTCATCACCAAGTTCGTCTCAGCCGCGACGCCCGTGGCATTGTCCGCGGGCGACAGGTTGATGACGGTCGGTGCTGTGGTGTCGGCGGTGATGAAGTTCCAGGTTGTCGTGCCGTTGATTCCCGCGAAGTCGTTCCCTGCCAAGTCCTCGAACGCGCCGGCTGCCACTTCCACGTAGTAGCCCGTCGCCTCCGACAACGTCACCGCTGGGTCAATCGTCACAGTCGCGTCCGAGACAGCCACCGTGACGCTGTCCACCGTGATCGTCTCAACGAGCGAGTTGTCGCTGACCTTCTTCAGCAAAATGTTCCCTGCGCCCTTCTGAATATCCTCGTCAAACGTCATCACCAGGTTCGTCTCAGCCGCGACGCCTGTGGCGTTGTCCGCGGGCGACAGGTTGATGACGGTCGGCGCTGTCGTGTCGGCGGTGGTGAAGTTCCAGGTTGTCGTGCCGTTGATCCCTGCGAAGTCATTCTCTGCCAGGTCCTCGAACGCGCCAGCTGCCACTTCCACGTAGTATTCCGTGCTGCCTGCCAGTGTCACCGCCGCGTCGATGGTGACGGTAACGCCGGAGATCGTGACATTGGCAGCGGTCACGGCGATCGTCTCCACCACCGCGCCATCCGTGGACTGTTTCAGCACGATATCGCCCGTTCCCTTCTGGACCGCTTCATCAAAGGTGATCGCCAGGTTTGCGTCTACGGCCACTTCTGTTGCGCCGTCGAGCGGCGCTAGTGTGCTGACGCTCGGTGCGACTGTGTCGATATCGAACTCGGCCTCCGGAGTGTAGGCCGATTGTTCGTTGCCCGCGGCGTCTCGGGATCCTTCGACGTCAATTTGAATGTCGCCAACGTCGACATTCTCGTCATGGACGTCATAGGTGACTGTGAAGGTATCGCTGTCGGTCCAATCGGCCACCGGATTGGTCAAGGTGTTCTGGTGGGACGGGGCAAACGAAACCGTGGGGTTGACCCCGACATCCATCGGCTCGGAGAAATCCACGGTCACGGTGAACGTCTTACCTGCTCCCGTATCCGTATCACTGATCAGCGAATCGCTGACAGTTACCCCAGTGACGGTCGGTTGCGTTGTATCATTCAGATTCTCGTACCATGCGACAGTGTCGTCGTACTTCGAGGCCGCGAAGATGTCCAAATCCGCGTCACCGTCCGCGTCGGCAGCGACTACAGACCAGGCTCCAATCGCGGTTGTCGAAACACTCCGTATCGTGAAGACTTGACTACCGTCGTTCTCGTACCATGCAATGGTATGATCACGACTCGAAGCGGAAAGCACGTCCATGTCGCCGTCGCCATCCATGTCGGCAGCAGCCACCGAATTGGCAGAGTCTGCGGTAGTAGATAGGAGATGCTTGGTGAACTGTTCCTGGCCGTTGTTCTCGTACCACGCCACACTGTCATCTAACGCCGACGTGGACAGAAGGTCCATGTCTCCATCACGATCCATGTCACTCGCAATGACGGATGTCGCCCCGTCCGCGGTCGTGCTTACAATGACTTTTGTAAATACTTGGCTCCCATCGTTTCGATACCACGCGATTGTGTCATCGTTGTAAGATGCTGACAGGACGTCCATGTCGCCGTCACGGTCGACATCGACCGTTGCGACCGAGGAGGTCCACGCCGCCGTCGTCGTGATCGGGTGTCGTGTGAAAGTGCTGCTCCCATCGTTCTCATACCACGCGACTGTATTCTGTGTGGCTTCGGCCACGACGACATCTACATCACCGTCATCGTCCAAATCAGCAACCGAAATCGACCACGCGGTGGTTGCATTGCTCGATATCACGTGTTCCGAAAAGGTCCGGTTCCCGTCGTTTTCGTACCACAGGACGAGATCGTCGCCAGCGGAGGCTGAGAGAAGATCGATGTCCCCGTCTTGATCCACATCCGCTGCAGCCACTGCCACGATGTCAACTGCACTTGTCGGCACTATGTGCTCTGCGTACGTCTGACCACCGAGATTCTCATGCCAGGCAAGTTGATCCGTTCGCGCACCGGAGACGACATCCATGTCGCCATCCCCGTCCAAATCTGCCGCAAATATAGCGACTACCTCATCGACGGTCGGGGACACAGAGACTGGACCATCGAACACCCCTTCGGTCGCCCGTGGGGGATTGACGGAGATGCGATAGTCCTCGACTCGGGGGCGCCAAACTTGCTCTTTCCTGGTTAACTGAGCTGGTTTTGT
>CAZUAH010000476.1:0-10887 GCA_964617665.1 uncultured Pirellulaceae bacterium
GGTCATGAGACCGTGACACAGCGCGAACCAGTGGAAACCATAGGTGAGCCGTGGCAAGCTTCCGCATCCGATTCCAACCTGATGATTGCGAGACCGTCGTCGACGAAGGGAAGACGCTGCTGGAAGCTGCGCGCGAAGCGAACGTCTACGTCGGCGCAATCTGTGGCGGCGAGGGCAGTTGTGGCAAATGCCGCGTTATTGTCCAAGAGGGCGAGGTAGAGGGCGAGTCGACCGAGTTCCTCACACGTGACGAGATACGCCGCGGTTATGTATTGGCGTGCCAGGTGCGCCCGGTTAGCGATTTGGAGGTCGAAGTTCCTCCCGAGTCGCGTCTGGTGGGTTACGAAGGAATCGGCACCGACAGCGAGCGATTCCGCGACTTCACACACCGCGGTGCCGAGCGCCCTGCCACGGACTTGGCCCCGGTAGTCGAAAAGCTACACCTTTCCCTGCCTGAACCGACGTTGGACAACCCGACGGCGGATCAAGAGCGGTTGCTAGAGGCGGTGTCGAAGCAGCGGCCGGGCCCATTGCAGATGGGCCTGAAGATCACTCGCGAGTTGCCCCATCGACTGCGAGACCTCAGACGTAAGAAATCGTCGTGGTATTGGACTTGGAATGGCAGCGCCACGGCCGTCGTGGCTCCCAGAACAGAGATTAACGAGATTCTCGACGTCGAATCCGGCGATACGACAGACCGCAATTTTGGATTGGCGTTGGACATTGGCACGACCACGGTCGTAGCTCATCTGGTCGACCTGAACACGGGAACCACACGCGAGGCAGCGGCCAAATACAATTCTCAGATTCGCTACGGAGCGGATGTCGTGAGCCGCATCAACTCGGCTCGTCAGAGTGACGGCGAAGGGCTGATGCACCGCGCCATCATCCAGGACGTGGATACTCTGATCGGCGACTTGGTCCAGCGAGCCCACGTGGGAAGAAAGGACATCTATTGCGTGGTTGCCGCCGGCAACACCACGATGCTGCATTTCCTACTGGGATTGGAAGCAGACCTGATTCGCCTATCGCCGTTTGTTCCCTCGGCCACCAGTCCACCGCCGGTGCGTGCCGGAGAAGTGAGTATAGGTATTCATCCTCGGGGCATCCTCTACTCGTTGCCGATGGTGGGCGGTTTCGTCGGCGGCGATATTACGGCAGGAATTCTGTCTTCTGGGATGCATCGCTCTGACGAGATTTCGCTGCTGCTGGACATCGGCACCAACGGTGAAATCGTGCTGGGTAACAAGGAGTTTCTTGTCTCCTGTTCGGCGTCGGCGGGACCCGCGTTTGAGGGCGGTTCCGTATCCTGCGGAATGCGAGCTACTTCCGGTGCCATCGACAGCGTACGGATAGACCCAGACGGTCTTTCTGTTTCAGCTACGACAATTGACGGCACCGCCCCGGTCGGTTTGTGCGGAACGGGACTGCTCGAAGCGCTTTCCGAGATGTTCCTCACGGGCATTCTGGACCGAAGCGGCCGTTTCCAAGTTGACCTCGCGCCGGAGCGATTTCGTGTCTCGGCCGACGAAGGCCGACCCGAGTTCATTCTGGTGCCAAGTCACGAATCGGGCAATGATCGTGATGTGGCCATCGGCGAATCGGACGTGGAAAATCTGATTCGAACCAAGGGCTCCATCTACGCTGCCGTGGATTCGCTGACCAATTCCGTGGGAATCTCGTTTGACGATATCCAGAAGATCTACATTGCCGGCGCTTTCGGCAACCGGTTAGACTTGGGAAGTTGCGTCAACATCGGCCTGCTCCCCGATGTTCCGGCCAGCCGAATCGAGTTCATTGGCAATAGCTCTCTGACGGGCGCAAAACTGATCATGCTCAGCCGTGAAATGCTCGAAGAGGTGCACGCGATACGTGACCAGATCAGCTACCAAGACTTGATGGTCGACCCGGCCTACATGGACAAGTTCACATCGGCATGTTTTCTCCCGCACACCGACCTGTCGCGCTTCCCGACCGTTGCCAAGCACCTGGATCGGCGAAAGGCGGCGGCGGGCAAATGACTCATGACGAATGACGAATGACCAAATCCCAATGACCAATGAGAAGAGTTTCCATCATTCGTTTAACGGCAAGCCGAAGGCGGCTGTGTCCCGGGTGCGCGCAGTCGCCTTCGGCTTGCCGTTAAACGATCAACTCTCACCAAAAATCTGAAAAACCAGACCCCGAGGACACTCTCTTGAAACTCTCGATCGCTGTTGCCGGCAAAGGAGGAACAGGAAAGACGACTTTCTGCTCGATGCTAATACGCGCTCTGCGAGAAAAGGGCATTCGCCCCATTTTGGCAGTGGACGCAGATCCCAACTCGACGCTTGCCGATGCGTTGGGCGTCGAGGAAGGCAGGCCGCTGGCGGAAATCCGCGAACAGGGATCCAGTGACGAGGGATCGCCGGCCAGCGGCGTGGGCCGCGCGCGGGCCATCGAAGACGAAATCCATCGCGCCATCACGGAGGCCGAAGGATTTGATCTTGTGACCATGGGCCGCGGCGAGGGGCCGCGCTGTTACTGCTACGTAAACAACCTGCTCCGACTGTCCCTGGACACGTTGGGAAAGAGCTACGACGCGCTGATCCTGGACAACGAAGCCGGCATGGAGCATCTCTCCCGCCGGACCACCAATGACGTGGACTTCCTCATTGCCGTAGCGAACCCCAGCTTGCCGTCGCTTCGAGCCGTGACGCGAATTATGCAACTTTCCCGCGAACTGCCAATTAACATCCACCACCGCATGATGCTGGTCAACCGCGTAGCACCAGATAGCCCTCTGGACGTGGTGGAAAAAGAACTGGGGCCAGTGGAGGCCGAGCGTCTTCCCGATGTTCCGGATGACGAGAACGTCGAGCGGGCCGGAGCCATCGGACAGGACGTCTTCAGCCTGGACGATCAGAATCCCGCATTGTTGGCCGTTCGAGCCATTGTCGATAAACTGTGCGTTGAGGAGAGTTGACTCTCTTGTTAAGAATCATTAGCTGAACATACCGGAGACTCAGTCCAACGAGAGGAGATAACAGATGACAGTTCCTGATGCGAAAGAGAAATGGACGGGCAGTATCACGACCGTCACGATCGGAGCGACCGAAGCGGACGGTGGCACGCGTGGCAGCACCGTGACCGTCGGCGGCCAGGCGGGCATTCCGTTTCTGAGCTTCGATGGCGAAGAGCCTAACGGCACAGCCCTTGCCCTGGATGTCTTGGACACCGAACCAAGAGACTGGCCCGCGCCGCTGGCCGAGGTGTACGGCGACGTTTGGTCAGACCCGGCGGCTTGGGCCAAGCGAGCGAAGGAACTCGGCGCCGACATGATCAATTTGCGGCTCATTAGTACGCACCCCGACGAAGGCGACCGTTCGCCGGACGAGGCTGCAGCGACTGTCAAGGCAGTCCTCGAAGCGTGCGACTTGCCCTTGATCATTTGGGGCTGCGACGTTGCGGACAAGGATCAGAAGGTCATGCCCAAAGTGGCCGAAGCTGCCCAAGGTGAGAAGTGCCTGTTGGGTTCGGTGACCGAGGACGAATACCGCACGCTGACGGCTGCCGCGCAGGCCTACGGGCACAAACTGATCGCCATGTCGCCGTGCGACATCAACAAGGCCAAGCAGATCAACATCCTTGTTACCGACATGGGTTTCCCACTTGAGGACATCGTCATCTATCCCAGCACGGCATCGCTGGGATATGGCATGGAATACATTTACTCGATCCTCGAACGTGGCCGTTTGGCCGGTCTCTCGGGCGACAAGCTGATGGGCCAGCCGGTGCTGCTGGACGTTGGCTACGAGGCATGGCGAGCGAAGGAAGCTCGTGCAGGCGACGAAATGGCCGAAGTATGGGGTCCGATTGCCGATCGCGGCCCCGCATGGGAAGCCGTGACCGGGGCCGACTTGCTACAAGGTGGATGCGATCTATTGATCTTGCGTCACCCGAAAGCGATGGAAGCCGTCCGCAATGCATCCAAGCAATTGGTTGGCGGCTAGTTACTGAACAGCGGTTGATTCACACCCACCGGGCGGCTGACACGTTCGCCCTCAGCGGGAATTCCTTTTGGGAAGGGAGAGCCTAGATGATTATTTTCAGTGAGCGCGTCAACGGGATGTACCGGGACGTCCGCAAAGCCATCAACGAAAAGGACAAGACGATTGTCCAGGAGCTAACCAAAGAGCAGGTCGCCGGCGGTGCGGATGTGATGGACGTCAACCTCGGGCCGACCAAGGGCGACCCGGTCGAAAACTTCGTCTGGCTGGCCCAAGCAGTTGCCGAAGTTACGGACAAACCGATCTCGCTGGACAGTGCCAAGCCGAAACTGCTGGCCGAAGTGGTGCCCAAGGTGCACTCGGCCCTGCCGAACACCAAGCTGATAATCAACTCCTCGACCGCGGACCCGGACTGCATGGGAACGCTGCTTCCGGTAGCGGCGGAGGCCGGCGCAGGTATCATCGGTCTGACCATGGACAAGGAAGGCGTGCCCGGCAACGTCGACAAGCGAGTTGAGTGCGGGGGCACGTTCCTGGTGATGGCTATGGAAAGCGGTCTTACGCCCGACGACATTTACCTCGACCCCATCATCCTGCCCGTCAACGTGGCGCAGAAACAGCCCTGGAACGTGATGGAGGCGATTCGGCAACTGTCGGTCTTTAGCGACCCGGCTCCCCATTTCATGCTGGGACTGTCGAACGTGAGCCAGCAGTGCCTGATGCGGAATCTGCTCAACCGGACGTATCTGGTAATGGCCATTACGGCCGGCCTGGACTCCGCGATCATGGACGCAGCCGACACGGAACTCGTCGAAGCGGCAATCACAGCCGAGGTCCTCTTGAACAAGAACCTCTACAGCGACGACTACATCAAAGCCTGGAAGATGCAAAAGAGCATCTAACCACGCTTTGCCTTCGCCCTCATACGGTGGGCCCATCTCTTCAGGGGCCCACCGCTCAGTACTCGGAATTCAGATCGCAGTGGGCCGCGTTGGCGGTTGGTCGGCGCAAGGCTTTCATGGGATGGAAGCGTTTGGCGCCGGGGACGCGGCATCAGGATGCTCCACTCTGCCCGCCCTATGATCTATGTTGACGCGAGGGCTTGAGCGATGATGTCGATGAGTTTCTGGGCTCGGGCTTCGTCTGCTGCGGCGCGGCCCTGGTAATGCTGGAAGTCGCGCAACGCGGCCTCGGCGTAGGACTGGGCGCGCTGCAGGAGGTCTCGCTGTCGAGCCGGGACGGACTTTCCTCCCACGGCCTGAAGATACATGATGGCAATCCCGCCGCGGGCTTGGCCAGCGTTGTAGCGGTCGCCGGTCTGTTCGAAACACTGCACCGCCAGTTCGAGGTGCTCACGGGCTTGCTCCGTCTCTCCACCTAGCGTATACAGAAGCCCCAGAGCGTCATGTATCGGTCCCCGCTCGCCAATAGCAGAAGCGGGGCAGAGGTCTAGCGCCTCGACGTAGTGTTCTTCCGCCACGCGGAAGTGTTGCTCCAAGGAATGTGCCGGATCGTGCCTGCTTACGCCCTCCTTCAATCGTTCGTGATAAACCGCGCCGATCTGCTTGATATCCAAGGAACGCGTCAGCGCATCAGCCGGATCATCCAACTCCAAGCTGCGTCGGAACGCGGCCTCGGCGGCATCGAAATCGCGGATGTCGGGGATTAACAAATAGGCGAGGCCAAGGTTGTAGCATTCCCTCGCTCCTCCCACGTTGTCATCGATTCGCTCACAGAGCCGGATGGCTTCTTCGTAGTGCTCGACGCAGTCTCCGCAGCCCTGCTCACGACGAATTTCTCCAACTGTTCCCACCGAAACCGCCAGTGTGCGGACGTGGTTACGCTGCTTGTCGTCCAGTGAGGCGTTGTCCGTTACGGCCAACGAGTCGGCGGCCCGTTGGCGGTTCCATGCGACCAATTTCTTTTGCAGTGCTGCGGCCACGACGAAGTCACGTCTCCAGTGGCGTTTGAGTTCGACTCGGTACTCCATGATCAAGTTGAATTTGTCTGTACGGCCGAGAATGGGCTCGTCATCCGCAGTGCAGTACTCGGGTACGATGTCTGCGACCAGCCGCGCCCATTCGGCCCAACGCCCATGGTATTGATAGAACTCGCGCAGCCCCTGCATGACCAAGACGAGCGGCGACCACCATCCGTGGCAACGGGCCACGCGTCGGGCGTGAAGGAAATTGGACTCCTCCAACTCCAAGAACGGGATCATCTCCCGATTGCCTTCGAGAAACGTTTTGACGCAGAGATCGCTCAGCAGGCCAATGGCCACGACCCAGGCATGGACGGTGTTGGAGGCTGTGGAGCTACCGGCTGGATAGTTTCGAGCGAAGATCTGACGCAGAAACCACGGCAGCGCCGGATGGATCGTGTACCACCTGGAGCCGAGATGCGTGAGCAGACCCGTGTCGACGGCCCGGTTCAACAGCCCTATCAGTTCTTCTTCGCTTCTGTCCTTCAATTTGGATGGGTTGACGATTCTCTCGCACTCTTCGTCGCCGTACGATACCACGTTTCCCATAATATGTAGCGCTCGTACATCCACCGCACCTTGGAACAAGTGCAGCAGCGCGATGACTGGCAGTTCGTCTTCGTTGAAGGCGTTCTGGAACCCGTAGTTCAGTGATGCCCCGAGCGACGTGTCACGGCCTTGGGTTTCGTCTTCATCCTGAACGCCCTTCTCCCCGGATCGAATTGCCGCAACGAATTCCTCGATCTGATCCGCCGTGCAGCGGTTTTCCTTGATCGCCTGGCTAACGAGCACACGCAGCGTCAGCGGGTTGCCCGCGCAGTAGGCCAATAGCGGCTGCCAATGAGCGATCTGGCGGCGGTCGAGCTGCCGTTCGGCTCCGATCTCCACCGCCAGGCCGGCAGCGTCGGCAGCGGTCATACGGGGCATCGCCACCCGGTGAGGGATGCCGCCTAGCCACACCTGTTCGTCGCGGCGACTGGTTAGCAGGATCTTGGCCTTCGTGGCCCGATCAAGTTTGATCTGTTTCAAAAACGTGGCCAGTTCGGCTTGTTCCTCCGGCGTACACGCCGATTCGGTCCCGGCCGGGAATCCGGCGATCGGTTCGACGTTGTCCCAAATCCACAGCACGGGAATCTGCCGGAGCAGTTGCAAGATCAGGCTGCGGCGCTCGGCGTTGTCGTTCAACGCATGCCATTCGATGCCATTGGCCTGTAGCAGCGGGGCGAACAACTGACCGATCTGGTTCAGCACGTCGGTCAGGTCGGTGTGGCTCTCGAACGAAGTGAACAGGACGACGGGCTGCGGGCCGAGTCCGCCGGTCTGGGCGTACCAGCGAGCGAACTCGACGCCCGTGGCCGTCTTGCCCTGTCCGGCATAGGCGTGCAGCAGGACAGCGGCGTGGTCGTCGAAGGCCCGGTCGAGCATCAACAGCGTTTCGTCCCGCCCGATGAAGCCCGTGTCAGGCACGTAGCGGACCAAGGCCGGGTTGGTCTGGATCGGATCCCGTTCCGCGCGGTCGCCGAGTTCAAGGCCTTCTCCCTCATCTTTGACCGGCAACAGAGGCAGCGGCATGGCTTCATAGACCACCGGCACGAACCAGTCCTGCAACGGCCGAGGCTGGAGACCGACCCAGCGGTCTGGGTTGCGAGCCAGATGCTTGCGGCCTTCACTGGCGGCCTCGCCAAACGGGCGGCCTTTGGCCAGGGCAGCGTAGAGTTGCCCGATGTATTGGGCCGCGGTCACAACGAAAACGCTGTATCGCATGCCTAGCACGGCGGGGATGCCTTGGTCGATAACGGATTGCGCCAGCGAACCGATGGCGCGGACTTCGTCGTGGACGTCGGCAGCAGCCGTCGGTTTAGTCGGCTCGGCCCCGCCTTCGTGCATGGCGGATTGGCAGGCGTTCAGCACCAGCACGGGCACGCCGGTGTCGTGCAGCAACTTGCCGAGTTCGTCGCCTGGCACAGGCCGCGTTTTCTCATCGCCGTCCGGGTGTTCGAACATCAGGTAGCCGTGCTTGCCCTTTCGCTTCCCGCCCAGCGTCAGGGCGTCGATAGCCTTCAGCCAGTCAGCCAAGCTGCTCTGGCTCAAGTCCTCGTAAACGCCGTGCCCGTCGAAGTGGACGATGCGGTAGGGCCGCCCGGCGGCCTTGGCGTCGGTCAGTTCCTCTTGCAGTCGCTCGAACGTGGGCGGCCGCAGGGCGGTGATGTCGAAGCGGACGAGGTCTTCGCCCAAGTCCTGCAACAGCCGGTTGGCCACCGCCCGCAATTCCACGTCGTTTCGCCCGCCGGGCCGGCACACGACATACAGCAGCCGCACACGTCCCTCGTCGGCCGGCGGCACCTTGACGAAGTCGATGTTCGGATTCGATTGGACCCGCACGAACGACTTCACACGGAGCGCGATAGGCGACTCGGACTGGGGGTCGCGCATCAGTTCCCACGGAATGGAAGCGGCTTCCGCGACGCCCGTGGTGATTTCAATCCGCAGGTCGGCCAATTGTCCCCGCACGGCGAACCAGATGGCCTGCGTATTCATGTCGGCGGCCAGGACCTTCGCGTACAACTGCTCGCCCCGCCGCCGCATCCACTGTTCGATCTGTTCAACCTGAACGTCCTGGACCGCTTCGGCGCGCAACAAGTAATCTTCCAGATACCAGCGCAGCTCCTCCTGTTCGTCCGGCGTGAGCCCGAATTCGATATTCGCCTCCGCCTCCAGATCCGGTTGCTCCCCACGCTTCAAGGTGAGACTGATATCGTGTCTTCCCTCACCCGCAGCTCTCTGTCGGATGTGCAACGTCGTCGGATCGGGCATGTCAACAACTCCGGCTGCTGGCAGGGAAGGAACCGTCTCGATAGAGGGGATTGTACCCCGCGAGAGGGCCACAGGGAAGAAGCAACACGTCGAACCGGCGGCGTTTGGCTCGTAACGCACGATCGCGTCCGTCAACTACGGTGGTTCGGCCAGAGCGGTGGCGTACGCTGGGATGGGGCCACTGCGGGAGCAAAGGCGACTTCCGAGGACCGACTACTCACGCAAGAACGCGAATTGCGTCCCGCTACACATGGTGCTCGCCAGCCAGGGTCGATGGACTTGCCTCGTAGGCGTGTTTGGCGGAGAACGATGCTGCTACGTCTCGCCGGGTCAGCACGATAAGCGACCAGATGCCGAACGGAATGCCGAGCACGAATCCGGCGTGGCAGGGGATGATGGCAACGACGGCGGCCGCTAATGCTAGCCCTCGCCATCTTAGACGCCGCATCTTCTGACTGGCCAACATCAGCAAACCGATTGTGGGCAGATGCGCCAGAAACGCGACCAGACTGATTATGAAGAACTCGCCTGCTTGTCGATCGTCCCAATCGATTCTCGGGAAGTGCTCGAAAGCCTCGAACATGCCGCAGACAAAGGGAATCACTGCGGGAAGAAAGTCAAGCAAAGCGATAACCAGCAGGCCAATAGCCGGCCATCGAACAAGGCGTTGTGCGACCGCCGGGTCTAATGACGCCTCGGTGCCCGGTTTAGGCGGCATTCCCCGAATCGGCTGGGGATCAACATAGCCGCGCCCGAAGGCGGCTTTGACGCCGGGCCCCGCCAGTGCCACGAGCGCCCAGATTCCAAACGGGGCGCTTAGCAGCCATGCGGGGCTGCAGGGAGTCAATGCGGCGAGCACGCCGAACCACGCGAGCCAGTACGAGCCAAGTCTCTTCATGCTGAGTCCGCAAAATAGCATGACGAATCCCAACGGAATGCTGGGCCACAAGAACCACGTCCCTTCAATTACGTACTCCTCCAAGCAATAGGAGAAGCGCCCCCGGTCGAGATAGTCGAACAGCGCGATCACCAAGGCGATGTGGACGACAACCAGCGACGCTAGATTGACGAAGCCCAACACGATCATTGCGATCGCCGGCCCCCGCACCCGGCGTCGCGCCGGCTCAAACTGATCGAGACCACCGCCATCTACGTCGGGTTTGGAGCTGAACGCTCGGCGCACTCGCTCCCACAAAGCTGCCATTTCAAGCATCAGCGTGTCTCGTGGCGTAGCGCGTCCGTGAACGATATGTTTGAAGGCCGTGCGAAGGTTGGGTTGGACCATCACCACCAGCATCCAAATGGCAAACGGCGCACTGACCAACACGGCTGGCGAAACGGGCAGTAACCCGACGATAACCGCCACCACCGGCCATCCGTACGAACGAAGCGATACCGAGTTGACCGCAGGCACGACCAGGCCAGCACCGATCGCCGCAAGGAGGCACGCGAACATCGCCGCGACCGTGTCGGGATCTTGCTCGAAGAACAGCGCAATGGCGAAGAATACGAGGCCGATGAGCCACAGGAAACTGAGAACGCCGGCAACGGCAAGCCCGAGTGCGGGGCCTTTGAGCTGTCGGCGAGCTTCATCTGCCATACGCTCGATGCTCGGCACAGACGGCTGTGGTTCGGGCTCCGAGTCGACGACCGCCTGTGTTGCGACGTTCCACGATTCGCGGCTCAGACTTCGATCTACAGCAGCAACGAATCGTTCCGCGGTCTCTCGATCGGCACGGTCAATATTCAGAAAGACCTTACCGCGCGATACGCCGGGGATTTCTGTGACCGACCGTAAATAATCGGTTTGAATGACAATTCTGTGCTTGAAAACCCCCGACTGAAACACAATCGAGACGATGTCCTCTTTGGGGACTGTTACGTCCTTCAATTCCGATTTGATGACGCCTGCGATGCCATCTTTGACTTCGAACTCCAGCGACACATGGTGCCCGTCGAATCGTGCAATGCCAAAAGCTTCGGCGAATCCCGCATAAACGTTGGGAATCGAAAACGGCAGACTCAGGGGCCGCGGACCGGTGCGCTCGGGGGCCGCCGGTTGCTCGCGCGGCGGAGCAGGGCGATGGTCGCGCGAGATCGTCT
>CAZUAH010000477.1:0-10858 GCA_964617665.1 uncultured Pirellulaceae bacterium
TTGGCGACGGCAGGCGGCATGGCAATCCGCTTCAACGAAGCGGACGCCCGGTCTATGGGTCGGAATACTTCGGGTGTCAAAGGTATCAGACTGCAACGCAACGACGAACTTGTGGGTATGATCGTTGCCGATCCGGATGCCACGCTGCTGACGGCATGCGAAAACGGGTATGGTAAACGCACGAACTTCGGTCCCAATACGGTGGCCGTGGACAACGGTGGCGAAGTGGAGGGAGTGGAGGACGAAACGGCATCGGGCGCACGATACCGAACCCAGCGTCGCGGCGGAAAGGGAGTGTTGGACATCAAGACGACCGCTCGAAACGGTAAGGTCATCGGAGTCACCCGCGTGGATGACGACGATGAACTGCTGATGATGACGGCGAGGGGAAAGATCCAACGCATCGCTGCCCGTGAGATCAGCGTGGTCGGTCGCAATACCCAAGGTGTGCGGATCATGAGCCTGTATAAAGGCGATGCCCTAGCCGCCGTCAAACGCTTGCCAAAGGAGGAAGAGGGCGAAAACGGCAATGGCACGACAGACGCGACCGCCGAGGCACCGGAAGAGAACTCGGAGCAGGAGAATCCCGAAACGCCCGACGCAGCCATCGATGGCCAAGATGTTTGAGATTGCCGTTATTCCGCGGGACGTTCATTGAGATCCCAGTAGGTCATGGCGATTCCGGCGAGGACGAGTTCTGGGACAATCTTCGCAGTACTGGGCAGGAAAGGCGAGAGTTTCTCGGCGTCTCCCCCGGCGAGAAACAGTTGTATATCGCCTTTGACGTCGCTTGATATTCGGTCAACTACCTCGCGAACGGCACCGATGCTGCCCCAGAACAGGCCGCTGCCTATTGCGGCAGATGTCGACTTGCCCACCACAGGTGGTGGCCCGTCAGAGATGGAATACTTGACGAATGGCAGTAGATCCGTCTGTTCGTCCATCGCTCTGGCCACCATCTCCAGACCGGGCAAGATCGCTCCACCCTCGAATACCCCGTCGGCCGAAACCATGTCTACGGTGATTGCAGAGCCGGCGTCGACGACAATAGCCGGCTGGCCCGGCGTTCGAATTCGGTTGACCGCTACGGCAGCCAGGAGCCGATCCGCTCCCACCAACTCGGGAGCGTCAAGATGGATCTCGATGGGCAGGTCGTCATTCACAAGCAGGACATAGCGGTCGGCTGGCCGGTGATGTCGGACCCATTCAAACAGTCGGCCCTGGGCCTCGCGATTCACCGCGGCTACATACCAATCCAACCCGTCAGGCGGTAGCCACCCGAGCAGTTCGTCAAAAGACTCCTCGCGCGTGGGTATCTTGAGAACGCTGGACGGTTGTGGCAGCGCGATCGTCTCGTTCGTCGGCAGCAAGCCGAATTTGAGCTGGTGGTTGCCGATATCTACGGCCAGTAATCGGTCGGAGCCTGAATCGGTCACGTTGATGTCGCCGTGTAGTGTGCTCGTGATTGTGCGTGTGCCCGGAGCGAACATTTCCGCCCCACGTCAGTCGATAATTGTAGGCCAGGGCTTGCCCTGACGGAAACCCGTAGGGTACCCTAGTCCGTTCGATGGGATTGGCGGCAATCTCTCGCTGGCCTTATCCGTGACCAATAAATACGAGACCACTATGACCGATCCATACTTTCAGCAGATGTTTGCAGATCGCATCGGCGGAGCCAACTACGGCAAAGGGACGGAAATCTACAAGTTTGAGAAGATCAAGCGAGCCAAACGCCAAGCCCTGGCTGACTATCCCGATCGCTCGATCCTGGACTTTGGGATTGGCGAAAACGACGAAATGGCGCCCTTGTCGGTCCGCCAACTCATGGCAGAACTCATCAACGCGCCCGAGAACCGTGGTTACGCGGACAACGGGATCCCGGAGTTCAAACGAGCCGCAGCAGATTTCATGAAACGCAACTTCGGCGTGAACCTGGACAAGGATACCGAAGTCAATCATTGCATTGGCTCGAAAACCGCCCTTGCCATGCTACCAGCTTGCTTCATCAACCCCGGCGACATCACGTTGATGACCGTGCCCGGTTACCCAGTTGCTGGAACGCACTCCGGTTACTACGGCGGCACGGTCTATAAGCTGCCGCTTCTGTCCAAGAACGACTTCCTACCGGATCTGCAGTCCATTCCGAGCGACGTGGCGCAGAAAGCCAAGCTGTTGGTACTAAACTATCCCAATAGCCCAACTGGCAAAGTCGCCACGCCCGATTTCTACAAGGAAGTGATCGAATTCGCGAAGGCAAACGACATCGTGGTGGTTCAGGATGCGGCTCACACCATGCTGACGTTCGATGGCGAACCGCTGAGCTTCCTGTCGGTACCGGGCGCCAAAGACGTGGGCGTCGAGATTCATTCGCTTTCAAAAGGCTTCGACATGATCGGCTGGCGCATCGGCTGGGTGTGCGGTCACGGGCGGATCGTTCGAGCATTCGCCGACGTGAAGGACAACTGCGACTCCGGTCAGTTCATTGCGATTCAGAAGGCGGCGACCGCCGCACTGGACGACGATTCGATTCCGGTTCGCACGCGAGAGAAGTACCATCGCCGGATGAACAAGCTCGTCAACACGTTGTCCGAATGTGGTTTCCAATGCCGCATGCCTGGCGGTTCGTATTTCCTGTACATGCCCGCTCCGAAAGGCGCCGAAGGTGGCACGTCGTTCGATTCAGCGGAAGCGGCCAGTCAGCACTTGATCACTCAGCAGTCGATTGTCACGGTACCCTGGGATGATGCCGGGCCGTTCCTGCGTTTCTCAGTCACCTACGAAGCGGCAGACGAAGCGGCTGAGGACGCGTTGATGGCCGAAACCGTATCGCGGCTGAAACAAATCAATCTAGTGTTCTAGGCTACTCAAACGACTGTTCAGAAACGAATGGACGGGACGGTGGGCCGTTCCGTCCGAAAAACGCGGTCGTGAAAGGCCGTCCTCCAAGTCTCCCTAACCTATTCACGGTGGAGCGAAGTTCGAAATGCTCAATCACGGATTCCAGACAGTATGCGTGCTCCTGCTTTGCTTGTTCCTTTCCGGTTGTGGCGGAGGAGGCAAGTCGGGTGGAGGTTCCCTGACCGATCAATACCAGAAGGCAATGCAGACTGCTGATCCAACCGCGCGTGTAACTAATCTGTTGCGAGTCGCGCAGAAGCAGGAGGCCGCGGGCGACTTCATGGGCACGGAAAAGACACTCGCCTCAGCTGCCGCCGCTGGCAAGAGTATCGAGGACGCCGAGGGACGCGCTGCAGCCTTGAACCGTGTGGCGTCCGCCATGGCACGCATGGACCAGCCAACCGAAGCGAAGAATCTGCTGAAGGCGGTTCGCAAGGCATCGGACGAGATCGACGATCCCGAATCAAAAGTCTCGACGCTGACCAGAATGGCCTACACCTATGGAAAGTACCTGGATGACAAGGACGTTGCCACAATCCACTTGAAGAACTGCGAGGAGATTGCCAGTTCCGTTACCCGACCGGAAGGCAAAATCGAATCGATGTTGGCAGTTGCCTATGTCTACTTCGGCTTGGCGGAAACGGACAAGATGCAGAGTCTGATTGACCAGTCGTTGGAAGCCGCTCGCGCTCTAGAGGATACGCGCAAGCGAGCCGATTCGATCGCGAATGCTGTGGCATACCTCAGCAAGATGAAGAAGACCGACGACGCCAAGGCGGCGTTCCAAGAAGCGCAGCAGGAGGCCGAAAAAATCGAAGATCCCCTCAGCCAAGCCCACGCCCTGGTACATCTGGGCGAGAAGCTGAACGAGTCTAATCTGAAAGGCGCCGCTCACAAGATCTTGGTCAAGGCGGAGGAAGCCGCCGACAAAGTGAAAGACCAGAGTATGCGCGGGCCGCTGATGGAAAAAATCTACGCCGCGCGGAAAAGGTAGTGGCCTGGCACCCGCCGCGATGTCAACTTCCCGACAAAGCGGGAATCACATGCAGCATTCCGTCGGCGCCGGACAGTAATAGCCGAGTGTTGAATTCGACTGCACCACCCCCCAACGCCTCACGGAGTTGCACGTGCTTGATTTCGGTTCCATCAGCGCCGGAGACAAGCGAGACAACACCGTCAACCGACGTAATGATGTAGTTGCTTCCCTGCTGTAACGGTCGGCCCGCAAGCGCTCCGTGCTCCAACTTGGCGGTCCAGCGTTGCTTCTTGCCCGTCTCGAAACAAAGCAGGCCTTCTTGATCAGAGGCCATCATCACAACATCGTCTAATTGTTCCGGGCCCCAGACAATTCGCCCTTCCAAAGGCCATTCTCGGCCGACTGACAGGTCTGTTGCGGCGAACGACACCACTGTATCGCCTCCGGCGCCACGCACCACACCGTAAACGGTGTCACCGGCCGCCGCCAATGCCGAGGTGATCTCCACCTCTAACTCGGCCTGAGCGAGATCGGCAAGATGCGGCTTAGGCTGATCCTTGACTCCCACGCGATACAACTTCTGACGATTGTCCGCAATCACGAATTCCTTCCCGCCGTCGCCGACAACCGCCGCTCGACTCCATTGGACCTTTGTGCCGCCTTCCAACTTGGCTTGGAAGGGAAGCATCTTTCCTTCACCAGTTGCTGGATCGACCAGGACAACCTGACCGTTGTCCAATGGCGTCAGGAGGCCTCCATTGAAGAAGACAGGTTGAGCAGTTGCATTCGCATCGCCCGCTGCCTTGACCGCCTTCGCCTGCAAGCGTCCGGAGTCAGAAACCGCGTTCGGATCGTAGATGACCATTTTCTTCCGATCATCTGGGCTGGTGAACGCCCAACGACCGTTGTCCATGGGGGTTGCTTCGCTGAAGGCAACCGTCCGTGCCGCGCCGACCGCCGCTAGAGCTGGCTGATCCAGGATCTTAGCTTGCAGGACGTCTGATGTCACCTCGAACAGTTCGGCCTGAGCGGAAATCGAATGGATCACGTTCTTCTGCAGATCGACTCTCAATAGCGCAACGGGAGTTGCCAAATCAACCTCCCAAAGCACTCGCCCGTCGTCGACGTGAATTGCCGAGGCGGTGTATGACGGCGAATTCTGTCGACGCCGCAGGTGATACACGGTGTTTCCCATGACCAGCGGTGGTGCAACGAATGCGTCGCGTTTGTTCTTGATCCACTTGCCGAACAATTCGGTCGTTGAGCTTCGGATCTCGTATCTCGTAAACTGATCGTTGCCCACGTACAGGCTGCCACCGTCCAGCGCCGCGTAGCCGGTGTAACGCACGTGGAACGAACCTGTCTCTGGCTCAACCGCGTTCTGCACCGGCTCGTCTGCATTCGCGGGATTGACTTCCAGCACGCGGATCGCTCCCAAGTCCGACACGATGACCACGCGTGCACCGGCCAAGAGGGGCCTCGTCGTGATGTGGCCCTTCACTCGCATGGGTTTAGAGGCCGGTTCGAGCTTCAGGCCGTTCTCGTCGGTAGCAAGTACGTGAAGATCGCAGTAGTCTTCACCACTGTTGACGGGCACGAACAGGTGGCCAAGCGCCATAACTGGTGGCGTTTCGACCGTACCCGCCTTATGCCCCAGGTAATACACTTCCTTGCACTCCAGACTCTCTTCGTCCAGCACATACAGGTTCGAGTGGTCGCCCACCTGGTACAAATGGCGTAGCTTGCTGACGCCGGGGGACGTCTGGAGTGTCTGGGGAATGACCACGGACTTAGCTTCGCCCGTTTCAGTATCAACACTCAACACGCGGCCGGACTTGGCCGTCAACAGAATCTTCTTCCCATCGATCACCGGATCCGAGAAAGGCTCGCCAACCGGCAGACGCCATTCCAATTCGCCCGTCTGATCGTTAAGGCAAAGCAAATCGTTATGTCGGCTATCGACCGCGATCACCTTCGCTTCAGGCTGCTTCGATAGAGCCTGCGGAGCGGCATGCATTCCGTGCCCCACAAAGCGGCGCCAGAGCAACTTGCCGGTTGTTGCCTGCAGACCATACAGGGCGCCGCGTGCCTGGAAGAACACCACTTGTTTCTCGCTGCCGCCGGCACCTTCGCCCCTGCGACTGGCCAGGGCGACTTGGAAATCTGATGACGCCGGGTGATCCTCCTGGGTGGACTGGCTTGGATCTGCGGAAACCTTGACCAGCGAACGTTCTCGTTCCGTGATGGCCAGGACCGCCTCGAGCAGTTGTGGATCTCGTTCCAGTTCCGGGTATTCACTCAACAATTCGCGGCGTTTCTGGTAGGCCTCGACCGTCTTGCCCGCCTCGGCCGCCTTTCGAATCTCGTCGACCGCCGCGGTAAGGCGTTTTTTGCGATTGATGTTCCGCTCGGCCAGTTGCATGTCCTCGCGGATTCTGGCCAGCTTGGTCTCGATGGTCTTTCGCTGGGAGGTCGGGATGTAGCTGGGATTGTTCACATACTCCATGGCCTTCACGGCCAGGTCTAGCAGTTCCTGCGCCTTCTCGATGTCTGGCTCCTCTTTTGCCTGGGTGGCAAACCCTTGGGCAATTTCGGACAAAATTGACGCCAATTCGGGACGAGCGTCTCCAAAGGCTGGTTCATTCTCGATCTGCGGAAGGATCTCGCCCACCGCTTCCAAAGCCGGACGTTTGTCTCGGGCATCCACGCGTTGCCAAAGTTTGGCCGTGCCGACTCTCACCCGCGCCATACTGACATTGGGGTCGTCGGGGAACTTGTCCAAGTACCGTTCGTACAGTTTTATCGCTTGGGCATACGCGCCAGACCGGTATTGTTCGTCGGCCTCTCCCAGAATCTCGGCCGCCGTTTCACGTTTTAGGACGAAAAAGATCGCTATCCCGATGAGGATGAGCAGAATCAAGGCACCGCCGCCAACCAACAGCAGCTTGGAATCCCAGACATTCTTCTTCGGCTTCTTGGGCATCTTCGAAGCCGGTCCGCCGAGGGGCGTCATTCCCGGCTGCGCAACGACGGGTTCCAGGCCAGCCGTTGCATCCACGGGCTGCATCCCCGCACCACCGATCGGTTCCAACCCGGACGCTTGGTCTATCGGTTGCAGACCTTGGGGCGGTTTAACAGGATCGAGCCCAGGCGTGCCGCCCACAGGCTCCAAACCCGGCGTCCCAGCGACTGGTTCTAGACCTGGCGTACCTCCAACCGGTTCAAGACCAGGAGTGCCGCCCACAGGCTCCAAACCCGGCGTCCCAGCGACTGGTTCCAGTCCTGGTGTACCGCCGACCGGCTCCAGGCCAGAAACCGCCTTTGGCCTAGTCGGCTTCGGCTCGTCCAGCGGCGCCAGCCCGGGATCCTGCGGAGATTCCTCGCTGGCATCCTCCAGCATAACGACATCGTCGTCATCTGCTTTGCCGGGCTTTTCCTTCTTGTCGTCGGCCAACGGCGCCAACCCAAGATCTTCGTCGACCGACGGCTTGGGCTTTGGCGCAGCACCTCCGTCCGCGGGCTTCATTCTTGGCTCTTCGACCTTCCCAGACAGTAGCTTTGATGCTTGAAACTTCGTCAAGTAGCCATTCTTGACGAGCATTTCGGCGACCGCTTCCGCCGTAACCTCGAAGCTGGACGAAGTGACTTGCCTGCGCAACTGGGCCAGCACTGAGCTGTCCAGTAGCCCCATATTTTCGACTTGATCAAGAAACTGCTCGGGGGACATACTTCAGTCTATCTCCTCGACCTTCACCAGTTGGACTTGCTCCATTCCCACTTCCGTACCGGCATCCAGCGCAGATACGACTTTCTCGATCACCGAATCGCCATGGGCTTTCACCAGCAATTTGGTTGGCGCCTTACCCGAACTGTTGTCGTCGCGGGCTTCGCGCAACTTGCGCAGCAATTCTTGTTCGCTGGGCGCCTCTTCGTCCCAATCCACGGTCACCACACGGTAGGTGTTGTTTTCGTCCACATAGACGGTTACGTAACTGGGGTCTTCTTCCGGATCCTTCTGTTGGGCATTGGTACTGGGCTCGTCCTGCTTCGGCTTGGGAATCTCAAGTGATTTCTGCAAGCTGAATGCGGCCGTGACCATGAAGAAAATCAGAAGCAGAAATGTGACGTCGACCATCGGCGTCATATCCATATCTGTCTCGATGTCCTTGCGCTTTTCGCCAAAGTCAAGCGGTTCGTCGTCGGACGAGTCGGAAGGCGCCGGCGGTGGGGCCGCTCCCCCGACCGCAGCCGTCTCACCAGGCTTCGCCACGGTTATCACGTTGCCGCAGTTCGAACAGCGAACCTGGCGGCCGATCATTTTCTCGGCAACCGAGTACTGCTTCTGGCAGGACGGACAGCAAAATTCAAAGGTCACTGCGCTATTGCACCTCCATCACTGCGATATAGAGTTGCAGGACCGATTCCGGACGAGTGGCCGCTTTAGCGATACGATCTACCTCGCGCGTTATGACGCCCCTTTCCGCTTTGATCAGCACGTTGGTCTTGCCCGAGTCTTCCGCCATCGTTGCTTCGACGTAGCCAACGATTTCCTCCTCCTGAGCTTCAAGGTCCCCCGAGGGCACCAAGGCGGCTTCGTTCTTGCCGTCACTTTTGTAGACGATCGCCTTGCCCTGCTCGCCAAGAGCCATAGTAACGATAACCGAACTGCTCTCCACAACGGGCATGCCGTAGCGTGCCTTCGGCAGGGCGACGTCCGCCGCCGAATCCATCTTGGAGGCCACGACAAAGAAGATCAGCAGCAAGAACGTAATGTCGATCATCGGAGTGATGTCCATCTCCGAATCGTCATACGTCTTGGAACGCAGCAACGGTTGAAGCGAATCGTCCGTAAGCTGTTCTTCCGCCATGGAAGTTCTTCCCAATTGCTAACGCAAGTCGTGCCGCTGACGGTCGAACCTTACCTTGGTTCTTGTTGTCGCGACGTTCATTAGGGGCCCTAGAGGAGAAGGCAGTCGATACACAAATCTGTTCCACACGAGGACATGTGCTTGCTCTATTTTCCGCGGGCATTCATTCCCGTGCGGAAGGATTCCAGGATGCGAGTCAATCCGGAAATGGCCAAGTCTTCCATCTTGCGGATACGTACATTGATACTGGCCATGCTGACCACCAACGGAATCGCAATGGCCAGTCCCGCCGCCGTGGTGCGTAACGCCACGTTAATGTCGTTGGCCAGCAGGGTGGCGTCGACGTTCTCGGCCGTAGCCAACGTTGCAAAGGCCCCCATCATACCGATTACCGTGCCCAATAGTCCGATCATGGGGGCCGATTTGATCACGGTGTTCACCCAGCTCACTCGATACTCCAGATCGGCCATTACGTCCCGCTGAAGGCGGTCGATAACCAGCTGTCGCACCTTGGCGAAGCCGATCGACCGGTTGGCGATCGCCAAGTTGGCCAGCTGTGGCACTGCACGGGCATCCTCTTCGCAGATCATGGCGGCGCCGTCGAAATCGCCTCGCTCCAGCGGCTGCTCCAATGCCTCGAGAAACTCGAGTTGGGCCTCTTCATTGCGAAAACGCTTCTGAGCCACCCGGCTCCAAACCATCACCACGCAAAAAGCACCCCACAAGGCGACCAGAACCAGAACGCCGTAGATGATATACCCGGCGATTGTTGTTAGTCCCGCAATGTCCATGCTTGATTCTCGACTGCCGAAGTTAAGGGAAAAAACCGGAAAACACTACAAAGCGTCTATTCTACTTCAAAAAGCACGTCGGCCTATCCCCGAGCCGCCGACCCGGCTGCTACGATGTCGGGGGCGGGCGGAAATACTGGTCGATTACGAAGAACTCGTATCCACCGCGAACGGAACGTACGCCAAAGATCGTCTTCAGCAATATCCTCGGATCCAATTGTTGCGGCGTGGTGCCGCGTTCGTCTGCTGCCGCCTGAAACTCCACATTCTGGAGCAGTTGCTCCGTTTTCTTAGGATAGAACTGCAGAATCGACCGACGGTCTGTCTTGATCCCCGCCCTACCGACCAGTTGGCGGTCAAACGCCGCCAGCGGGCTGGCACCCTTCTCCCAAGTCATGAAGATCCGTTTTTCCTCTTCCGGTTTGCCACTTCGTTTTTTCGGACTCGACCCGGCCAGTTGGAAAGCATAGTCGACATTCGCCGAACCGCCTCCAATCGCACCAAGTTCGATTTCGAAATGATCGAGCTGCCGGGCGTAGATGTCGATTCCCGCCGTCGAGAACCGGATCTCCCATCGCTCCCAGGGGGGGATGACATCCTCCACACCCTCGCCAAGCGGCCCCGGAGGTCGACTGTCCCCCATACCGCTACCCTTGGAACTGGCCGCCGCGCTCATCTCGATCGCATCGAAAGCGGCTGCTTGACTGCTCACCACATCGGTTACTGCCTCCAATGTCGCCTCGATCTGAGGCTCCATCAGTTCCTCCATCTCCTCCATGCCCGGCTCTTCCGGGTCTCGCTCGAACCCGGCCGCATGATCACCTCGGCCCGCATATTCGAGCAATTCAACGGGAATTGGGGCCTTAGAGAACAGCAGACGCCCTGTCAGCCAGACAATGAACAGCAGCAGAACGGCAAAACCGATCAGAATGAGCAGTGCGATCAGCAAACTGGCTACGTTGTCGTAGGCGGAAACCCGCAATGCCTCACGGGCTTCTTCAACTTCAGATGCCTCGTCATGCCAATCAGGTGCAGTGGCCATATGGTAATCCACTCGATGCGTTCTGCGGTGCTACCGGAGCGTTAGATTCCGTGCGATATGATCGATCTGATGCTAACACCCGTGAGGCCGACTGTCAAGGAAACGAGAATCCGGAAGTCCTTGGCACATCGCAAGTTGCATCTCGTCGACGGATCGCATCCTGGCACGCTTTTTGACATAGGCGAATTGACAATCCGCAGGCCTCGTTCTAACCTAGCTACATGCTGCTGGTCAGGTAGCTCAGTTGGTAGAGCACTGGACTGAAAATCCAGGTGTCGGCAGT
>CAZUAH010000478.1:0-10840 GCA_964617665.1 uncultured Pirellulaceae bacterium
TGCCGGTGCTCAACGGAGAGTGAAGCTGCAGGATTGCCGTTGCCGGTGGGCGGTAAAAGCTCGCTCGGGCGGCGTTGGCACCTCTGCCGCGCGGACCGCAAGCGTGATCGCCTCTAGCGACATCCTTTACAACGCGGTTGGTGAGGCTCACGTCGGTCATGTCATCGATATCTTCCCGTGTGGAGCCACTTGTGGTGCCGCTGGTGGACCTCGCGCGGGAAGCCGTCGACACCAGATCCATTTGCCTTGGCTGTCGGTGATGCCGACTAATTCAAGCTCGCCGCCGCAACGATCGCACTTTGGTGGTTTGCGCCGTTTGACCACCGGCGGAGTGATCTGGCTCGCTAAGTAGTACGTCCAGCCTCGCCATAACCACACCAGCCAGCGAACATCGGCGAGTTGCTGCTTGCAGCTGGAGCTCATGAAGCCGTAGTAACGCAGCTTGTGAAAGCCCGATGGCTTGACGCGGTAGGTTACGCCTTGTTCATCGACCGAGTGGATTCGATTGTCGCAAATCGCCACGCGGTAGACGTAGGGAGCCAAATACTTCACGACCGCTTGGCTAAGAACTGCATCTGCAGCCGCAACATGCGAGTGGTTTTCCTAATTTGATGATAGTGCGGATGCGTCAGGAGAACAAGCTGCGGCATCAATCCTTTTGTGCATAGGCGTCCCCAGTTGTCGGCAAATCGGGGCAGTTTCGATTTGCATGAGTATCCACAAGAGGTGCCGTACTGACAGCTTTCCTGCGAGATCGCCGACAACAACACAGTCGGACGGACGGTCAAGTGCGACGACGGTCTCCTGTCCGTCGAGACCAACTCAAAGTTGTCCGGGTAGAGCACCGCTTTGTAGTTCGCTTAGCTACAGAAGCCCAGGCAGTGGAGCTGGTGGATCGGGCTTCGCACCATGCGCCGCCGCGTAGACGATCCCCATCTTGTTGATGCCGCTGTCTTTGGGCGTAAACACAACGGGTTCGTTTCCGCCGACGTCAGTCCGTGGACGTCAATTCGATCTTGCGGAACTGAATGGGATTGCCTTCGGCGGTCAGTAGGATCGGGCCGGCGACCACATCGCAGTTGGTGGCTTGATTGACCTGCTGGCCGTTCAGGCGCAGCGTTACTGTGCCGCCCTTTGCGATGATCTCGTAGTCATTCCATTGGCCCGGCGGTTTTGCCAACGCTTTTGCTTTCTTCACGAAAGTCAGTTTACCGAACACGTCGTGTTGCATTGAACTGGAACGCTCGGCGGGGCCGCTCAGTTCGTATCCGATCAAGCCCACGAAATCGCCCTCGCCGCCAGCGTTGATTTGGGCTTCCAGGCTCTTGGGCCAGACTTTGTGTTCGCCCGTCATGCGAAACAGTACACCGCCGCGGCCGGGCTCTGTATCGGGCACCCATCGCCATTGGAGTTTCAGTACGAAATCCGTGTACTTCTTCTTTGTGTACAAGTAGCCATTGGGAACGCCTTTGCAGGTCAAAACGCCGTCCTTGATTTGCCACACGTCGGCCATGGCCTTGATAGGCTCTTCATGGTAACAGAGCCAACAATCAAGGCTGGGCGCTCCGTTCTCATCGCAAAGAAGGTCTTCGGCCGACGCGCTGATGGGCATCAATAGACACAGGCCAGCGGCAAGCAGTAACGTTGTTTGGATTCGGGTGCGAGTCACAGTTGAGATCCTCCAAGGCGTTTCGAGTTAGCGAACAGTACATAGCGTGTGAGTCTGCACCATATTGTCGCGTAGGCAGTGGGCTACAGGCAAGATCCCACTGGGTAAGATTCCGCCGCCCCAAGAAAAACGGAACGCCGCTCAGTGCGTTCCGTTAGATTTGAGATACTGCAGATGCCGACGCTATTCCCTCGTCGAATCGTCGGGCTTGTCCGCTACGCGTTGCTCGGGCGTGGAACGCAAGTAGGCGAACAGGTCCGCGATTTCCTTCAGCGTCAGCTCATCCAGCAGATTCTCGGGCATGGGCGATGATTTCTCGTCCTTGATTTCGGCGATATCGTTCGCTTCGATCACAACCGGTTCACCGTCGTAACGGTCGATCCTAATCTGCCCCGACTCGCCAGTGGTGACGACGCCCGTGTATTTGTGACCTTGTCGAGTGATGACCGTTTCACCTACGTACTCGTCCGTCATGTCGTGCCCTGGATACAGGATCGACTTGAGGATCTCCTTCTTCATGCGACGCTGGCTGACGGTTGTCAGTTCGGGCCCGACGTTTCCGTCGCCGCTGCCGTAACGGTGACACGTGACGCACCGAGCCTTCTCGAATACGGCGACGCCGTTCTCCGTCGACCCGAATTGACCTTCCTCGCTGGTAAGATGATGAAGCACATCCGAGTATCGCCATCGACTCGTTTCGCCTCGCTTAGGCAACTCGGCCGCAAGGCGATCAGGCCACTTGTCCGAATACCACTTCTGCCACGCAGCCAATTGGCTCTTCCAATTGCCGCTTTCTTCGCCTTGCTTTTCCCCGTTCCAATATTCGAGCAGTGCGATGGCCTGTTCGGCCCCTTTGTCCTCCAACGCAAGTCCTCGGAGTATTACCTGGCGATAGTATTCCGGCTCCTCAGGTGCCAGGTTGATCGATCGCAGCTTTGACAACACTTCGCGAGCAGCAACTCCGTCCAGGATCGGCAAGCTTCGTACAAGGTAGTCCCAATTCTCTTTGTTAGGATGATGTGCCAGCCCCATGGCGACGGCCTGACGACGCTCGGGATCGTGTTCCCAGATTTCTCTGAGATAGGCCAGCGACGGAAGATCACCACTGCGGGCCAACACTGCGACGATGCCCACCTTCAGTCGCATTGAAGCCGGATCGACCGAATCACCAAGTTCGGCATCCAGTTTCTTCAGAATTTCGAGCGTTTCTTCATCCACCTCTTCCGGCATTCGGTACATGACACCCAGAGCAGCGTTCGGCCAACGAGTCCCTTGTGCCAACACCTCGCGGGCCTGCTCGTCGTTCATCGTGCCTGCAAAGTCGCGTGTGGCATTCATGATGTAATGAGCATGCGTGCCACGGCTACCGATTCGCTTCTGGGCTTTCTCGAAGAACTCCAATAGTTGAATCCGCTGCCCGGCCGTCCAGCCGTCCTCGATGTACCTCAGGTGCAGCGCTAGATGCATCTTTTCTACGTCAGAAGCATCGTTCGATTCCAGGTATTCCAGGTAGCGATCGATGATCGACGACGTCTGCAGATGCGCAAGCAGACGAACCAGCTCGCGATTCATCCTGTCGTCGGCGGAAGGAAACTCCTCGGCCAGCATTCGAGTCAGCAACGGCACGTCCTCCGAGGTCAGGTCGCCGTGCCTCATTGCAACCTGAAGAACGCGCAACATGTCGATGAAATCGCGGTCCGACACGAAGCCTTGCATCAACTGCTGGATGCGTTCGCTTACGGCCTGGGCGTTTTCTCTGCTCGGTTTGGTCACCAATAGCGCCAAGCCGCCTTGAATTACCAGACGATGATTATCGCTGGCCAGCATCCTGTCACTCCATCCATCGGCCGGCATCTGCACCAACAGTTGTTGTGCGGCCCAAGCCTCGAAGCGATCGTCGGATTTCAGCATCTCGGTCAGTTTGTCCACGGGGGCCGTCTGCCCAGAACGCACGAGTGCTTCGCACGCCTTGCGTCGAACGGCGCGATCGCTATCGTCTAACAACGCGACGAGCGCACCGCGAGTCGTCGCATCGGAATGGACACCCATCAACTCCGCCGCCTTGGCCCGTACTCGTTCGTTTTCGGTCCGTGACAGTTTCACAAGCAAATCTGGCGTCAGCGGCGGACCGTACAGTTGCATCAGCTCCAACGCGCGAATGCGGTAGTGCCAAGGATTGGCCGAACTGAGCGCAACGCCGGGTATCATGCGATCCCAATCGTCGCCCATCTCTCCCTTGGTGGAGGCAATCTTCTGCCGCGCCCAAGCTGACTGTAGTTGAGGCTGACGAATCACGGCACTTAGGCCCGTGCCAATTTTGGTCGTTCCGGCCGGCAGTTCGCCTTTCCAGTTTACGCGATACAGCCCGCCCACAGTGCCGCGCCCACCAGTGGTGAAATACAAGCCTCCGTCCGGGCCAACGTCCACGTCCGTGATGCTCAGTTCATCGCCTTCCAGGAACACGTCGCTGTTGGCCGTGTAGGATGCGCCGTTACGCTTCATTTTGACGGCCAGGATTCGCCCGCCCGACCAATCGGCCGTGAACAGCGCTTCGTGGAAGTCTTCGGGAAACGTATTGTGATCGTAGAAGACCATCCCGGTTGGCGAGCCTCGTCCCGTGTCCAACGTGCTTGGCAGACGATCGACGAAATAGTCCGGCCACTTGGCCCAGCCGCTCCGCCAACCAAATTCGGCACCGGGTACGGCTTGATAGACGGCAGTAGGGCGATACCAAGGCGCCCCCACATCGGACTGCATATCACTGTCGCGAGTGAACAGGTCGCCCGCGCGATTAAAGGCCAGATCGTAGGCGTTGCGCAAGCCACCTGCGACAAACTGCAGACGCTCGCCTTCCAGGTCCACGCGAACGATCGTTCCCCCAGGCACTTTGACATCAACAGCATGGCCGCTGGGGTCTTCGTAGCGAGGTTGTACCAGATCGCCTTCGTAGTAGGCGCGATGCGGGCTGTCGTCGTCGGCCGCTCGCTTTGGTCGAGCGTGGCTGCCGACCGAAACATAGAGGAATCCATCCGAGCCCAACACGATCCCGTGAGGTCCGTATTCGTCGACGGGGCTGTCGAACTGAAGCAGCGACCGTGCCTCGTCCAATCGGCCGTCTCGGTCCTTGTCGGTCAATCGATACAAGGCAACTCCGTCAGGCCCATGGCCCGTGACGAATACTTCGCCGTTCAGACAGAGTATCCCCTGGACATTCTTGACCTGATCGCAGTACTCGCGCACATTGTCGAAACTGCCGTCGTCGTCGCTGTCGTAGATCAGCAGCAACCCGCCACCCTCGCGCGAAGCAATAATGTGGCCGAATTCGTTGAACGTCATGGCGATCAGCGATCCGGCAACGTCGGCGTCCAACACTTGTACCACTTCGAATCCGTCGTCGACCTGAAACGGCCCTTCTTCCTGCACTTCGATAAGAATAGGAGCCGGCTCCACTTCCAGCCTCGTTTCCGTGGCGACGTGTGGTTGCGCGGCAGGCTGTGGTTGTGTAATTGCTTGCGGTTGCGTAGTTGCCCGTGGTTGCGGCGTAGCCGCTGCCAACTGGGGTTCCTGCTCCATTGCCGGTGGCTGGTCCCACGGTTCGGTCCTTCCCAACACACCAAACGATTGCGATGCAGCCCAACGCGAATCGTTGTACATGGGTGTGTACCAGAACGGCAGTGGACGGAGGCTGGTCGTCCAGGAGTTATCGGAGGGAAAGACCAGCAAACCTCGCGTTTCGTCCTCGACCAGCAATTGGGCCGCAAGGGCGGCTGTCGATCCGTCGGTGTTAGCAACCTTTATCGCGACCAGATTCCTGCCTCGTCTCAGGAACCGTGAGATATCGTACTTGTCCATCTTCTCCGTGGATCCGCCTGAGCCAACGCGGCGACCATTGACATACAGTTCGTATTGATCGTCGGCAGCGACTGCGATCTCGCCTTTTTCCGGCGATACGGTGAACCGTTTCCGAAAGTGACACGAACTCTGAGGCACCTCGGTCTTCTCATGGTCCGGAGACCATATCCAATGGGCTTCCGCTGCGTCGGCAGGCGATGGAAGAAAGGATGCTGAAATGATTCCCAGTACGGTGGCAATGCCGATGCAAATGACGGTTGTGGCGGAACGCTTCATGACGTTTCCCCGCTGTTAGAGATCCCGTTGGCGCCGCAGAGAAAACTCCGGCGTCGACGCGCGCATAGAGAACAGCTGTTTGCGGATATTCGCGCGCGGAAGAGTAACAATAAATAGGGACTTAGGGCAACAGAAGTTCTTCGTACCGACTGCTCGGTGCTAGCATGCTACGCCGGCGCTTGCGATACCAAAAACAGCTCGCTTGGAGGGGTTGATGCATCCAACGACAAAGGCGGCTGAGGATCAGGCCGACTTTTTTTCCAATGCTGCCTGATTCACCTTGTTATAGAGGGTCTTGAGGCTGACGCCCAATTCCTCCGCCGCCTGGGCCTTGTTGCCATCGTGACGTTCCAGTGCCTGAAAGATGGCGTGCATCTCCAAATCTCGCAGAGGCATTGGCCCAAGAGTTGGAACACGCGCGCCGCGAGAGGCGAACGAACGCGGCAAGTCTTCCGGCGTGATTGGCGGTGCGTCGCACAGAATCGTGCTGTGCTCGATGACATTGGCCAATTCGCGAACGTTGCCTGGCCACGAGTGGGATTTCAGCACATCAAACGCCTCTGGCGTGAAAAGCTCCTGATCGCCTGCCACGTCCGGACGAAAGCGACGATACAGATAGTCTGCTAGCTCCGGCACATCGTCCAACCGCAGACGTAACGGCGGCAACTGGATCTCGAACGTGTTGATCCGATACATCAAGTCTTCGCGGAAATCGCCTTCCTCGACCATCTCCGCCAAATTGCGGTGGGTTGCACAGATTACTCGAACATCAACTTGCAGGGATTCATTGTCGCCAATGCGCCGGATCTCGCCGCTCTCCAACACTCGCAGCAGCTTCGACTGCATCGCCTTGGGCAATTCGCCGATCTCGTCCAGGAAGACCGTACCGCCGTCAGCCACTTCGAACAGGCCGACGCGATGTTCGTCGGCGCCCGTGAACGCGCCTTTTCGGTGCCCAAACAACTCGCTTTCGATCAGGCTCTCCGGCAATGCACCGCAGTTGAGTGGCACGAATGGCTTGTTGCTCCGCAGGCTTCCCTGATGAAGAGCGCGGGCGACTAGTTCCTTGCCCGTGCCGGTCTCGCCCAGGATCAATACCGTCGAGTTTGTAGGGGCGACTTTCGTGATCAGCTCGCGCACGCGCTGCATCGATTGGTTGGCCCCAACCAAGTCTGACCCGCCCTCGATGCGATCAAGCCGACGTTGGAGTGCGCGGTAGTGGTTTCTCAGGTGGCGATGTTGCGTGACGCGTTTTAACACCGAATCCAATTCCACCAACGTGCAGGGCTTGGTCAAAAAGTCGAAGGCGCATTGGCGAATTGCTTCAATAGCCGACTTCAAAGAAGCCTTGCCCGTCAGCACAATTGCCTCGGTTTCCGGTGCGATATCTTTCGCCACTCGAATGACATCGATCCCGCTCATGTCGGGCATATCCAGATCGACCAGCAGGCAATCGTAGGTGTTCTTCTTCAACGCCTCGACAGCCTTCGTGCCGTTTTCGCAGACCGTCACTTCGTGTCCCATACGTGAGACCTCGGCGTTCAGCATCCGCCGTATGGGATGCTCGTCATCGGCGCATAGGACTCTCAGACTGTCAGGCGATTTTGCGTTTTTCTTCGTTTTCTTCATCGTCTTTGCCGATCCGTGGCAGTGTTAATAGAAACCGCGCCCCACATCCCGGACCATCGCTGGATGGGACGAGGTCTCCTCCATGTTCTTGGACGATTCGATAAGTGATCGACAGACCAAGGCCAGTCCCCTGACCATTTCGGCGTGTCGTAAAAAATGGTTCAAATAGTTGCTGCATGACTTCCTCCGTCATGCCGCAGCCATTGTCTTCGATCGTCAGTTCGGCCCCGTCGGTGTTTTCGCACAAGCGAATGTTGACCTGTCCACCGGGATCCACGCTGTCCAAAGCGTTGGTGATCAGATTCAGTACAACTTGCTTGATCTCTTGCGAATTGACGCTAACGATCACCTCTTCTTCGCAGTCAAAGTCAATATTCTTATTGCGATAGCGACTCAGGTGCTGCACCATGCCGATCACGTCTTGTACAAGTTCGCACAAATCAGCATCGTGTTTCTCCGTATCGCCAACGCGGGAGAAATCCAACAATTGATCGGTGATGCCTTTGCAGCGGAAGGCTTCGTCCTGGATCGTGCGCAAATAATCTCGCAGGACGTCGATTTCCTCGTTGTGCTCGTCGTCGGGTCTGGCGTCATCTTCCTGAATGATGTCGTGCACTCGCGATTCCAGCGACTCGGCAGCCCAAGCCACAGCGGTCAACGGGTTGTTGATCTCGTGTGCCACGCTTGCCGCCATGCAACCGACGGCGGCCAGTTGCTCGCTGCGAACCACCTCTTTTGTGCGTTGCTTGACCAGTTCGTCACGCTCGGCGATTTCTTTGTCCAGGGCTTCGCGGATCTTCTGGAAACGGTCGTTCGTGGCGTTCATGGCGCCCGCCAACTCGGCCACCTCGTCATGCGTCTTCAGTCGGATGCGGTGGTTGAAATTGCCTTCGCGAGCCACCCGACGCGATCCCTCGATCAGGATCTGCAGTGGTTTGAAGACGGCTTGGCGGAAAGCGAAAAAGAACCCAATAAGCGTCACAATGGCTGCCGCAGTTGTAATCCATCCCAGCACAATCCAATAGCGATACTGGACTCGCACATCGTCCACGAGTTGATGCATCCGCTTCTGTAACTGGAACGGCAGCTTCATCGTCAACGCGTGTAACTCGGCCAGTGCCGAGTCCAAATCTTCTGCTTTGACTTCGTTCAACGCCCAATCGTCGTAGTCGTTCAGCTTGGCGATGCCCTCAAGCGACCGTTCGATTTCCCGTACGGTTTCCCACTCCGGCAGGCGATTGTCGTCATCAGAATCGCGTGTCTGTTCGAGTTCGAATTCGCGAAGTTGCGCTTTGTAGTCAGCCAAACCTTGCTCGACATTCGCGAAGCAAGTAAGAAAATCTTCTCGCAGCTTAAGTCGGTCAACGGGCGGAGTGGCCATGTCCTGCTTGCGGCACGCGCGGCTGATGATGGCGCGCAATTCACCAACATTCCACGACAAGTCGGCAACCAGCCGCAGTTCCGTGGCACGCTGATAACTGATACTGCGAGCCAGCCAGCGATAAGAATAGGACCCGCTGAGGCCGATGGTGGCCAGGATCCCCACGATCAACAGCAATACGGCCACGCCCAGCCGTAGCTTGTTGCGAATTGACCAACGGAAGAGCACGAGTGACCTCCTTGTCGTCTGGGGACGCTAGCTATTCCCTGCTAGCACCTCATGCCGGCCGGAACGGATTCCGCCAACGCGAGAAGTGTACCACCGGCACGCCAATCCAAGCAAGATGAAACTGGCAGAGTTGCGCGGGGCTAGTTCGACTATCCGCTAACGGAATTGCAGCAGACACAATCGTGGGGAACGCGCAACGGTCCATCGGCTTGACCTTGGTGTTGGGCAAAGTAATGATCATGATGTTTGCACCTTCGGCGATCCTCCAAGGTCTCTTGATATGCTGTCTCCGGTTTGCAGCCGTCTGAAACCGAATAGAATGCCGCGACATGATCCGATGCGGCGATACTTGTTGCTCAATTCCCGAAGAAAGGACTAACGATGAAGACGACGATTGCTCTTACTCTCCTGCTCAGCGCCCTTTTCTCCGCTCCTGCAATTCTGGGGCAGGAGTATCCTGCCATGTCCGAAGCCCATCGCATCGAATGCCTCAAACCTTCGGTCAAACGGCCGGTTCGCATGGTTCTGGACACGGACACATACAACGAGATCGACGATCAGTTCGCCGTGGTGTATGCGCTGATCTCGCCGGAGTTGGATGTCCAGGCGGTTTATGCCGCTCCGTTCCACAACAATCGGTCCAGCGGACCCGGCGAGGGCATGGAGAAGAGCTACGAGGAAATCCTGAGAATTCTCAGCAGACTTGGCAAGGATCCCGACCGTTTCGCTCTGAAAGGCAGCACAAAGTATCTCACGGACCTGCGGAATCCCGAGAAGAGCCCCGCAACGACAGACCTGATCCAGAGGGCGAAGAAGAGCAGCCCCAAAGATCCCCTGTACGTTGTTGCCGTCGGGGCGATCACCAATGTGAGCAACGCGATTCTGCTCGATCCTTCCATCATTCCCAACATCGTTGTTGTGTGGTTGGGCGGCAACGGTCACCATTGGCCTCATCAACGCGAATTCAATTTCCGCCAGGACTTGAACGCTTCAAGGGTCATATTCGATAGCGGAGTGCCCTTTGTGCAACTCCCGTGCACGCCCGTCGTGACTCACTTCACCACCACGGTACCGGAAATGGAACGATACGTCGCTGGCCGAGGGGCCATCGGCGATTACTTGCTGGAGATCTTCAAAGATTACAGGAAGGATCACTTCGGATGGTCCAAAGTCCTGTGGGACATGACGGCCGTCGCCTGGCTGATCAACCACCGCTGGCTGCCGTCCGAGTTGGTTCACAGCCCGATCGTTACCGACAACTACACATTCAGCGTCGACCGATCTCGGCATCTGATACGAGTCGTGTACTTTGTCCAGCGAGATCCGATTTTCCGGGACTTCTTCACAAAGCTCGAGAAGCGACGGAATAACTGAAGGGGCAAGCAATTCAGCCAAGTGGTAGCCGGATTCGGTCTTCTCCACCAGCTTATGGACTAGCGTGCAACTTGAGACGCTGGCTTACCGCGGTCCGGAAATAGGGAAAGGCGCAACGTCCGACTCAGTGGGAAGCGCGTACATATCGCCAGAAGTGGCACAGAAAGGGCTCCAGCGATGGAGATACCCCGACGAAAGGGAGGGCCGTTAGGGTATGCGGATCGGTGGATCTATCGGTAGGGAAAACGCTGGTTTGGAAGCGGATCAGTCGGCAGATCTAGTTGCTCATCGCGAGGTGCAGTTGGCACAATGAGCGCAAGCGTCTTCTCGACATCACCTTCAGGCAGAAACTCTCTAAGCCTCGCGCGCACGGCTTTCGGGTTGTATCCAAGTCGAAAGGCATGACACAGATAATCTACGACGCGCTTCCG
>CAZUAH010000479.1:0-10825 GCA_964617665.1 uncultured Pirellulaceae bacterium
TCTGTCGTTCGATCTTCCGGGGCGAGACTTGGCGGAAACGAGGCGACGTTGTCTGACGCGCGGCGTCGTGTTGAGTCTGCGCAACAAATGGCTGCGAATCAGTCCGCACGGTTACGTAAACGAAGACGATGTAGATCGCCTGATTGAAACGTTGCGGCAATCCTGAAGTCCCGCGCCGGACCCGCTAGTCGTGCGGCTATCGATGTTTGTCAGGTGGATTGAGGCCAGGGTGGCCGGGGTTGGAGGGCGCAAGCCCGAAACCACGGGGCTTCCCTCGCTGACGCTCAGTCCAGCCCCGGCCACCCAACCTGACATTGATCGCCAGACACACCGCTAGGCGGAACTGCTATCCGAGACAGGAAACTCCTGAGTAACCGTCTCTGGCGACGGAGTCGCAGCGGGTATGACTGCGGGAAACTCAAGGAAGAACGCACTGCCAGCCTGCGCCGTGCTTTCGACGCGAATGTCGCCACCGTGCTCCTGGAGGATCTTCTGACTAACCGGCAGCCCAAGCCCCGTGCCGCGACTGCCCTTGCGCGATTCAAAGACGCTGAATATCTTCGCAAGATCCTCGGGCGGGATACCCTCGCCGTTATCGTCCACGCGAACACACGCATGCTTCGCTTGCTGATCGTACGAGGTCGACACAATTACGCGCCCGTCTTCGACACCTTCGCAAGCGTCAATTGCATTCGTGACCACATTCAAGATGGCGCGATGCATAGCATCCGGATCGAACGTCAACGTCGGCACGTCGGGCCCAGGCGTCCAGAGCAGTTGTACGTTCGCGTCCGCAGCTCGCACGTTCATCAGTTCAACGACGTCATCGATGACTTCGTTCAGTTCTGCCGGTACTCGCTCCGGACGACGCTCCTTGCTGAAGGTCAGCATGTCCATCACCAAGTGGGAGATCTTCTCCTGATTCTTCTCGACAATCCCCCAACCTTTCTGCACAAGGCTCGTGTCGGTGTGTTTCAGTCCCTCCTCGATCAAATAGCTACCGCCGCGGATGCCCTGCAAGATATTCTTGACGTGATGCGACAAGGTAGCGATTGTTTGCCCCACGGCAGCCAATCGTTCGGCCTGGACCATGGCCGAGTAGTAGGAAGTGTCCTCAACAGCCAAGGCAGCCTGATGGCCAATGGCGACCATCAACTTGAGATGCTCCTCGGAGAATCGGTTCACCTCGCGGTTCTGCAGTACTTGTCCTGGAGGCGTGAAAGTGTCGATGTAGACGACGCCCACCACGCCGTAGCGTCCTTGCATGGGAACGCAGATAGCTTCTCGTACACCCGTCTTCAGAATGCTCGCCGCCGGGTCCCAACGTTCGTCTTCCCGTGCATCGGTTGTGTGAACACCCTCCTGACGATCCATCACATAGTCCAGAATCGTCTGGCTTATGTGCATCTTCTCGTCACTCTGCGTGTCCTTGCGATGGTGGAACACCTTGGGGGTCAGCTCGTCCGTGTCCCGGTCAACAAGCATGATACAGCCGCGATCAGCCTCGACCCATTCGAAGATCAACTCCATGATACGCTGCAGCAGTTGGTCGATATCCAACGTGTGGCTCACGGCCAGCGCCGTCCGGTACATGACCTGTAGATTGCTGCGTGCGCGGGCCAGCCACGGACTGGCGGACATGTCCGTCCCCGCGAAGATACGGCTGCCTTCCTCGGGGCTGATGGACTTGAGAATTCGCGAACCTTCTACGTGATGGTTCCGACCGATGATGTCCACTTCCTCGGCCAAATCCACGGACGAATTGTCTTCGTTCCCCGTGAAAATCAGCAACGTACGGCCAACGCGAACACGGTCGCCAGTGGTCAGCGTTTGCTGGTGGATCGGGTCTTCGTTGACAAATGTGCCGTTGGAACTCTGCAGGTCGACGAGATCATATCCCTCGTCCGTCCGCACAACTTGCGCGTGACGGCGGGACACCTCAGAATCGTGCAGTTGTACAGGATTCTTGGCGTCGCGTCCTATGCCGAGCACTGAGTCATCCAAATCGAAACGCTTGCCTTGGTCGCGTCCCTGAATAACGAAAAGCGATGACATTTTGCCGTCTCGTTACTTGCGCAGGCCAGCGATCTGACGTGAAAGCAAAGGGCTTTGATGGAAGAGGGGAAAACCACACCGCCACTGCCCATCGCGATGTCCCGCCTGATGACAAACGGCCTGCCGAGCTAGGTTGTCGCAGAACCACTCAACAACCGTTCGATTGTACGTATCAGCGGCGCATAATGGTAGGGTTTCGATACAATCCGATCCTTCGGCAAAGTCCGATGGTATCGGGAAGTACGCCCCAAAACGACCAACCGGGCATCGTGGTCTCTGGACTCGGCGTCATATTGGTCCTGGACGTGCTCGTCCGCAGCCGAATCCGCCTCCATATCCAGCACGATCACCTGAGGATGATGTTGCCGAGCTAGTTGAATTCCTTGACGTGCGCCGGTCGCCGCAAGCGTCTGTACGCCGCGACGCTCAAGTGCCGCGCGCAACACCTCACGAGTATCTTCCGACTGATCAACTATCAAAACCCTACGGGAAGGGGGGGCAGTCTGTCTGACAAGCACCGGCGCACCTCCGTGTGCGTTCTGGTAGGGAGCCTCGGCCGGTAACGGGCCGCCACTTCAGACAGCATCGTCCACCCCGAAAACCGCGACTCACAATTGAGGCATGTTGGCGGACTTCCATGTCCGCCGGGCAGAGCGGGAGAATATCGAGTCCGGTCAATCGTGTCAAAACCGAATTCTGAGAACCAGAAAATTGTGAACAAAGCTGAGAGCCAGCACGCGGCTTCGAGCTAGCTGAGCTTGTCCATTTCGCCATCTGACGCCTATAATCCGTCCTTTACCGCACCAGTATTCTTATCGACCGAACGCTGCAGCGCAAGGCGAAGGAGCGAGACCGTGGCTTCCAGCAAGTATCTGTTCACCAGCGAATCTGTCAGTATGGGCCATCCGGACAAGTTGGCGGACCAGATCTCCGATGGCATTCTTGACTCCCTGTTCGACCAGGACCCCACCAGCAGGGTCGCGTGCGAGACGCTCGTAACTACTGGCGTTGCAGTCCTCGCTGGCGAAATCACGACCAAGGCGACCGTGGACTATCCGAGCGTCGTTCGAGAAGTGATACGGGATGTCGGCTACACGGACGACGAAATGGGCATCAGCGCCGACACGTGCGCCGTGATGGTGTCTCTGGACAGACAGAGCCCCGATATCGCCATGGGCGTGGACGAGGACGCCCAAGAAGGCAAAGAGATTGGCGCCGGCGACCAGGGCCTGATGTTCGGGTTCGCGTGCAGCGACACAAAGGAATTGATGCCTCTGCCAATCGCTTTGGCACATCGGATACTGAACCGATTGACCAAGGCCCGTTTCGACGGGGAGGTTTCATGGCTGCGTCCCGACAGCAAGAGCCAAGTTACGGTTGAATATGATGGGCAGACGCCGGTGCGAGTGGATACGGTTGTTGTGTCGACGCAACACGGACCCGATGTGTCCAACGAGGCTATTCGTGAATTCGTGATCGATCAGATCATCAAGCCGACGGTGCCCGAGCCGCTAGTGAACGGCGACATCAAGTACCACATCAACCCCACGGGGCGTTTTGTGGTTGGCGGCCCGCATGGCGATTGCGGACTAACTGGCCGCAAGATCATCGTGGATACATATGGCGGGTGGGGAAGGCATGGGGGAGGTGCTTTCAGCGGCAAGGACCCGACGAAGGTCGACCGCAGCGCTGCATATATGGCTCGCCATGTGGCCAAGAGCATTGTGGCGGCTGGGCTGGCAGAACGATGCGAGGTTCAATTGGCCTATGCCATCGGCGTCAGCCAGCCCGTCAGCATTCGCGTGGATACTCAAGGAACCGGCAAAGTGGACGAAGACAGCATCTGTCAGGCTGTGAGAGATGTGTTCCCGTTGACGCCTGGTGGCATTATCGACTACTTGGACCTGCGTCGACCAATCTACCGAAAGACGGCCGCCGGTGGGCACTTTGGCCGGAACGAACCCGAGTTTACGTGGGAAAACACGGACGAGGCCTCCAAGGTCGCGGAAGCGGTCAAGTGAGACACTGCCGCCATACCAATGTCTATTGAATTTCGATCAAGCAATCGCGCACAACTTGCAGCAGGGCAGCCGATCAGCGAGTTGATGTCGCGTGCCCTGGATAATCCAGACCTTATCTCGCTTGCAGCGGGATTTGTCGACAACGATACGCTTCCGACCGAGCCGGTTCGCCAAGCTTCGGCGGCGCTGCTCGCCGATCCCAACACCGCGAATGCAGCTCTGCAGTATGGAAGCACGCCGGGATACCCGGGCCTGCGGGAGATCCTGTTGGAACACGCACGCCAAGCAGACGGTTTGGATGCGTCGCTGCCGATTGATCAGGTCGTCGTTACAGCCGGTAGCAATCAGTTGCTTCACTTGGTAAGTGAAAGCTTGCTGGACCCGGGCGACATCGTCCTGTGCGCTTCGCCCAGCTACTTCGTCTACCTGGGACTGTTGGCCGGATTGGGCGCCCGCGCTGTCGGCATTGCTAGCGACAACGATGGCATGATTCCCGAGGCGCTGGAGGAAACGTTGGCGCGTCTGGGTGCCGCTGGCGAACTGAACCGCGTCAAGGCCATTTACTTGGTCCCCTATTTCGATAATCCGGGCGGTGTAACCATGCCGTTCGAGCGTCGAGCGGCGGTGGTAGACATAGCCAAGCGATGGTCGCGTCGCCAGAGAATCCACGTCATATCGGACGAAGCCTATCGTCAGTTGCGATACTGGGGCGACGACATCCCCGGCACGCGGAGCTGTGACCCCGAGGGCGATACGGTGATCGTGGCCGGCACGTTCTCCAAATCGTTCTCGCCCGGAATGCGCGTTGGCTGGGGAATCCTGCCGCCTCACCTGGTTGGGCCCGTCAACGATCAGAAGGGAAACGTCGATTTCGGCTCTCCGAATTTCAACCAGCACCTCATCACAAAGGTCCTGGAAATGGGGCTTTTCGAGCCGCATGTCGAACGCATTTGCGATGAGTATCGTAGGAAACTCACGGCGATGCTGGAGGCTGCGGACGAGCACCTCGCGAAGTTGGACGGAGTTGAGTGGCTGAAGCCCACCGGCGGGCTGTACGTTTGGGTACGGCTGCCCGAGGGCGTCCCAACCGGAATGGACGGACCGTTGTTCGACGCTGCCGTGGGCGAGGGCCTCTTGTACGTGCCGGGCCAGTATTGTTATCCAGGCGAAGGCGAGCCCGTCTGCCGCAGTGCGATGCGGTTAAGCTTCGGCGTTCAGTCTTGTGATAAAATCCGAGAAGGCGTAGAAATGCTGGCGCGGGCTATTGCCACCGTGGCCGAGTGAATCGCGGCCGCAATGGAAACGGAATTCCCATGCGGATCATCGACCTTCACATCCTACGACAGTACGTCAAAGTGCTGGTCATCTGCTTCCTCAGCCTGACCGGCCTCTATGTCGTGGTCGATGCCTTTGGCCACCTTGACGAACTGCAAATGGTGGCAAAGAAGGAAGGAAACTGGTTCGCGTTCCTGTCCGAGTACTACGGCGCTCGATCCTTGGCCTTCTTTGATCGTACCAGTGCCCTGTTGGCCCTGCTGGCAGCCACGTTTGCCGCCACGTCCATGCAGCGATCCAACGAGCTGGCATCGTTGATGGCTGCAGGAATCCCCAAAATCCGCGTTGTGACGCCTCTGATCATCGGCGCGGTCGCAGTCAGCCTTCTGGCCGTGGCGAATCGCGAAATGCTGATTCCGTCGTTTCGCGACAAGCTGATGCGCAACTCCCAGGATTGGCACGGCGAAACAAAGAAGGATCTGGAGCCGAAATTCGATAACCGCACCGACATTGTTATTGGTGGGCGTCACACGGTTGCGGCTGAAGGACGGATCGTCCGCCCCGCATTTCAATTGCCACCGGAAATTGCCGGCTTTGGAACTCGACTGGCCGCTGCGGATGCGTACTTTCACGAGGCGGACGAGGGGCGTCCGCGAGGGTACCGCTTGGAAGGAGCGGAAGACCCAAAAAACCTGGATGAGATCCCTTCACTGCACATCGACGGCGTTCCGGTGATCCTGACTTCATGTGATACCGATTGGCTGGAGCCAAACGAATGCTTCGTCGTCAGCGACATCTCGTTTGACCAGTTGGCAGCGGGCAACGCGTGGCGAGAATTCTCGTCTACCTCGGAACTGATATCCGGATTGCACAATCCAAGTTTGGACTTTGCACCGGATGTCCGTGTGACCGTTCACGCCCGAATGGTGCAGCCTTTCTTGGATGTCACGCTGCTGTTTTTGGGTTTACCGCTCGTTCTGTCGCGCGAGCGACGTAATGTGTTTGTGGCCGCTGGCCTGTGTGTGCTGGTGGTGGCCATTTTCTTCGTGGTTGTGATCGCCTGCCACGCCTTGGGCAAAGGATGCCTGATGGATCCGTCTCTAGCAGCGTGGTGTCCGTTGCTGATCTTCGCGCCTGCCGCAAGACTCACTAGCCAAGCGTTCTGGCAGTGAGCCTCGCCAGTCTTGAATTGACAGGTAACAGAATTCGCGCATGGGGCGCTGCGGTCGGTGCTGCGCTCATCGCAAGCTGACGGCTACCGCGCGTTATCTAGCTCGGGTGCCGAGGCGATCCGCGATGTGGGCTCGGCGACCAAGTCCCTGGATGGATGCCAACTCGGCTTCTCTGGCGTGATACACACCTGGGGACGAGACTTGAAGGACTATCACCTCCACGTGCATTTTGTGGTGCCCGGCGGGGGAATGAGTCCCAATGGTTCAAAATGGCTGCAGGTCAGACAAGATCAACTGTTTCATCCGCAACCGGCGAAGATGCTGTACAAGAAACTGTTTGTGGAAGCGATTCGCAAGGAAGGATTTGTACGGTCAACTGCCCCCGGGCGTGCTGAAGTTCGATTGGGTGGTGAATATCAAGCCGGTCGGCAATGGCCAAGCGGTCTTGAAGTATTTGGCTCCCTACGTCTACCGCGTGGCGATCTGCGACAATCGAATCCACTCGGTCGATGAGCAAGGCGTAACCTACCCGAAAGCCCCAACCTGGGAGAACCCCATGCACGATCGAATCAACGAACTGTATGATCGGATGGTCAAACTGACGTTTGGGCCGGCTGCAATGCTGACGGGCTCGATGGCTTCCGATACGGCCGCGGGCGCCGTCCGGATCCAGATCGACGGTCAGACCGTTGGTACCGGGGACACCTTCCAACGAGCGTTCACGGACGCACAGAGGGCCCTCAGCGTGCTTTCGGTTGCGGGGTGATGTGAGCCGCGCGAAATCGCGGGATTGATCTTTGACAATTTGGTGTGCCTCCTGGCACCAGAACGCATATGGCCGACTGGGGCCACGAACATTGCGGATGCAAACGCCTATGAGCCGTTGCGTGCATCCGGCTTGTTGGAGAATTGCCTGTTCGTCAGCCAAAGGCTGGCCTCGTCCCTCTCCTGGAATGTGCGGACGTTCCATCCTCGGTTTCGACAGACAGTCTCATAGAAAAGTTCGTCCTTCGCTTCGGTTGTGCCAGGAGGCGGCATGATAACCGCTGCCCGACTGCCTGGATCGACCTCAAGTTCAACATAGAGATTGGGCAGGTCGAACAAATCGACGACCGACTCACCGCCTTCCCACTTCGAGTCGTCTATGAGGAACAGTTTTGTGTTGCTGCCTCGTGCCAAGCCAATGGCCTTGGTCGTCGCATCTCTGACCTCATCTGGTGTGATCCGCCCCATGGAAGTGTACTGCACGACGCCGAGTTCAGGGACATACTTCAAGGTCCATGACATGTGTGTTCACCTTCTATTGCATGACGGGAAGGAACAATACATGCACGTGGGAGTCTCTGTCGCGGAACATTGCACCACCCAGAACGACCCCGCAATATCTTGGGGGCGAGAAAAACCAAGCATGGCGGTAAGGCAGAGCAACAATCGGTACCGGGGACACGTTCCAGGAGGCACTGACGGACGCACAGAAGGCACTCAGCGTGCTATCGGTTGCGAGGTGACGACTCGCGCGAAGTCGCGGGGATTTGATCTTTAACAATTCGGTTAGCTGGGGAGGGGGGCGGCTGGTGTGGCGCGTCTATTTCGCAGAGGTCTTCTGGGGCATTGCAGTTCCACGAGAACCAAGTTCCACAATGAGGGCATTCAACAATAAAGCCGCCCGTCACGTGCATCATTGTGCCAGGCGAGTAGTCGAGCGGGCCATCGTGGGGAATATCAAGCTGCGCTCGGCACGTGCATGTGAAGTGAATCCCGGTGGAGTCACCTCTACCTGCGGTTGTACCACCGCTCAGATGCTCGACCGTCAGCACCTTATCTTCCCAGGGTCGTTTCATTGAGATTTCCCAACAGGAGTGTGACAAGGTGTCGCAAAGAGATGTCTACTTGCCCAGCGTACCAGACTCAGAGCGGAGATGCGACAAGAAACGAAAAAGGCCGCATTGGTTGCAGGGAGGCAATCAGCCAAGCCGCCAGCGAAACCAGCAGCGGAGCCGATGACACCGGACGCGGCAAAACGGGGCTTGTGGGCGGACGCGAAACCGATACCGCCGTGGGGGATTGGAGGAAGGGGAAGCGATGATTGATACGTCCCGATGTTGGACGCGGGAGAGGGTGGAAAGCGGATGCTGAATCCACGCAGGAGCTTGCCTATTTCAGACTCCGTGACGTTTGAACATCTCGGTTCTTGTGGGGCACGTGCAGAAGTGGTCTCCGTCGGAGTTGATGAGACAAGGGCAGGAACACGTGCCAGGACTGGCGGTGTGCACGCGAAGCAGCTTTCCTAACACCATGCGTGAAGCGTTACAGCGAGGTTTTCCATCGGGGGATAGGCACTGGAAGTCGCAAGGGCAACGAGTGGTCTGCTCGCGAGTTTCGAGAGACACTAGCGTCTTCATGGCCGGTGACCCCTGTTCGAGATTGCCAGAACGGCATTTTCGATTTGAGGGATTAGTCTAGCAAAGACGTCATAGGACAAGAATCCGACACCACATCAGAAGCACAATGCTGATGGCCCCGAAGAGCGAAACCGTAGGCCAACGTCGCCAGAGAAAGAGCACGAGGATCGACGCGGCGACGTAGGGAAGTGCAGGAGGGAGACCTCGATACAGGTAGTTCAACGTTTCCATGATGATGCCCCACGCAGGAGAGATTTAGAAGAGAAAAAGCCACGCCCACTCGCGATGGGCGTGGCGCAGTTAATGCATGGGTACGTTAACGTCCAACTAAAAGCTACGTCACAAACACGACATAAGCAAGCACAAAGCTGGCATTTGAAAGGCAAGCGGAAGAAAGGCCGCGTTAGACGAGTATGGAAGCGACAACCAACGCGGCCAGAACGAGAGATCGATGGTGGAAATCGGCGTCAAGAAACGAAAAAGGCCGTCGCGGGTACGGAACCGCGACGGCCGAAGGCAGCACTGATACATGCTAAATATCGGCAGTCTGCAAAGCTTGACTTCGATGAAGAGCAAACGGAATCAATATCTGTCGCTTCGGGTAAATTCTGCCATCCGCGTACCGTCTATCGTCGTTTCCGGCGTTAGATGAACTACGGGTGGTGGTGGCGGAAGTTGCCCCGTACCGGAGAAGGAAATGCGTGTGGAATCGGGCTGGAGGCTAATTCCGTCATTGCAGCAACAACACGTAGAAGTCTGGCAGCCAGTCTGGAACACGATCGTTCCTGCGGCCAGAAGAAGCAAGGGAATCACTCTAATCATTACAACGCTCTCAGGTTCTCAATGTGATCATCGTCGTATATCGGGCGCTAGTCGACTCATCGCGGACATCGGTGTTGTCGGCACGATCGGATTAGCGGTACGGCCGTAACCCTGACAATACCACCGCCAATCGACGTCATACGCCAGAGAACCGTGCCAGAGCTTATGAGGCGGCGAACCCGGACAAACGGTACGACCCATACAATCGCAACGAGGCAGAGCCACGGCCGGCCCGAAACAAAAACAGCCACGGCGCCCGAGGTCGAGCGGCGTGATGAGCAAGTGAAAGCGAAAGGAGTATTCTACATGGCAAGCATCATCAAACATCCGAACGGCCGCAAGGCCACCCAATTCAAAGCCCCCAACGGCAAGCGGCCGAAAGTCTCACTGGGCAAGGTGCCGCTGCGCACAGCCCAAACCGTCAAGGGCCACGTAGAGCAATTGGTATCGGCCGCGATCACGGGCCAGGCACCACCGGACGAAACATCCAAGTGGATCGCTCGTCTGAACAAGCCGATGCTGGATAAGTTGGCGAATGTCGGTTTGACTGCCCAGCGGGGCACTACCCGACTTGGCGAGTTCCTCGGTGAGTACTTGGCGCGGCGCAACGATGTTAAGCCGGCAACCAAAACCAATTGGGGCCACACCAAGCGCAACCTGATCGCATTCTTCGGCGCTGAGAAGCCGCTTGGAAAGATCACAGCCGGCGATGCAAAGGACTTCGAGCGATACCTCAAAGGCACAGCGAGGGAAAACAGGTACGCGGACAAGGAGAAAGACGATGGGCCAAGTCCGGACACAGTACGCAAACGGATCGGCAACGCCAAGCAGTTTTTTGATGACGCAGTCGATCGTGAACTACTGACCAAGACCCCATTTGCAGGTCTATCGTCGGCGCAGCACGGCAACAAGGCTCGAGAGTTCACCATCACGCCCGAGATGGCGGTCAAGGTGCTGGAAGCATGCCCGCCGAACAGCGAGTGGCCGCTGATATTTGCCTTGTGTCGGTACGGCCGGCTCAGATGCTCCGGCGGCCCAGATTCTCTTCACGATTGGGGATCATTTTGAGGGACTCCAC
>CAZUAH010000480.1:0-10788 GCA_964617665.1 uncultured Pirellulaceae bacterium
CTCACAAAACCAGCTCAGTTAACCAGGAAAGAGCAAGTTTGGCGCCCCCGAGGACGACCCTGATGGCGGCGTTCGCGATCCCCATTTGCGCCGCGACGGCCAGCGGATCGTCTTCTCCTATCGCAAGGGCGGCACAGAACACTATCACTTGTATGAGATTAGTGTCGACGGGACGGGCCTGCGTCAATTGACCGACGGGCCGTACGACGATATCGAGCCGACCTGTCTGCCCGGCGGAGACATCGTCTTCTGCTCCTCACGGTGTAATCGCTGGGTGATGTGCTGGAAAACGCCCGTTGCGATTCTCTATCGGTGCGACGCGGACGGTAACGATATCCGAATGCTTAGCAGCAACGCCGTCACGGAAAACACCCCTGCCGTGCTGGCCGATGGACGTTTGCTCTACACCCGGTGGGAATACGTCAACCGCAGTCAGCTCTGCTACCATCATCTATGGACGGTGAACCCGGATGGTACCGGCCAGATGACGTTCTATGGAAATATGCATCCTATCGGCAAGCCCTATAACCTCGCCGGACAGTCAGGGAACACGGTGTACTATCAAAACGTGCCAGGGGCAGTGGCCATCCTGGATGCCAAGTCGATCCCCGGAACGCGCGATGTGGTAGCGATTTTTTCGCCCGGGCACGGCCGGCAAGAGCACCAGGGATTCGTGACCGTCATCGCACCCGGCTATGGTCCCGATCACGAAACGGCGGCACGTCGAGTCCATTCAGACGGCCGATGGCGCGACCCAAGCCCGGTTTCGTCGGATGCGTTTCTCGTCGCTCGGGGCCGCGAGCTTCATCTGATGGACAGAGGCGGTCAGACGCGGTTGCTCTACCAACTTGCAGACTCTAGGCCGCAAATGATGCTCCACGAGCCGATCCCGCTTCGTCAGCGAGATCCGGAGCCCACGATTCCGCCCCGAAAGGGACCGTCGAAGCAAACCGGCCGACTGATCCTGTCCGACGTGACAGTCGGCCGAAACATGGCGGGTGTGGAATCGGGCGAGATCAAGCGGCTGTTGGTACTCGAACAACTCCCCGGGCCGTTCCATAACAGCCCCGGCTTCGATGGCATCAGCCTGTGGGGCGGTTTCACCCTGACGCGGATTCTGGGCACGGTACCGGTCGAGCAGGACGGATCCGCCCAGTTTGAAGTGCCTGCTATGCGCAGCCTGCTGTTTGTCGCCCTTGACGAGGACGATCTGTCTGTCAAGCGAATGCAGAGCTTTGTGACCGTGCAACCCGGCGAAGTTACCAGTTGCGTCGGTTGTCACGAGGCAAGGACAACAGCGCCATCGAATCCGGGGCGCGCCACACTGATCGCCCTCGAACGTCCACCCAGCCGGATCGAGCCCATTGTCGGCGTGCCCGAGATCGTCGACTTCCGTCGCCACGTGCAGCCGATCCTCGACAAGCATTGCGTCGAATGCCACGGCCCCGAGCGAGCCGATGGAAGACTCCGGCTGGACGGTGGCCACGGTGTGCCCTCGCATGGCCGTGGTCGTGTGCTGACTTCGTACGTTTCGCTTGTCCGGCAGCTCGACGAGGTGGTCGACGGCCGGAACTCCCACGGCAACCGTGGTACTCGCTCGTTTGGCAGTTCGGCCAGCAAACTGATGACGCGAATCGACGGCAGTCACTACGATATCCGCGTATCGCCCGTCGAAACCAGACTCATCCGCCTCTGGCTCGACTCCGGCGCGACCGCCAATGGCACATACGCCGTGATGGACGGGGGCACCCCAGAAAAGCCCAGCCCCAACTACGTACGCGAAATGAAACGGTACGGCATCCTTCCGCCCGAATTCGACCCCGCCACCGATCCATTTGACGCCTACGCCACGGACGAGGCCTACTGGAGGTCATTCTGGTACCAGCCGCCCGGCATTGGGCCACAGTAGCACTGTGAGCGGCCCCATGTTCTGCGGCGTCCAGTTTCTGCCTGAAGCCCCGTAGCTGCACTCGCCAGGGTGCAGGAATCCCCGCGTTCTGGCGAACGCAGCTACAGGGGATTATGCGTCTTCAGACAGGGCCCATCGCTGTCAGAAATCGCCGCGCCCTGGGATTTCGAGGTTCAAGTCGGTGATCTGGTCACGCACGATGGTGTAGGGGGGCCACTCGGGAATCCACTGCTTGCGGTCATCTTCCTTCAGATGCTCCACTGATGTCACTTTGAATTCGTAAGTCACATCAGGCAGCTCTCCGCAGGCAATATGGCGGTGTCGACCGGATGCCGGATAGGCAGCTCCTTGGAACAACTGGATTGATGTGGCTTCGTAGAGCGCCACTGTACGTTTCCGATCCTCGAGTTCCCTTGCCTCCCAGCGGAGCAGCATGTGTTCGGGTCCGCCGCTGACTCGCACGAAGTACTCCATGCCAAAATCCGGCCAAGACCGGTAGAGCGAATAGACGGTACGGCCATCGACTTGCTCCTGGCCGGCCACGCTGAAACGTTCAAGGTGGGAGTTCCACGCTTCCCCCTGCGGGTCCTCGCTGTCGGTTATCCCGTTGATTCGCATGAACAGAAAGTAATCGAAGGTGTTGCGGCCCCACCACTCGGTGTCTTCCCAGGGCAGGACGAAGCCTCGGTTCTTTTTCAGCGGGTTTCCGCTGCGAATGAAGCTGACAGTCATATCCTGGTCATACGCCGCGAAACGATCAACCAACCGTTGACCTTGACTGTTTGCGATGCTGCGAATCCAGAGTCGCCAGGGCCGGTTACTCTTCTCCTTGGAGGGCGACATGATCTTGAGAACGTTGCTGGTGGAGAGTAGACCATTCGTCAGCCAATCATGCTGTGGGAGCCCCGTCGCCTCGGGAGATCGCTTCACGTTTGCCGTCACGTTGTAGGAGAACATCAAGTCCTGATACTGCTCCTGACGCTTTCTGATGCCCTTTGACAGTTCGGCAACAAGCAGATCGATGGGTCGCTCTTTCTGGTCGCGTTCGGCTGCCAGTTCGACGGAGTCCATAACGACAACGTTCTCGTCGAATTCAGGCGTGAATCGACTCGGGGCAATCTCCACATCATAGGCGACTTCGGCCTTGCGGTACGTGACCCAGACGCCGCCCTGCAAGACCTGGTTCTCGCAGTAGCGGATTCGATCCTGTTTGTCGACAAGGAAGACCGTCTTTGCCGAAGGCGATTCACCAAGAGCGTCGGCATGACTCGCTGTTGGAACCGACGGTGCCACGGGCAGTTCGAACGCGCGGCACGGCACTCCATCCACAGCTCGATCGTTCTCGCGATGTCTCGCAGCTTTGTCTGAGAACTCGTCGAACACGATCCCCGCCGTTTCTGCCAACTGCCTCGCGTCGACGGTTCGCCCTTCGTTGAGTCGACTCTTCGATCGCGTGACGCTTTGCGAGCCGGGTGCCCACCACCATCGATAGATTCCGTTGTCGCACACAGAACCCGTACGATCCTCCAACGCCCAGCCGACACCGGCCCGGTACCACACTTCCCGTTTGACCGGTGCGTGTGCGGCGTTCAGATGAATCACCATGTGAATCGTCCGGGTTTCGCTCAGGGCGCGTCGAACGTCGGCCATAGCCATTCGGCCACCAGCTTGCCAGGCGAACCAAGCGAAGCAGATAGATACGAGAAACGCCGTGGCCAGAGACCCCAATACAGCTAAACGCCTTACCGGCAAGACTTTCCGATGTCGGCTCGGGTTCCGTGCGAGCGGAGTCGCGCTCACGCGATGGGTCGCTTCCACGGCGCGCTGCGACAATCGCTCGGATGCAGGCCCCGGTGCTGCCAGGCTGAGCAGCGCATCAGTATCCACGGGACGTTCCGGGCAGCTTTCTTGGTTAAAAAGTCGACGCAGATCGTCGTCGACGTCGCGCTCGTTGGGGCGACCATCGGCTTGGCATCTCATTTCAGTCTCCTTTTTTGCCCGATTTCCCCGAGTATTCCCCGCAGGTCCTTGATGGCTCGGCCGATTTGTGATTTCACCGTGCTGACCGGCCGTTGGACGGTTTCGGAAATCTCTCGGAAGGTCAAATCCTCGTCAAATCGCAGCGATAGCAGGGCACGCGATTCCGCGTCAAGTTGTTGAAGCGCATGATTCAGCTGTCCAATCTCTTCGTTGGCGATAAGCTGATCCGACGGAGGGACGGCTTGTGCCTCTGACTCGCTTTGGCGAATGTCCGAGGTGGCTCGCTGGTGGACGACCACCCGACGTGCCTGCGTGACAGACTCGTTGACGACACAGCGCCGCAACCATGCGGCCAGGGCGTTCGGGGCTGGTAGGGACTTCGGCGACTGGAGCATTCGAAGCAGAACGACCTGCCGAATGTCCTCCGCCTGATCCAAACGTCCGACCACTCGAAGAGCGATTCGCAGGAGCGGCCCCTCCCAACGCCGAATGAACTCGACCTGCGCGGCTCGATTGCCACGGCGAAATCCGTTGACGAGTTCGATGTCGTCGTTCGTCATCGGCGCCGCCTCGGCGGCTACAGCTCGTGTCTTCACGTACCGGCGCTCAGTTCAAGGAGTATTACAGGCCATTGGACGTCCACAGTATAAGACGCGCGAAGGTGCCATTTGGACGACGAGTTCAAGGAATAAGCCCTCGCAGTGCCCTTCTAACTCGCCCAATTTCCGCCATGCAATCCGGCTCGCAGGGAACTCCAATAGGCCGCTTGCCTAGCGGAAAATGGGACTAGTCATAGATGTTCTCCATCTGCCAAGCGTCGAGCGACTTCAGTTCGGCGTCTTGGCCTTGAGCGCGGAGCGACACGCCGACGCTGTCTTCGCGGCCGGGGTAGACACGTAGCGCGACGCACTGGCGGCCGTTGGCGAATACTTCGACGACACTGCGGTCGATGAAGACTTGCAGCTTCAGTGGTTCGTCTCTTGCGATGAATACGGGGGCGGTTTCGGGGGCACGTGAGCGTACGTCCGGCAGCACCGACGATCGGGACGAGTCGATCGAGATCAGGCCAGGCAGAATTCCTTTTCGGGAACGGTCGCGGTACCCTCGTTCTTTGAAGAACATAATTCGCGTCACTTCTTCGCTATTCGGTGAACGCAAGACGTTCAACTCGATCATCGACGCGCCCCGTGGGGCGATCTCGGCGGCGATTTCCATCGCATTTCCCTGGATGTTCTCCAGCAGGATTTCCTCGTTGGCTGGCAGGGTCATTGCATCGACGTGTTGATGCTCGCGGCGCAACGATTCAACGTCTCCGGCCGGTTCGATGGCCAGTTGGTCTCTACCGGTTAGCGTCAGACGCCGCGGCAAGGTCATGATCTGGTTCCAGCCCTCCGTCGGTTTAGCGGGGTTCATGTTGAAGATCACGATCACTCCGCCCTTGCCGTCAGGCGTGGCCGACGGCGCATGGACGCCGGCGGGGCCGTAGGGGCCGAAATTGAAGTCGCCGCCGTGGGTAACGACGAATTTGTCCCGCTCCGTGTCGTAATCCCCCAGCAGATACTTGCCGCCGCTCATGTGACTGAAGTGCAGCAGGATATGCTGATCGCCGATCGGCCAGAAATACGGGCAGGCCCCATCGTCGCCAACAAGCGAGTACCGATCATTCTCGGCAAACGGGTGCAGGTACTCCCACGTGGCCAGGTCTTTCGAACGGAAAAGGAAATTGGCTCGCACCGGCTTGCCGCCGGGGCCCGGTAGAGTGCCGCCGGAAAGCGAATAGTACATGGCGTCTTTCTTCCAGATGCACGGGTCGAACACACGGTACGGCAGCGGCGATCCGTCGGGGTTTGTCATAGGGATGACGGCCTTGCCGGTCACTTTCTCCCAATTCAACAGTAGCGGATCGCTGGACACGGCCACCATATTGCCAACCCGCGTGCCGTGATACATGGCGATCACGCGATCTTCTTCGACCATGGTAGCGCCGGAGAAACATCTGTCTTCCGGGTTCGGGTAGATGGCCAGCGGCAGGTCGCGCCAACGGATCAGGTCGTCGCTCACGGCGTGTCCCCAGTGTTGACGCGGGTCTTCCGGCGGGTATGCCTGATAGAAGAGGTGCCAGCGCCCTTGCCAGAAGCAGAGGCCGTTCGGGTCGTTCAGTCGGCCTTCCGGATTGACGTAGTGGTAGACGGGACGGTAGGGATCGTCGGCCATGGCCTTGCGCGACTCGTTCATCCGCAACAGCAGCGGATTCGTCTTCAACTGGGCTTCCTGTTCCTCGAGCGTGTCGGCGAACTCGTATTGCGGGACCAGCGAGGTGCGGTCCAGGGAGACCCTTCGAGTGAAGTCGGGGTAGGTCGCCTTTCTAGGTTCGTCAGCCTGAACGATTTGATCCACGTTGATGTGGCCCCAACCGCCGGAGTAGTCATCAACGATTTGCAGCGTTGCCTGTTTGCCGGCCAGTTCCGCGACGTCCCACGAATACCAGTCGATGATTTCTTCGTTCTTATCATTCTTCAACGCCGGGCCGACAACTGTGCGGACCGTCTTGCCGTCGACGATCAGGTTCATGCACGTTCTCCCTTCGTGATTCCCTGCACCGACGAGAAAGTTGATGTGCTTTCGCTGGATCGTGAACGGCGGTGACGTAATTCTGCCGTTGGGTTTGTCCCCGCCAAGGAAAGTGTTCACGAGTCCTTTGCCCAAATGCCCAACGACTCTGTTCCGCGGCGAGACATTAGCTTCTGCCGGTTTGGTGCCAAAGGCTTCGCCTTCGACCTTCCAATCGGCGTAGGTGTCACCCTCGAAGTCGGCAATCATTATTTCGTCGGGCACGGGCGGCTGTTCACTTGACGCCGCAGCATCAAAGGTCCACGAAAAACATGCGCAGAATGTCGCAAGAGTCAGAGACAATCGGGAGTTCATTGGTCGGCCTTTCAAGTGGTTATTTGTCGATTTGGCCGCTACGCCGTAGCCGCCAAGAGAGAAGTGCAACGTTGTGGTTAACTCAACCCGGGGAGGCCAATCATACCATAAGGCGGAGGACGATGGCGAATTGGGCAAGAATACAGTTCTGTGCGGGCACTTAGCTTGACATGCCATTCAAAAGAAATAGGCTAACTCGTTGGGAACGGGGCGAGGATTCCTACAGAAAATAATGTACAATACCTTTCTCACCCTTGACCGAAAGACACACCAACATACGGCTCTTGAAGGATGAAGAGAGCCCAGCGCGTTGCGATCCTCTCGCGACGTGCTTAAGATCATCGGCGAGGTGATCTATATGGGAACGTTCTCGAGCTTCGCGGTTACCCTGACAGCGGTTTTGGCTGCAGCCAGTCCGGATGGGGCCTCTGTCGGCATCTTTGAAACCCAGACTGAACTGGCTCAGCGAAACGAGATCGACCAACTGGTTTTCGCCCGGCTGAACCAGTTGGGGATTCCGCCGGCGAATCTCTGCTCGGACGAGGTGTTCGTCCGCCGTGTCTATCTGGACGTGATCGGCACTCTGCCTACGGCCAAAGAGACATCGCAGTTTCTGGACGACGCCGACCCCGACAGACGCAGCAAGTTGATTGATCGCTTGCTGGAGCGAGACGAGTTCGCCGACTATTGGACGATGAAATGGGCCGATCTGTTGCGCGTAAAGGCCGAGTTTCCCATTAACCTCTGGCCTAACGCTGCGCAGGCCTACTACCGGTGGATCAACGATTCGCTCCGCGCGAACAAGCCTTACGATGAATTCGTTCGCGAGATGCTTACCTCCAGCGGCAGCAATTTCCGCGTCTCGCCAGTCAATTTCTATCGCGCGATTCAAGGCAAGGAACCCGAGGCGATCACCAGTGCCGTAGCCCTGACGTTCATGGGCGAACGTACGGACAAATGGCCGAAAGATCGGCTGGATGGAATGAAGGGTTTCTTCTCGTACGTCGGCTTCAAGCCGTCGAGAGAATGGAAAGAGGAAATCGTTTTCTTTGACCTTGAAAAAGCGTGGAAAGACTCCTCGGGCGATGCGCCGCAGGCCGTCTTCCCTAACGGCACGACAGTAGAGCTTTCTCCGGAACAGGATCCTCGCCAGATTTTCGCCGACTGGCTGGTCCGTCCCGATAACCCTTGGTTCGCACGCAACATCGTCAACCGCGTCTGGTACTGGCTGCAAGGGCGTGGAATTGTCCACGAGCCGGACGATTTCCGTCAGGACAACCCGCCGAGCAATCCCGAAGTGCTGGCCTTCCTGGAGAAAGAACTCGTCACGGCCAAGTTCGATCTGAAGCATATCTACCGACTGATTCTGAACTCGACGACGTACCAGCTTTCGTCGGTTCCCCAATCCAAAGATCCCAAGGCTGCGGCCAATTTCGCGTACTATCCAGTCCGTCGCTTGGAAGCAGAGGTGCTGATTGACGCTCTGTGTCAGATCACCGGGACCACTGAGAAGTACACCAGCCCCATTCCGGAACCGTTCACGTTCATCCCCGAGAATCAGCGGTCCATCGCGCTGGCCGACGGCAGCATCACAAGTTCCTTCCTGGAGATGTTCGGGCGTCCGTCGCGTGATACCGGGTTGGCATTGGAGCGAGAAAACAATCCCACGCCCGCGCAGCGACTGCACTTGCTGAATTCGAGCCACGTGCAGCGGAAGCTCGAGGGTGGCGACAAGATCCAGAAAGTGATCTACTCGAATCGGAGTCCGAAAGAGGTCGCCGAACGGCTTTACCTGATGATTGTTTCCCGTTTTCCCACCGAGAGAGAGTTGAAAGTCGTTGCGGAGTATTCTCAGTCCGATGTTGTCGAGGGGCGCCAAGGCTTGCAGGATGTCGCCTGGGCCTTGGTCAACAGCGCCGAATTCCTCCACCGGCATTAGGAATAAATCCGAAATACAAATCTGGAGTCTAAACGCTCACAACCTCCAACAGTAAGGTGAGACCATGAGCACAGAACACTCGTCGATCCCAATTACCTTGAACGTGGACGAAGGAAATCAAGGCACGCCGATCGACCGGCGCGAGGCGCTCCGCCGAGGATTGCTGGGCGCGGGTGGCATGCTAATGGCCGACCGTCTGGCCGCATCCGCAGCGGCTTCTCCGGAATCGTCGAAGGGGAAAGCCAAGGCGGTGATTCAGATTTGGATGTGGGGCGGCCCCTCCCATCTGGACACCTTTGATCCAAAACCGGATGCCGGCTATGACTATTGCGGACCGCTCAGCGAAACGATCGAGACGAACGCGGACGGCGTCGTGATCAATGCGACGCTTCCGTTGCTGGCCCAGCACGCGGACAAGTATTCGATCATCCGCAGTATGACACACGGCAATAACGGCCATGAAACGGCTGCGTACCTGGTCCAGACGGGGCGCGAACCCGGCGGCAAGCTGGTCTATCCGTCAGTCGGCGCCGTGGTCTCGCTGTTCAAAGGCTACGAGGCCGGCTACGACCGGATGATCCCGCCCTACGTGGTCGTCACGCAACCACAAGGACGGTTTTCCGAGGCGGGCTTCTTGGGATCGCGTTACAAGCCCTTCGCCACTGGCGGCAACCCCGCTGCGCCGCAGTTCGTGGTCGAAGGAGTCGTGGCTGACGGGATCACGCGCGAGCGTCAAGAAGGCCGGCGCGAGCTACTCCAGAAACTCGACGCTCTGAACAACACTGTGGAGGACGACCCAGTATTGGTGGCCTCCAAGAAGGGCGAAAACCGGGCCTACGATCTGATCCTTGGTGACGAAGGGAAAGTCTTCGATCTGAACGAGGAGGATGACGAGGTTCGGCTAGAATACGGGCGGAACGAATTTGGCCAAGCATGCCTGCTGGCGCGTCGGCTGGTCGAGCAAGGTTTTCGCTACGTTACCATCAACTCCCGCGGATGGGACACGCACAGGGGACACTTCACGGCAATGCGACGGCGGCTACCGCAAGTGGACGCGGGCTTGTCGACGTTGCTTAAAGAGTTGTCGGAACGAGGCCTTCTGGACAGCACGATCGTCTGGTGGAGCGGCGAGTTTGGCCGAACGCCAAAGGTCGACTGGCAACCGCCTTGGGACGGTGGCCGTCACCACTTCGGCAGAGTCTTCTCGGCGGTGATCGCCGGGGGCGGATTCAAGGGAGGGCATGTGGTCGGGTCGACGAACGCCACGGGCGAGGAAGTCAAAGATAGACCCGTCTACCCGGTGGATCTGATCTCCAGCATGTACGAACTGCTCGGCATCGATCCCGACGGAACCATGCCCAACCCCCAAGGCCCGCCGGTCCGCATAACCGCCGCGCCCGACGAAGGCGTGAAGATGGGTGGAAGACTGAGGGAGATCATGTGACGCGGCGGAGCCGTTGTTAAATCCGAAATCCGAAGCAGAAAGCGAGGGTGTTCGCAAAATGGGAGGGCGAAGCTCCTGCTGAGCCGGATTTCTGGTACCGATGCGCGGCTCGGCGGGAGCCTCGCCCTCCCGGAAATCGTAAATCCTGGCGTGTCGAATTCCTGGATGCCCGCGTTTGTTGCGGATTTCGAGCTTCAAACCCAAGGAGCCGCGTCATGTCCCGAGTACCTTTCCATGTGACCTTGCTGGTTTTCCTACTCCTCGCTTCCACCGTCTCTGCCCAGCAGACTCGGCCGCGGATTGGATACATTTATCCGGCTGGAAGCCGGCAGGGAGCGGAACTGGAACTGATCGTTGGCGGGCGAAACTTGGCGGGCGTCGCCACGGCCACCATATCTGGAAACGGCATCGACACGTTTGCGTTCGGCTACAGCAATCCGGAGAATCCGCCGACGCCAGCGATTGCGGAGACCGTGACCGTGCGCGTGACCATCGCGGCGGACGCCAAGCCTGGGCCGCGCGAATTACGGCTGGAAACGCCGGCCGGGCTGTCGAACCCGTTGGTCTTCCACGTAGGCCAACTGCCCGAAT
>CAZUAH010000481.1:0-10774 GCA_964617665.1 uncultured Pirellulaceae bacterium
GAAATCCGAGCCGCTACTTCATGGCCACGCGCTCGCAGAGTGCGCCGCCGGACGGTTGGCGCTGCAACATGCCCGAAGAGCAACTGAGCTGGACGATAGGGCCTGGCAGGCATGGAGTGTTTTGGCTCAACTTGGTTTTAGCCGCCGGAAGTATCCGCTTGCGATCAAATATGCGAGGAAGGCATTGACTCTGCATCCGGTGCATGGCCTCAATTGGTATGTCTTGACTCAAGCGTATCGATTCTTCGGCCGGCTTGACGAGGCATTGAAGGCCATCAAGGTGGGAATACGTTACGTCAAGAAAGTGGATCCGGCGATCAGGGATTTGATGTGGCGTGAGCTGGAAATATGCTACCGAAGGAGCAAGAAGCACAAGGCAGCGTGCTACGTGCGGAGCCATATTCTGGACGATTCCGATTTCGCTACCGAAAGAGAGGAAATCGAGGAAATCGTTCAAATGCTCGACTCACTCGACAATGAGAAGGCGCCGGATGCAGAGCAAGCACCAGAGCGGGGCGAAAACCACGCGGAACGGTAGACGCCTGAGACTTCAACCTAGCTCTGAATCCCGATGAGTTGCTCCTCCAGCACCACGACCCCCAGGTCATGCCACTAACGGGCTTCAACGTCCATATGCCCCGTAAATTGGCGAAATGGTCCTGCGAATCATCGTGGTAATCGGTTCAGCGAACGGGTACGAGCAGCGCGGAAATCCGCGGATCAATCTGCTCGACATCCGCCAAGACGCCCGCTTCCTACTCAGCGGCCGGCAGGAACCGCCGACTACGCGCTCATCAAGCAGCGTCGCTACGCTGAGCGTCGCGCAAGTCGGATCGCGGTTTCAAAATACGAGGCAGGCGACTCAAGGAAGGCCCGGGAAAACTGAGCCACCAACTCCAAGAACGGTTCAACGATACGACAGTTGCCCCGACTTAGAGAGCCGCAGCCCTGCAAGGGTTCGCGGCTCTTGCTCTGTTGGGACGAAGAGACTCCGTCCTCATCTACTGGTGGCGTCTCTAGTTGATAGCCATCAGTTCCGCATCGGGTAGGACGTGATCTTCGTTTCCATTGGCCGAACGTCGCTGTCGGCATGAGTCCTTTGCCAAAGCCAGAGCCCTGTCATTAAACTGGCAGCGACCACTGCCACTCCAGCCGCTGCCACGATCAGGCGAGCGTTGTGTTTCGGTCGATCGTCTTCGGGAACTGCGATACGAAACAACTCCTCCATCGCTCGCTGATAGTTGAAGTTAGAACTCAACCCCCGAAGTCGATCATAGGTCGCTTTGGACATGGCCCCGTCGTACGCTAGTCGCTTCTTGTCTTGATCGTACCAGAAGCGATCCCTCAGTTGATCGGGAACGGCGAACTTCTCGGGCAACTCTGGAAGGGGAACGTAGCGAATCATAACTGGCACCTCGCGAAACGATCTAACTACCGGCAAACAGCCGAGTAGCCTTTTCTTTCCACCAAACACCAACTGTGAAGTACAGGCAGGCTCTAAGAGGTTGCGCGACCGAATCAGTCAATCGCAACGTCGATATTATGACAAGGAATCCGGCGGTTTTCAACACTGCGACGACCTGTCTTGGACGTGATAGATGACTCCACCGGCCTGGTATGTTTAGGCAAGTCTCGCCCGCACTTGACGTCGGTCCCCTTGACCACGCGGTCGACGTGGCATCTATCGTACTGAACTGTTTCCCCGTTATAATCTTCACGGCAACGTGCGGTAGGGGCCTCTGGAAACCAGAGCCATGACGCACGAATTGTCACTTCTCCAAACTTTCAGCTTTCACCTCTGTGAATAGGAAAATGCATGGGATTCTTGTCAGGAAGTATGACTTTCGAGAGCTTTCGTATCGACGGCACGCAGTCACGCCAGTTCGGTCCTGAACATGTGGAGATCCTGGAGAAGCACGCCATTGGCGAAGCCAAGAGTCTCTCGAATGATCAGGCGAGGGTCGGCTTTTTGGCGGGTGCTCATCTGCTCGACTATGACTTCGATCTGGAGAAGAACGTCTTCGGAGATGCGTTGCACTTCGCTGTGCGGATCGACACCAACCAAGTGCCGGCCGCCATTCGCCGGGCGTGGCTGCAGATCGAGTTGGCGGTGCTGACGGCCGACTCGCCGGGCCGCCGCCCAACCAAAGCCCAACGCCTGGAGGCCAAGGACGCTGTCGAGGCTCGATGCGAAGAAGCGGCTGGTAGTGGCCAGTTCCAGCGGATGCAGCAGTTCCCCGTCTTGTGGGATGCGAAGAACGGCTTGCTGTACTGCGGCGGGACCAGCGCCGCTGCAGGTGACGTGTGCGTCGATCTTCTGTCTAGAGCGTTTGAGCTTGAACTGCGACGACTGTCATCAGGGAAGATCGCCATCGAGTGGGCGACAGAGGCCAAGCAGCGGCGGGCGCTGAATGATACCGTTCCCGCCAACTTCCGTGGAGATGGAGCCAGCGCTGATGTCGCATGGTGGGATGGCGAGGGTGACAACTACGACTTCCTCGGCAATGAGTTCCTACTGTGGCTTTGGTGGCGCTGGGAGACGCAGGGCGACACTATCGACCTGTCGGATGGGTCCGAAGCGACCGGCATGTTCAACCGGACGCTCGCCATGGAGTGCCCGTGGGGCGAATCGGGCAAGGGGACGATCACAGCGGAAGACCCGACGTCTCTACCCGAAGCTGCGCAAGCGGTCCGTTCGGGCAAACTGCCTCGCAAAGCGGGCCTGATTCTTGTCCGTCATGGTGAACAATACGAACTTACACTCCAGGCAGAGACATTTGTGGTCAGCGGCGCAAAAATTCAGGTCGATGAGGAAGCCGAAGGACGCGGGATCTTGGAGGATCGCATCGAGAGCCTCCGCGGACTCAAGGAGACACTCGATTTACTGTTCCATGCCTTCTGCGAGCAGCGAATCGGGAAGAGTTGGTCTAGCGAACAGGAACACATACGCGGATGGCTCAAGACGAAGCCCCGTGCCGGGAGAGCACGAACATAGCCAAGTGATAGATGTGGCACTCGCTGCGTTGGTCACGGTTCCCCAAGCCCTTTCCCCCAACTTCAGCTCTGACAGAGCACTAACCCGTATTGTGCACCAATTCGTAGGCCGGACCGAGCAAACCGTTCAACTGCCGGAACTTCGGCCTCTTCTAATGGCGTGGTTTCCGTACAGACTGTAAGAGCAATCAAGCCGGTTTGCGCTGTTCCGGCAAGGGGGCGGCCTCGGTCTGGCCTGCGCGGTGCGCAAAGGCTAGCCGCTTATGTCGAACCGCATCTACCGAATGGTCTATCGCGGACTGTTGAGGTCCAATTCGTCCCCTTGCTCGCTGATTGGGACAACGTGAAGGGCGGCTTGCACACCGAGGCGGGGTATTTCACAATGGCGACGGAAGGTGTGTCATGCTAGCCAAGCTGAAAACGTTTTCGCTGTTGGGTATCGAGGCCGTGCCCGTTGAGGTCGAGGTGGACGTGTCGCCGGGTGCGCTGCCGAAGACGGTGCTGGTGGGGCTGCCGGAAGCGGCGGTGAAGGAGAGCACGCATCGTGTCGAGCGGGCGATTGTCAATTCAGGTTTCACGAGGCCGCAGGACCGAATTGTCATCAATTTGGCACCGGCCGAACTACCTAAACAAGCGGCATCGTTCGACTTGCCGATCACGTTGGGCATGCTTGCGGGAAGCGGGCAACTGCAGTCGGACTTGTTTGACAAGTATGCGGTGGTCGGGGAATTGTCGTTGGAGGGCAAAACCCGGCTGGTCAAGGGCGCGTTATCGATGGCCATTGCGGCGGCCCGCGAGCAAGGCCTGCGCGGCCTGATCATATCCAGCGATAGTGCTGCGGAAGCGGCAGTGGTCGAGGACATCGAGGTGATACCTGTCGCCAGTCTGGCGCAGTCCGTCGGTTTTTTCACAGGCACGCTGGAGATCGAGCCGACGCCATCGCGTTTGGAGGAGTTGTTCGATGCGTACTCGAAATACGAAGTGGATTTCGCCGACGTGCGCGGCCAGGAAATGGCCAAGCGCGCGATCACAATTGCCGCTTCGGGTTATCATAATCTCCTGATGCTAGGCCCGCCGGGATCGGGCAAGACGATGTTGGCAAAGCGCGTGCCGACCATCCAGCCGACGCTTTCAGCCAGCGAGTCAATCGAGACGACTCGAATCTACAGCGCGCTTGGACGACTGAGGCCCGGGCAGCCACTGATGGCCAAGCGTCCGTTTCGTTCGCCGCATCACACGATTAGCGATGCGGGCTTGGTGGGTGGCGGGAGCATTCCAACGCCGGGTGAAATTAGCCTTTCGCACAACGGTGTGCTTTTCCTGGACGAGTTGCCAGAATTCAATCGGCGGACACTGGAAGTGTTGCGTCAACCGTTGGAGGATGGTGTCGTTACGATATCGAGGGCGCTGAACAGCACCACATTTCCCTCCGATTTCGTCCTGATCGCAGCGCTAAATCCGTGCCCGTGTGGCTACCGAAACGATCCGCGCCGCGACTGTCATTGCTCGACACCCCAAATCGAGCGATACATGGCCAAGATAAGCGGGCCTCTGCTCGATCGGATTGACCTTCATATCGAGGTTCCCGCTGTGCCCTTCAAGGAACTTGCATCTGCGCCAACCGGGACCAGCAGTTCCGGCATGCGCGAACAGGTTTTGCAGGCGAGGGTAGCCCAAGAAAGTCGTTTCGAGGGGTGCAAAACGCGATATAACGCCCAAATGACGACGCGAGAGATTCGCAAATACTGCCGATTGGATGACGAATGTATGGAGTTGCTGCGGGCCAGCGTGAACGACTTGGGGTTGTCGGCCAGGGCTCACGACAAGATATTGCGAGTCGCGCGGACCATTGCGGACTTGGACGATGGCGGTCAGATCCAGCCATCACATATCCACGAAGCCGTCAACTACCGAATGCTGGACCGGCAGTTGTGGACGTGACGGCTTCCTGAGGCGACCCGAAACGGCGTCTAGCGTTCTTCAAGTCCAAGGCTTTCGATGATGGCCTCGGCGCCCGGCGTCATATTACGGATTTTGGCGGCCAAATGCGTCTTTTCCGAGACGCTGGCATTCTCCGATCGGCGCTTAACTTGAGCAATCTTCTTCTTCCGCCCGCGGCGGCGCTTCAATTCTTTCCGGCGCTCACTACAACCCACTACCAATCTCCTATTGTCAAACTGCTCGCTGCCAAACCGCATAGTTTAGCATGGACTCGCACCGTCGCCAACGCCGGCGCTCAATTGCCGACAGTCGCCAAGGACCGAATGCCCCAGGGGACCCCTACTGCTGGCCCGGTCCGCCATGCGCACGGGCCATGGCTTGTTCCGCTTTGAATTTGAATTCGGGGTTTTGCGTACCTTCAAAAGCCCGCAAGTACGTGACGCTCATCGCAGTGAACGAAAACGGGTCGTGCGGATCGAGTGCGCAGGCACGTTCGCCATGTTCTACCGCTTTCTCGTGGTCACCTGTCTTGCCGTACACAACAGCCAATGCAAAATGCGGCAACGCAAACGTCTCATCGACTTCGAGGGCTTCGACGAACTTCCCGATAGCCTCTTCGTTCTTCCCTTCGTCCTTCAGTTTTTCGCCTTCGGCGTATAGCTCGTGCATGTCGGGCATAGGTTGCAGCCCCCTTTTATTTGTAGAGAGATTGGCACAACTTTCTTCCGGAACACAAGCTGCCAGTCTAACAGGTAGCCTACGGTCGTCGCAGGGGGGGAGCTGATGACTTGCCACCAGAATCCGTAGAATCCGCCTAATTCATATAGGCCAACTGACCGATTTACTGTAAACACGGGCTCTCGTGGTTTTCCAGATGGGGGGCTGCGCTGATGCGCTGGCATCCCTACCGAGCTCGATTGACGGTCTGCCGCACAGGCTATGGTAGATTCGCTTACGGGCGAATTGCGACGCGCAGACGAGAGGAAACGACGTGCCCAGCATTCATCCGACTGCAATTGTCGATCCCGAATCCCAGGTTGCTGCCAGTGCTACCGTTGGGCCTTACTGCATCGTTGAAGGCCGAACTGTGATTGGAGAAGGCTGCCGTTTGGCCAGTCATGTGGTGATCAAGGCCGGCGCGAAACTGGGCAAGGACAATGAAGTGTACGAGGGGGCGATTCTGGGGGGACGCCCACAGCACGTGCACGCCCGGGAACGTGTTGGGGAACTTTCTATTGGTGATGGCAACGTCATTCGCGAAAACGCAACGATAAACTGCGGTCTTGCAGAAGGCGATTCTACTGTCATCGGCGACAACAACATGATCATGGTCAACGCCCACATCGGCCACGACTGCCAAGTGGGCGACCATTCCATCATCACCAATAACGCCATGATTGCCGGTCATGTTACCATCGAAGATCGGGCGTACATCTCAGGCGCCGTGGGCATACATCAATTCTGCCGAGTCGGTCAGCTCGCCATGGTAGGCGGCCAAGCGCACGTGAGTCAGGACGTACCGCCGTTTGTGATGGTCGACGGAATAAGCAGCCAAGTGGTCGGGCTAAACCGCGTGGGGCTCCGACGGAACGGGTATGCGCGAGAGGACATTGCCCAATTAAAAGCGGCCTATCGCGTCGTCTATCGCAGTGATTTGTCTTTTGATGCGATCATCGATACCTTGCGGCAGGAGTTTCCGACCGGACCTGCCGCAGCCTTCCACGAGTTTCTCCAAGGAACGAAACGTGGTTACGTGCGCGAGCGACGGCGCCCGCCGCAGTCTTCGATCCGGCTATTCTCCGGCCGGAATCGTGATGTACCGGACGATCCCGGCACGGCCGTCCGAAATGTGGGTTAGCCGAAGCCCCGTTCTCCCACCCAATTGCGTGCACCGGGATTCAAGTGTGCGCAAATCGGCTACAATACTGTTTGACCAGCGGAGTTACTCTTGGGAGAGCGTGTTTCGTGGCGCGGGTTTTCAGGCTGTGGGAAAAGAAACGCGGCACCCGGCGCACCGGTTCGGAAACGGTGGGCAGGGTAGGCGAGGTCGTGTTCTCGGGCGCGCTCTTCGTGCTGGGCACGGTATCGCTGGCCGCTCTGATCTCGTCCCAGTACATGATGGCATCGCCTCGTTTCCAGCCCGGTTTCGGTTTCTGGGTCATGGTGCTGGTGTTGGGATCGTTTGTGCTCCTTGGCGGCGGAGGCCTCATATGGACTGTGTTCAACGTGCGAGCGTCGGCGGAACGACGGTCGGCGTTGGCTCGGAGGGCGGCCAACATCGACTTGACCGGCCACGTCGAACGAACACATAAGCCGCTGCCCTGCATTCCCAGCGACGCAAATCTGACGAACAGCCCAGGAATCAGCCTGCGGTACCGACTCCCCATGGTGCAGTCTCGAGCGTGGAGACTGATATTCGCCACCATGTTTTGCTTGGTTTGGAATGTTGGCGCCGTGGTGCTGGTCGTCTATGCGACGAACAGCTTCCTGGCCGGCAATCCCGAGTGGTTTCTGATTTACTTCACGGTGCCGTTTTTGGTGATCGGCGGTTGCTCGGTTTACGACTTGGTGCGTCAGATCGTGATTCATACAGGTATCGGCCCAACGAATGTGGAGATTTCACATCATCCTCTTCGCCGAGGCGGTAGGTACGATGTATACGTGTCCCAAGCGGGTCGCCTGTCGATGAGAATGCTGACTCTGAATCTCGTATGCGAGGAAGCGGCTACCTACCGTCAAGGAACTGACGTCCGCACCGAGCAACGGCGAGTTTTCGATCGGCAGGTGTTTCGTAAGACGGAATTCTCGATCGATCCAGGGATGCCGTTCGAGCACGAATGTTCATTTCAATTGCCTAATGATGCCATGCACTCATTCCAATCTGAGCACAACGCGATAAATTGGAAGCTGATCGTGCGCGGCCAGGCAGACGCATGGCCGGTTTACGAACGGAGTTACCCTATCGTTGTCCATCCCGACCATGACGGCGACAAAAACGTTGATCGACCCGCTGATCGCGATATCGATACGTAGCCCGAACGGAGTCTTTCACCCGGGCGACCAGTTGGATTGCGAGTATCAGATCGACGCGATTCAACCGACCGAGATCCAGGCGGTCGAGGTCTCTGTGCTGTGGTACACGGAAGGTAAGGGAGACGAGGATCTGGGAGTCCACTATTTCGAGCGGTTCACTCCAAGCGATGTGGTCGATGGGGATGTGAGACAATTGCATCGTCTCCAGACGGAACTCCCCCGTACTCCGCTGAGCTATGCCGGCACAATCGTGAAGATACGTTGGTGTGTCCGAGTGAGGCTATTCTGGGGACGCGGCAAAGAGACATCGGCCGATCGTGTCTTCCAATTGGTGCCGCGGCCGGCGCTCGACCAAAGGCTTGGGCCCGATTCGTCCGGGCCGAAGTGACTCTTACTCGCAAGCAAATCTGCCCTTCCCTGCCATGAACAACGGCGGCCCCAACGCGTCTTCTTCGCCGAGCAATCCGTTCTCGACGCGTTACATCTCGCCGGATGCGGCCCCCTTTCTATTCCCGGAATGCACCGATACGTCGGCCCTAATCACCAAGCTTCACGAGACCGGCTGGTGGGGCGAGATCGTTGGTCCACACGGCAGCGGCAAGACTACCTTGTCGCGCACGCTGGTGCCGCACCTTGAGAAAGCGGGACGCCGCGTCGAATCGTATGTACTGCACCAGTCGGAGCGGCGATTGGCGCTGCCACGACGTGCCATACGCGAGTGGAACCGGGAAACGCAAGTGGTCATTGACGGCTACGAACAGCTTGGCTGGATCAATCGCATTCGACTAAAGCGAGCCTGTCGAAGACGCGGCGCGGGACTGCTGGTCACAACTCACAAACCGACTGGGCTGCCGCTCGTTTGGCGAACGGAGACTTCGCCGGAGCTTGCTCACGTTCTGGTCGCACGCCTACTACCTGCCGAATACGCATCGTGGATTGGTGCGGAAGACGTGTCGGACGCTTTTTCGGCGTGTCGCGGAAACCTGCGCGAGGTGCTGATGGCCTTATACGACGTTTTTGAGGATAGGGCGAAGGAAGCCGGTGCGCGGGGCTGAATGACCTTGCATGATTCTGGGAGAGATGAAGTTGTCCCGTGGTCTCCTGACCACGGGACGTACGAGACCGAAGGCGCCCGGAAATCAGGGGAGACCGGTAGTCGGATCGGCGGCCCGGTCAGGAGACCGGGCCACAACGCGCCGAATCGTGCAAACTCACTTAGGCTGAAACTGGCTTGTTCTCCGCGTTCGGCTCGCCAATCTATCGACAGGGCTTCTATCGTCAGATGAGTTTGCCCAACCCGAGCGTCTTCCGAGGCTTATCAAGGTCACCTCTGCCGTGCATCTGAAGAAAATCTCTTCAGAAGTCTCGCATTCTTTCACGTTTCCGCTCCCCAACCGTTTCGCGTGGCCTAAATTACAGCATCGAATTGTGCGCTCATGGCTTACGGGCATGGGCCTGCACAACCGTTAGAATCCGAACCTAATGCGGAGAAGCGACATGTCACGACCAGCGGTGAAACTTCAGATCGTCGCGTGTGTCGTCCTGTTTCAGGCGATTGTTGGCGTCCAATGTGCCGACGCCTACACACTTACGGATTGGATGCGGACATGGCCCAACTACCACGGGCCGAGTCTGCCAGCGGCGCCGGCTGCCCTTCCGATGACTCCACCCATGTCTCCGCTGCCTGTGCCTACTGACACTACACCGCCAAGCATCACAATACCGCCACCCACTACGCCACCGCCGACCTTCACGCCGCCGCCAACGGTCACCGCGCCTGCCACAACTTGCGCAGCCCCGGCAACGACCTCAAGTGCGTCGCCGGTCTACGCCCCAGCAACGCCGCCCCGTGCGGGGCGTGGTTGGTGCGATTGGCTTTTCGGCCGGCGCGCAGTGGGCTATCGGCCCGAAGTTCGTTATCGCACCCAATTGATGCGAGTACCTACGACGAACTACCGCCCAGTCACGACCTACCATCCCGTGACCGGAACCGCCATTACAAACGTACAGCCATGCACAACATACTCTTGGCAGTTCCGGCGATTGCCGTATACGACATATCGGCCTATGTATGCACCCGCTAGGGCTCCGTGGGTCGCCCCAAACACTCCGGTGGTCACGGGCTACTATCCAGGAACAGTGGTTTCCGCACCAAGCACGACATGTGCGCCGCCATCCGCGACGCCCTACTACACACCGCCACCGGCATCGACAACGCCATCGCTCCCGTCCACGCCAGCGTTTCCAACCACGCCGATGCCATCATCTGCGCCGAGATCGCTGACAACCCCAGGGCCGACCACGCCTGCCGACCGAGCACCGAGTCTGGCGCCGAACGGTCTTTCGCCATTGGAGAATGGCCAACCAGAACCTACGATTCGCAACTATCCGCCGATGGAACCGATCGAGGGCGCGAATGGCAAATCGAATGGCGAGTCCACTGACGGGAAGTCAAATGAAGTGAAAAAGGAGCCAGCACCGCCAGAGGGCGATATTCTACAACTTACACCCGTACCAGATCCGGATGCCGGTGCTGATCGCAATAAGATCCAGGCCGCGCCAAGTCTCTTTGACCCCAACGACCGGACCGCCAATCGATCGGCAAGGCCCGCATGGTCCTACTCGACCATAGCTTGGCCTGACAAGCCTACGGTAAGCACACGGGAGCCGGCGCCGACCGAAGTGGTGGAACCGGACTCTATCGACGAGAAAGAGGAATTGGACAGCAGCGGCTGGGAAGCCGTTCAACCGTAGTACTCTGCCGCATCTTGGTTTTCGGGTAGTGGATCTTGCCAAAGATCCTTCG
>CAZUAH010000482.1:0-10741 GCA_964617665.1 uncultured Pirellulaceae bacterium
CAGCCATCGTTGCACGTCGCGTGCAAGTTCGCTGGCCGTCTGATAGCGGTCGGACCGCTCTTTTGACATGGCGTGCGTGCAAATAGCGTCCAGTGCACTGGGAATAGACGTGTCCACTGATCGTGCGCGCGGAATCGCACCATCCGAAATCCGCTTCAGCATCTGCAGTGTGTCTCTGCTAGTATTGCCCGTCTCTTTTGCCTTGTGTGGTGCACGTCCGGTCAGGATCGCAAACAGGATCGCGCCTAGGCCATACACATCCGTCTTTTCGTCAATCAGGTCGGGTCGACCCGCCGCCTGCTCGGGCGCCATGTATGCCACAGTACCTTTGATCTGACCAAAGGCGGTTTTGCTCGCATCGGTAATCGCCAACTTCTCGCCGTCCCCCATGGCCTGCTCCGAATCCGGCACGCCGACTTTCTTTGCCAGCCCCCAATCCAGTACGAGCACTTCGCCGAAATCTCCGAGCATGATGTTCGAGGGTTTCAGATCGCGATGGACAATTCCTCGCGAGCCCGCATAGGCCAAGGCGTTGCAGACATCGACAAACGCATTCAGCAGTTGAGGCAAGTCTAGAGGATCCTCTGTTCCCGCCGTGCGACGTTTATGGTAACGACGGATTCGCTCGCTCAGCGTTTCCCCCCGCAGAAACCGCATCGTGTAGTATGGCTTGCCTCGATCGTCAGCGTGTTCGAGTTCGTAGATTGGAATGATGTTGGGGTGCTCGAGCTGGCCTGTGATCTGCGCCTCGCGTATCAGGCTCTGAACTACTTCCGGATTGGTGTCTTTTTCTGGTCGAAGGTTCTTGAGCGCAATCTCCCGTTTCAGCTTCGGATCAAAGGCCAACCAGACCCGACCGTACCCGCCTTCGCCCTCCACACGCGTCAGCGTGTAGCGAGAACGCTGTTCGGGCTGATAGTCAATCGTCTCCAACGGCTGGGGTTCAGCGGCGGCGACATGTCCAGGCGGATTGTCGATCGCGGGATCGTGGGGTTTGGACCACAGGCCTGCCTCGCTGGATTTGCCGGCCCCTGTCGGCTTCCGGTCGGCCAGTGCGGCGTCCTGCGAGTCGATCGTCCTTTCGAGCAGATCCGCAGGATTTGACAAACCGGCCACCTCGCCCTCGGCATCCCTAATCGCCTCCAGCGCCTTGTGATAATCGGCGCCGTGGGCACGAAGATGTTCGTCCAGCAGCCCGTTGATTTCGCTTCTTTGGGTACTGGTAATCCAACCTTTCGCAGCCAGAACCTCATCAAGCGTCCTATCGTGTCCTGCTGCAAGAGCCACATTTGCCTGATGCAACTGCTCTGCCGTGACGCACTCGAGGTGTTGTGCCAGCATCCCAAACAGGAAATCGCGATCAACTTTCACTACTACGTCCTCCGAAGCGGCTCGTCGCGAGTCTCGATGTCGCCCAATCGCTGATAGGATAAGTCCAAAAGAGTCCCCCATCCAGACGGGGCGGACTTGGGCTTCAGACTATGCTTGGCAAATTGTGTTGGCATGTTTGAGAAGTAACTGTCCGATAGTCGCTGGACGAGGAAGATGTCGAGCCCATCGCATCGGCGTAGCGGGACCCGTGACCGTGACCCGGATGTTCACGCTGGCAACCATCGAGGAACGCATCAATCAGATCCTGGAAGAGAAAAGAGAGCTGTTCAATCTGATCTTCTCCCAGGGCGGCGCACCGCCCACCAACACAGGTCTGACGCAAGATGAGATTTTCGGTCTATTCGACCTCCGTACGCCTAAAGGCCCCATTCGCAAAGCCGCTTGATTGATCGGTAGCCGAGTCACGTCCATCGGCAATATTTTCATCACAAATGCCGCGCAACCGATGACTGTGCGAACGGCGAATCGAGCGACCGCCCGTGCCCAACCGACCAAATTATTCGACTCTGTCGGTTTTTCTATGTCCACTTTCTTGACTGAATTTCGATTAGGGAGTGGGAAGCGTGTCTTCGTGGGGTGACAATGCGTACGTACGCATCCCGCAACGGACGAGTCTGGAATGCGATCTGGCGACGAAAAACCGAGGCAGAGGTCTTGTGAAAATGGGCGTTCAAGTTTCGTGTCAGTGTGGACAACGGTTTTCTGCGGCCAGTCACTTGCGCGGTAAACGCATGCAATGTACGTCGTGCGGTCGGCCGATCGAGATTCCCGCCGCGAGTGGCGCGTCACCTTCGGCGCGGGTGCCGCCATCGCCATTGGTCGCCTGCCAGTGCGGCCAGAAGTTTAAGGCTCCGGAGCATCTCGCGGGTCGGCAGGTGCCATGCCCATCGTGCGCCGCGCCGCTGTCGATTCCTTATGGCTCCCTCGCTGAGCCATCGGCATCCGCCGACCCATTGGGTTTGGGGAGCCGGGACTCGTGGGACGATCCGTTGGCCGGCGCCAGCACTCCGCCGGCAAATCCAACGGCGACAATGTTGACGTCTCATGCCTATCAGAAGCCAAAGAAACCGTTCCCGGTCAAGACGCTGGCGTGGATCTCTGGTGGTCTACTGGTGGCGACGCTTGTAGTCGTAGCCGTGATTTGGGTATGCAAGGCCCTAACGGGCTCTTCAGGTGGCGGCATCGTGGGGGAGTACATCGCTGCAGGCAACTGGTCAACGTACGAATCGTCTGAGGCCGGCTACTCCATATCGCTTCCGGGACGAGTCAGAGAAAGCCGCGGCCCCGCGGATGCCCCCAATCACCCGCAAATGAGGCAGGAGGATTTCTTTGGCGTGCTGAGAGACGGCAGCCTCGTACACATTTTCGCCTACACACACGTACCGGCAGATTGGCTTCCGAAGTATAGCCGGGGGACCTACGGAGCGCATCCCCACGTGCAATCCAGTCGCTTCTCGATGGATGGCATCAGCGGGAACGAGTACCGAGGCAAGTACCTACGGGAAGACGGAGCCTGGCGTAGCGTGGTCGCGCGGACTTTCATGGTAGGCGACCGCCTTTTCGACCTGTCCATCGAAAACGACGCAACGGTCCGCATCAACGAGGAGCATGTTGAACGCTTCTTCACATCGTTCAAATTGACTGATCCAGCACAGAAGGTGGGCTCGCGAAGCGAGTATTCAGAAACTGGCAGCGACACGCAGTCGCTGACGAAGCCAAAATCAGACCGAGAGAATTACTGGGAGGAAAAAAGAAGAAGAGAAGCGTACGTTTACATCGTTGCGATGGAAAAGAACCGCCAAGAACTCGTCGACCGACTGTCCGACGCCCAAGGGCGAAGCGACGCGTTCTATGTCGAAATCGCTCGCGAGACATTGCAGAAACACGATGAAACGGTGGATGAGCGACTTGAGCAACTGACAGGGATGACAAAGGCGGAACTGGCGGCGGTCAAACGCGAGGGCGAGAGCAAAGGCTGGTTTTCCCGAAGGTGAGCCCACCAACGAGACACGTCGAGGCAGGCGCAGTGACCGCTGACGAAGGCGAAAAAAGGGAGTCGAGAGTCTCATGCACTCGCGCGAAGAGTACTCCCAAAACGGCTCCCGTCCCCTTTTTTTCTTCCCTAGGTGCAAAATGACTATCTGCCAACAACTTTCTGTCGGCGACTGCGATAGCCGAGTTATCTGGATCGTAGAAGATGAGTTGGGCAATGTGGCTGCAGTCGGAGCTCTACTCTGCATTCTTCCGGTAGACTCTCAAGCATGGAAAACGGGCCATTGTTGCCATATACCCGTGCCCGCGCTTGTCTCATCAGAGTTGATTACCGTTCATCGTGACTCGCGCGGGACTGTGTTCAATCTCCCAAGAGAACGAGAAGCCATTAGTCCCGTACCGACTGATGTGTATGATTCGGTCTATGTGCAAGAACATCGACGTTTGTATGTCCTTGGAGCTGACGCGCTGTTAGCTGTCGAAGAACCTACTGCCCAGGTACGTGTGCTCGCTGAAGGCCTGCAGACGCATGAAGACGAGCCTCGGTATGCAGGCTTGCGGACCGACGGCGATCTGATTGTCGCCTATCGGTACGGCCTGAGCCTCTGGAAGTCGACTGGTGAACGTGTTTTGGCTGATGATCAACCTTACTCGCATGCGGCGCTGTCGCCAACGCAACAGATCATGGCGCTGGATGACTGCAGAGTCATACACGAAATAGACATCGACCGAGGTATCGTCAGTCGAATGAAGGCACCCGAAGAATGTGCGTATTTCTTTGGCTTCGTTGGCGGGAAGTTGGTGGTTGTGTGGGGGCGAGCAGAGGACGGTATTGTCTGGATCATTCGAGACGGCCAAGTACGAACGCTTTGTCTGGATTCCGCAGCGGCGTACGGCATGGAGGCGTACTGCGAAATCCCCGAGCTTGACGCATTGGCAATCGGGACGGCGGGGGGCGAGCTGATCATTGTGGACGTAAAGCAAGAAGAAACTATCGAGAGAATTGCGATCGAGGGGGAAGAACGAGTGGTTGAACTCCACTGGTCGGCACGGTCAAAGAGGTTGTTCGTGGGTACCAGGCACGGCGCTGTTTACGTGTTCTCGGTATCCAAATGACGAAGAGATTAGCAAGAAAGGGTGCGGGAGTCGTCTCTCGGTTCAAAGATGACTAGTGAAGTATCCTGCCAATGCGGTCAGCGATTTGCTGCTCAGCCCCACCTCTACGGCAAGCGGGTAGCGTGCCCTTCGTGCCGAAGGCCGCTGGAGATTCCTACACCACCATCGCGACAAATGACGGTGACTTGCGCTTGTGGCCGGGCGTTTCGTGCCAAGCCGGAACTTTCGGGCAAACGAGTCAACTGTCCAGTGTGTGGCCAGATCATTACTGTTCCTGCCGGCCAACCGGCCGGAATTGAGCCAGGGCCACCGGATGTAACGACGGATCCTCTCTGGGACGAGGTGTCTCAGGTACAATCTGGCTTACCTGTCGCCAACTCCGGCATCCAAGGGACGGCGAATCCCTACGGCCCACCGACGACAATGGCGGAACTCGGCAAGAGGGGAGCGAAGAGGAGCCAGGAACTGACTACAGAGAAGATACAACGTTCCCTGATGCTCGCGTTCGGCACCATTGTCGTTCTGTTCGGCATTGGCAGTCTCATCAAGGGAATCGCCATGCTTGGTGAGGGCTTCGCTGCGGACAAGGCCCTCGGGGCCGGCATTGGCGGGATCATCGTCGGCGGAATCATCCTTGCATTCCTGGCCATGGGTGGAAAGATCCGTAAGTAACACCTTTCTCAGTAGATGATGGATGGGGTAGACTCGTTGAACTTGAACGCACGAAGAAGGCCAAGACACTTCCTCTTTCCACCGATGAGCCAACACCAGGTATTCTGAAAATGGGCATTCAAGTCTCGTGTCAATGTGGACAGCAGTTTTCTGCTCAACCGCACCTCTACGGCAAACAGGTCGCGTGCCCGGTGTGCCGCAGAACGCTGACAGTACCTGCGCCGTCACCGCAACCAGTCAAAGTAACGTGCGCCTGTGGCCAGACTTCAACGCCCAACCGCACCTTGCAGGCCAATCTGTTGCGTGTCCAATGTGCCAACAAACGATCCAGGTTCCGTATCCTAGTTCTGCTCCGGCAGACAACTTTGCAGATCCGCGGGGCAACGATGCGTTCTGGAGCGACGCTGCCGGCATCGCCTCTTCTGCTTCCCCCTTGACTACGGTGGCGACGGGCAATTACGGACGGTCGACGGGATCTGCGTCGCGGTCCGACGCCGAGCAAGTCGGCAGAGTCGTTGTACTTGTCATGTCAGGTGTTCTTGTTCTGTTGCAGGTCTGTCACGTGGCCCTCATTCGACCGATGATCAATTCAGCGTTCGCCAATGCCGAAGAACTTCCGGAAGCCTTCGAGCGACAACGGACGCCTTCCGATCATCCGATAAACACCGTATTCGATGTCGCAACGTGGCTGACCGGATGTGTCCTGTTGGCATTCCTTTGCCTCGGACACAAATGGGCACGGATTGCCATCACAGTTTGGCTTTCGTTGGGGATTGCACTCATTGGGTGCTGCGGAACCGGCGGGGTCGTGATCGCGGTGGCGATGGGCGTTGAGGGATTGGTAGCTCCAGCAATCCTCACTGCAATCAAATACGCTGCGTATTTTGCGTCGATAGTCGTGCTCTGGAAGTCTGAGTATGTCAAGGCATTCTTGGGATGAGTGAATTTCGGAGCCGACCTCGGAGTGGCAGAGCGTATGGCCATGGCGGCTGCGAGCGAAATGTCCTTGCGATTCTTCTCGTATGTGTGGACAATGAGATGGCGTAAGGACTAGGCACTGTCCCGCAAATGCCAAGAGTCACGTCGTGAGTCGTTGGCGCTAGCCACGGGCTCTTTGGATCTAACGCTTTGCACTACTAGGCCCGACGCTAGCGCGTCCGGCTCACATTTGTGGGACAGTGCCTAGCCTGCCATCCGCGTTGATCGAAAAGGGAGGAAAGCGTTATGCGGCATTTCGGAGTTGGATTGGCGTCGTTGCTAGCCGTCGTCTTGGCTATGTTGGATTCGAGCGGCTTGGCTGACGATGCTGCGACGGGCCAGCGTGGTGGCGCGGTCGAACCGCTGGCTATCGACAAGCCGTTGATCGCTTATTGGAGTTTCGACGAGCAGTTTGGTGCGGCTTGCTCTGATTCCAGCGAAAATGGCCACCACGCGTCGCCGGAGAATGCACACTCGCCCGGGTTCGACCGCGCTCAAGGTTTGTTTGGCGGCGCGCTGAGATTTGCCGACCGGCACAAGCTACGCGTTCCAGGAAAACCGGATTTTCAGGGGCTTCAGAAAATCTCGCTTTCGGCGTGGACGATGCCGACCGACTTGGATGTGTACCGTGAGATCTTTCGCAAGGAGGATGGCAATAACCGTGTGTTGTTCTCTTTCCAGCACGACGGCACGATCCTCTCGTTGGGTCTGAACATCGGCGGCTATGTCGAATGCGACGCCAAGATTGATCCGGAAGACGTGTTGGACGGAGGCTGGCACCACTGTGCGGCCACGTTCGATGGCAAGTTCATGCGGGTCTACCTGGACGGGCGCGAGGTCGGCTCACTGGAACGGCCAGGGGTGATTACCGCCGGCGGCACGGCGGCGGGGTGTATCGGCTCGTCGAACGGTGGCGAGAACTTCCATGGCATGATGGATGATCTGAGGATCTACAGGGATGTGCTGACGGCCGAGGAGATTACAGATCTCTACCAGAATGGCATCCAGGCTATCGCCAGCCTTGCCGAACCGGTGGAGGCCGATGAACCGAAGATCGACAAACCGCTATTGGCTCACTGGACCTTCAACGAACGTGGCAGTGTACCGACCGCGTGCGATGTAGCAGGCGATCCGGCAGCGAACGTCCAGGCTGGTCGAAACATCCCCAAGACGCGAGGCGTCCACGGCACTGCGATTCGGCTTTCAGGTCAGCATACACTTTCGGCGAAGATCGGCCCTGGTCTCGGGGAAGTCTCGACGATCACGTTTTCCGCGTGGACGAAACCCTCGGATCTGAGCGGGTTCCGCGAGATATTCCGACAAGACTGCGGGGAACGTCTGCTGTTTGCGTTCCAGGAGAACGGTTCGATCCTCTCTATGGGGTTGAACGTGAATGGGTACGAGGAGTGCGATGCGGAAATCAGTCCGGCCCAGGTTCTGGACGGCGCTTGGCACCACTGCGCCGGAACGTTCGACGGCAAGACACTTCGCGTGTATCTGGATGGTAAAGAAATCGGTGCGCTCGAGCGTCCGGGAAAGATCGCAACGAACGCTGAAGTCCCGGCTTTCGTTGGTTCGAGCGGCGGTACTGGCGAGCATTTCCAGGGGGCGCTCGACGACGTTCGAATCTACAGGGATGCCTTGAGTGCCGAAGAAGTCAAAGAGCTTTATCAAGGTGGTGTTGCCGCTGTGGAGAAGTTGGCTCGCGAGTTTGAGGATCGCCTAAACAAGTTCTACGCGGCAGGCTCTTCTTTCGCAGAGACGATGGCGGGCACGCGAAAGAACTTGGTTGAAAGTGGTCTCCAACTGGATCCCGAATTGGCCGGCGCGCTACTTACCAGACTGAAATCCAAGTTCCCCGAAGACTACGACAGTTTCGTCAGTTGGACGGACACGGGCCCCATCGGATACCTGAATGCGTTGGGCAACGATATCAATATTCGCGAGGCAAGACGGTTGGTCGAACTTGCGCTTGAATACAAGCCGCTGACCGAATGTCAAATCGCGAAATGCACTCCCGAAGAATTGCAGTCGTGGGACGAGGCCGAGGCGATACGACAAAGTTGCGAGGATCTGGTTGCCATGGGCGACGACGCACGGTTCTCGCCCCAGTGGATCGAGATCATCCTTAAGGCCGGCGGGCGCATCCAATTTCGGCCGTCCACGACCGAACCGGTAGCACCATACGTCACGCCCGAGACGCCGGAGACTCGCAACTTGACAACGGTCGAGGCGCAGGAGACGCTCCAACGCGACTGGTTGCACCAAGCCGATCGAAAACCGACGCCCGAGAGAATCAAAAACGAGATCCTTTGGGCTCGCGAACTGGCGGATAGGATTCTGGCCAACTCCCACGGCCAACTCGATCTTTCAAAGGAACTTGCCAAGCTGGATGAACTTGGCCAACAGGCCGAATCTCTAGCCGCACCAGACCAGTCACTGTATTTCGCGGTCAGGCAAGTCAAACGATCAATCATGCTCAAGAACCCGGTCGTCGATTTTGACCGCGTCGTCTACGTCGACATGCCCTTCCCGCAAGGCCGAGAGTGGCAGCACGAAACGCGACACCGATTGGGATACATGGCCGTGCCTGGCGGCCGTCTGGTGATCCTGGATGGTCTATCGCCCGCGGGCAGCCTCACCAAGCTGATGCCTCAGTTGCCGCTACACGGTTCGTTTTGGCGGCCGGATCTGTCGTACGATGCCGAGAAGGTCGTCTTCTGCTTCAAGCCCCATAACGAAAAATCGTTCCACCTGTACGAAATCAATACCGATGGCACGGGGCTCGTTCAGTTGACGGACGGCCAGTTCGACGACATGGACCCGATCTACCTACCGGACGGGCATATCGTCTTCTCGACCACGCGCGGTCATACCTACGTGCGCTGCATGCCGCCCACGAATGCCTATGTGCTTGCACGTTGCGACCCTGACGGAAAGAACATCTACCTGATTTCGCGCAATAACGAACCGGACTACCTCCCGTCGGTGATGAACGATGGTCGGATCATCTACACACGCTGGGAGTACACGGATAAACCGCTTTGGCGAGCGCAAGGCATTTGGTCGGTCAACCCCGATGGCACGCAGGTCAACACGTTCTGGGGCAATCAGAGCGTTTGGCCCGATTTATTGAAGGACGCCAGAAGTATTCCTGATAGCCAGCGAGTAATGTTTACTGGCAGTGCGCACCACAATTGGTTCAGTGGTTCGATTGGCATCATCGACCCCGACAGGGGATTCAACTTTCCGGACGGTCTGACGAAAGTTACTGCGGACGTTGGCTGGCCCGAGTCGGGCGACGGGCCGGTAGATCCTGTGGAGTCGCCGAATTACCACTCCAGCGGCCACTACTCCGCCTACTACTCGCCATATCCGTTGAGCGAGCAGGATTTCCTTGTGTCCGCCAATCGAGGTGGCAAGTTCGTACTGTATCTGATGGATGTGGACGGTAACCGGGAACTTGTCTACGAGGGCACGCACAATATCCTGCACGCCATTCCGTTACGGCCTCGCAAAAAGCCGCCAGTGATCGCTGATCGGGTCGTCTGGCCGGAGCGAGAAAATCGACTCGATCCGCAGGGAGGTGTCATCTACAGCAACAACGTGTACTTCGGTGCCCCTGAAGCGTTGAGGGACAAGGCGAAATACCTGCGAGTCTTGAACATCGAGCCGAAGACCTACACATACTGGCACAAGCGACCGTACATCTCAACAGGCCCAGTTGTCTCGCTCGTGCAGTCGGAGGGCGTGAAACGCATCGTCGGAACCGTGCCGATCGAGGAGGACGGATCCGTGGCGTTCAGCGCACCAACGGGCAAAGCCTTGCACTTCCAGTTGCTTGACGAGAACTACCGCGCACTGCAAACAATGCGCAGCTTTACCGGGGTCATGCCGGGCGAAAGCCGAGGTTGCCTAGGCTGTCACGAATTACACAGCACGGCACCCGAGTATGTGGGCAAATCCATGGCCATGACCAAGCGACCCCGCGAGATTACTCTGCCACCGTGGGACGACCGGACGGTCAGCTACGCCCGCTATGTCCAGCCGGTGCTGGACAAGTACTGCGGCAAGTGCCACCAAGGTGACGGCGAAGGGCGAAAGACGTTCGACATGACGCCACGTCCCGGATTCCTTTCGTTTGACGAGACCTACGCCACGCTGATTGGCAAGCCAAGTTGGGGCCGACCGTACGAGAAACCCGAGAATCCGGCGCCGGGCTGGGGCATCGCCAACATGCTGATGGTGGAGGCCTACGACCAACGCGATCCAGTGGCCTATCGGACACCCAAACCGATGGTAGCTCTGTCGTACAAAAGCAAGCTGATCGATATCGCGTCCAGCGGCAAGCACAACGACGTGAAAGTGGATCCGATCAGCCTACGTAGGCTGATTGCCTGGGTGGACGCCATGTGTCCGTACCGAGGCGACGACGAGGTTCGCGATATCCCAGACCCTGTATTCCAAGGCGTCGACTGGCTGGCCATCCGCCCGAAAATCGAGAGCGCCCCCATCATTATCCGCCCCGGCCCAGTGGACTAGTGCCGCAACCGGTAAGTCCTACGTCGCTAGAGCCAGAACTTGCCTGTTT
>CAZUAH010000483.1:0-10731 GCA_964617665.1 uncultured Pirellulaceae bacterium
TTCAGAGTGGCGCTGTCCAACCAGTCCCTGGGAAGGAATGGCCTCGCTTTGTCCAAAGCATAACGACGGTGGCTGAATCAAGTTCTTCTCTTTTCCTTTTCGCGTGACATCTCCGCGGAAAAGCATCCTAACTGGAAAGAGAGCGAGGCACACCGAAAGGCGTTTCCGTCAGCACATTTCCGTGCGTGCTGCCATGCTTTCTCGTTTCGGAACAGGCGTCTTCTTTTGGGATTCCCCAACCTGCGGAACAAGAGGAGTGCAAGTCATGAAGTCTCGTCAAAAAGGGAAGCGTAGGAATTGGACTCAGGCACGTTTGTCGGTCGAGCGGCTCGAGTGCCGGGCGTTATTGGCCACGGTCCACGGATTGCTGCCGCCGACATTGCCTGATGTTCACGATGTCGGCACGGGCGATACGATCGCAATCGAAGACTCGCCAGCAGGGCTGCGCCGTTTCTGACGAGCCGTCGCTTTAGGGGGGTCGCATCCTCCGGTCGAGACTGATCCTAACTCGAAGTCGCCTCAGGCTGTTCCGATCGCTGAGCTTCGGCTACAAGTTCCTCCCAAGCACTCTTTGAGTACATCTGTTCCAAAGACTCTCCGGCAGCCTCATTGCACGTTATGCCACATGGAACAGAAACGGGCGAGCCGCACAAAGGGCAAGCAACTCGGCAGCCAGCCACGTGTGACTTCACCCTGAAATGTCCGCCGCATCGACATGCTACGACAATCTTGTTTCGAGACCGGCGTGGCGTAGTGGATTTCTGACGATTTGGGGAATGCTGGCTTGGACTACGGTGATCTTGATGTGGCGTTTCGTCGTACATGAAGAGGATGGCTTCAGCTTAGACCGGTCTATCGGAGGGCAAGTCATGGTATCCGCGGCGTCCGAAACCGCCTTGGGGCGGATCCGATAGGTGTATGGGCGCAGGGTGGTACCAAACGAATGTGAAGATAATGTGTAGAAAGCCCACCGATCGAACAATCGACGAAAACAGGCTGCGTTGATACGCGAACCTCAGAGTTCTCCACTCGCTCGTTTGGTTCCCACGCTGCCTTCCTTCCGCTTGCGCGTCGCCGTCGCATACCCATCTCGACTTCGGTATGCTGGAGAGGGAAATCATACCAGTTGCCATTTTCACAACCGGGAACCCGACGGACATAGCTGTATCGTGACAGACGAGAACCCATATCAGGCTCCCACGGCATATGAGACACCACGTCACAAGCGGTACTCGATTGCTCGTCTTGTCTTAGCTGGCCTCTGCTTCCTGGTGGCGGCCATGCTCTGTGTCAGTCCGATTTACAGCCCGATCTACGAAGGGATCACGCATCTGAACGCCTATGGCATCTACCATACACTTAACACTCGCTCCGGTTTGGGCGCTCTGCTCAATTTGACGTGGGGGTGCGTGAACGTCGTCTCGTGTTCATTAATTGGGGTAGGGCTGCTTCGCACACAAAAACGGCTGACTGCAATCGGCGGCTGTACACTGGTGCTAAGCACGGTGTTGTTCTATGTTTTGGCAAGTGCTGTGTTCTAGCGAATGCAGAGGCAACGGCAGCAACACGGTCGGCACATCCCTTCACAAAACTAGTAGGTTCCATGTCCCGCGAAACCGTTATTGCACTCGATCTCGAAGGAACGTTGATCTCAAACGCCGTCAGCCAGTTTCCGCGTCCAGGCTTGTACTCGTTTCTTGAATTTTGCCACCGGACCTTTGAACGCGTGTACCTCTACACGGCTGTGCGAGATGCCGTTTGCGAAGCGATTCTGCAGACGCTGGCTTCCGAGAATTCGGCTCCCGATTGGTTTCTCGACGTACCGTTGGTCCAATGGAATCGCGAGTTCAAAGACCTAAGCAACACCCCCTGCAATGACCAGAGTCAGAAACTCGTTCACGTCGCTCACCGTGACGCCGAACGCTTCTTCGTGCCATAACCCGCCCGAGTCGGTAGTTCGCACCCGAATGCTGTAAGTGTTTTGTGTTTCGTAGTCGAAGATGGCGTTCGTTTTCAGTTGACCGTCGTCGATGGTGAACCAGGTGTTGCCCGTGTCGCCTGCTCCAGCTACTAGAGTGTACGTGTGCGTGTCGCCCGGATCTGCGTCCGTCGTGCCAAAGGTGCCTATCGTCGTCTCAACGGCCTGATTCTCCGCCACGCTGCTATTGCTCAAGCCGATGTCCGTGGGCGCATCGTTTACGTCGGTGACGGTCACGGCGATGCCCTGCACGTCTGTCAACGTGCCGCTGTCGGTCACGGTGACTTGCACTTCGTAAGTGTTATCGACTCCGGTGTCGCCGGCGTCCTCGAAGTCCGGAGCGGTGTTGAACGTCAGCACGCCCGTGTTGGCTTCGATGGCAAACAGCGTCTGGTCGGCACCGCCGGTCAAGCTGTAGGTCAGCCCGCTGCCTTCCGTGTCTCCTTCCGGATCAGTCGACTCCACGTCAATCACTGACTTCTGATTCTCGGCCACACTGGCCGTCGCGCTGCTGGTGATGCTCGGATTCTCGTTCACGTTGGTGACCGTAATCGCAAATGCCTCTTCGTGCCACAGGCCGCCGCCGTCTTTCGTCCGGATACGTACGCTGTAAGAACTCTGGGCCTCGTAGTCGAATACCGCCGCTGTCTTCAATTGGCTTCCGGCGATCGTGAATAAACCATTGCCATCGTCGCCAGGGCCCGCCACAAGCGAGTATGTGTGGCTGTCGCCAGCGTTTGGATCGCTGGTCGACAACGGCCCTACGACCGTGCCCGGCGGTTGGCCTTCAGGCAAGCTCGGGTTGCTTAGTTCGATATCAGTTGGCGGCAGGTTAGGGTCGTTCTCATGCCAGGCGATCGTATCGAACCCACTGGACGCGGAGAGCACGTCCAGGTCGCCGTCAGCGTCAATGTCCGCCGCAGTTACTGATCTGGCTCCGTCGGCCGTTGTGGAGATAGCGTGTTCTGTGAAGTTCTGGCTGCCGTCGTTCTCGTAACACGCGACAGTGTCGTCAAAGCTAGATGCGGAGAGCACGTCCATGTCCCCATCGGAATCGATATCCGCCGCGCAAACCGAACTAGCTACGTCAGCCGTCGTGGAAATCGTACGCTGATCAGAAAAAGTGCCACTCGCCAACGCGGGCGGAATGATCGTAATCTGGTAGTCCTCCACTTCGCCATCGGCGGCGAATCCGGCCGGCCCAAGACCGCTGGCCGTGCTCAGCCGAAAGCGAGCGTAGGTGCTGCCGTCAACCGTCCAGCTTGGCACGTCAAACGTGATCGTGTTGTCGCCAGCAGTGACGGTCACACTGTCGGCGATGTGTTCGAATGGCCCGCCCCAACTACCGTCGGCGGCAAACCCGGCCGGACCGAGACCGCCAGCCATGCTCAGTCGAAAGCGAGCGTAGGTCTGACCGTTGATCGCCCAACTGGGCACGTCGAAGGAAATCGTGTTGTCGCCGTTGACAACGGCAACATCATTAGCGATTTGCTCGAAAGGTCCGCCCCACGTGCCATCGCCGTTGAAGTCGATCCACGCGTCCAGTTTTGCTCCGCTGGGTGCGTTCTGTACGTTCACCGTCACGGTCGCGTCGAGTTGGCCCACTTGGATGGAATCGAAGGTCACCCCATCTTCGTCGTCCGGAGTACGCGCGAGATCGTCGCCGGAGGCATCCATGTTGGGCTGGCCGTCCGCTTCTACGTCGCGGTTGGCGCCGAGCGTGGGACCTGAGTCTGTGTGATGGGCTCCATGATCAATCCCGCGGGTGGGATAAGGCGCCGGTGCGTCGCCGAAATCGACCAGATCGGGACCTAATGCGGTATTGTTGTGTATTCGCTCTAGCGTTAGCGCCTGGTCGTAAATCCGAAACTCGTTAATGCTCCCGTTGTAGAACGGGTCGTTCCCCTGGGATCGGCCGAGCGTGAACGTCTCTTCGTGCGACTGTCCGCCTGGATCCGTAGTCCGCAATGCTGTACGTGTTCTGAGTCTCGTAGTCGAAGATCGCATTCGTCTTCAGTTGATCGCCGTCGATGATGAACGAAGTGTTGTCCGTATCGCCTGCTCCGGCCACCAGTGCATACGTGTGCGTATCGCCTGGACCTGCGTCGGTTGTGCTGAAGGTGCCCACGGCCGACCCAAAAGTCTGGACTCTGTTCAATCACATCAAACGTAACAAGATAGCCATGACGGCACCTGTTGAGATGACCTACGATTCGGACGAAACGTCCGGGGCACCCCAACGCTCGATGGCGTTCCTGTACGGAAGCAGCAACCTTGGCGAAGCTGGTACCGACGGTTCAGTGCAAGTTATGGACGTCCCTGCGCAGACGGTTATCAGTGTGGGAGTCCGCGGTAGTCGAACAACTCAGAAAGTCGCGTCTGCCCAACAATTGCTAACGGAATGGCTTGATGTGAATTCAACTCGGTATCAGCCTGCGGGGGAAACGAGGGTCATGGGTTATAACAGTCCGTTTGTACCAGCCAACCGCAAGTACTTCGAGGTTCAGATCCCGATCACGGACCAAGACAGTTGATAATCAAAGCAGCACAAACACACTTGGCAGGTTCCATGACTCATCAATTGCGGCTGTTCTACGATGGTGGGTGTCCGATTTGCCGCCGTGAGGTGGCTTGGCTGAAGCGGCGTGATCGCGCAGGGAACTTGCAGCTTGAAGACATTTCTGCTGCCGGGTTCGACTCGGCTCGCCATGACCTAGATGGCGATGAAGTCAGGCGAGTCCTGCACGGTGTGAGGTACGACGGGGTCGTGATCAAAGGCATGGAAGCCGTACGAGAAGCCTATCGGACGGTCGGATTGGGTTGGCTTGTGGCCGCTACGCAACTGCCAGGGCTGAACGCCCTTAGCGACCTCCTATACGGTTGGTTCGCTCGAAATCGCCAAACGCTGGGTCGGCTGTTCGTACCGAAATGCTCGGAAGGGCAATGTGTCGTTGAGGTGAAAGGCGGAAGCGAGCGCCGCTGACTGGCGCACTCTCTTTTATTGCCCGACATCGCCGTTTACCGCACGGCGGTAGACTGGGCAAATCCGCAGCGTGCCGTTTACGTTGTCCTTCCGTGGCACGTCGCGTCCTTCACCACAAGGCGTGGTTCTGCTACATGCAAGGCCTGCCGCCACTTCTTGGCTACCGTGCAAGGCTCACACATGCGAGAATATCCACTGTCTCAATGCACGCTCGGACGGTATTGGAACGTACCTCACGAAACGCGCTCGATGGAACAAGCAACCGCAAGCCTGTAGTACGATGACCGAAAGGTCCGAGCAGCACTATTCAACTTGGGAGTCTACACGATGATTGATAATAGAGATCGCAAGCGGATATCGCGACGGACGTTTCTTGCGAGCACGACGGCCGCGTGCGCAGCGTTCGGCGTCGATTGGGCTGCTGCCGCCGAATCGAGAAGTTCAAACGACGGATTGATCCCGCTCGGAGTGGCAAAGATGGACGTGACGCCCGGCTATCCTGTGCGTCTGCCGGGCTACGCAGGACGAAAGACGGAATCCGAAGGAGTACTGCAGAAGCTCTGGGCAAAAGCGTTGGCGATCGGCGGCGATGAAGGCGATGGCCCTGCGGTGATGCTGACGATGGACAACTGTGGCGTTCCGGAAAACGTCACGGCGGAAGTGGCCGCCCGGCTGAAGGCCAAGGCCGGCATCCCACGAGAACGCGTGGTGATCTGTTCGTCGCACACGCACACGGCGCCCTGGCTGGACGGTTTCCTCCCGCTGCACTATGTCGAACCAATACCGCCGGATCACCAAGATCGCATCCGGCGATACACGCGTCAGGCGACCGACAAGCTTGTCCAAGTGGCACTTCAAGCGATCGCTGCGCGCAGTCCGGGACGACTGGCCTGGGCGAAAGGCCACGTTGGCTTTGCCGCAAACCGGCGTGTGTTGAAAGAGGGGAAATGGGCAGGGTTCGGCGTCAACCCTGACGGGCCGATCGACCACAGCATGCCGATGCTGCGAGTGACCGACGCGAATGGTGAGCTTTTGGCTGTTGTGGCCAACTACGCGTGCCATTGCACGACGATGAGTGGGAACAGCATCCACGGCGATTGGGCCGGTTGCGCGCAACAGTACATCGAGGAGGACCAGCCGGGCGCTATTGCCATGATCTCGATCGGTTGCGGCGCCGACACCAACCCGGAACCTCGCAGCAGCACCGAGGCCACCGAACGGCACGGCCGTGCGTTCGCCGATGAGGTCAAACGGCTGTTGGCAGGCTCGTTCGAGCCGCTAGAACAAGTGCCGATGGCACATCTCCAATGGATCGAACTACCCTTCGATACGCCGCCCACGCAGGAGGAATTCGAGAAGCGATTGGCCGCCGGCCAGGCGCCGAATGCCAGTTCGAATGCCAAGCGGTACGGCTTTCACGCCCAGCGGATGCTTGAACACATACGCCGCGATGGCCGCCTTCCTGCGACGTTTCGCTATCCTGTGACGACTTGGGCATTCGGGAATGACTTGGCCATGGTGTTCCTGCCGGGCGAAGTGGTCCTCGACTACGTCTTGCGGTTGAAACGTGAACTCGACGCCGATCGACTGTGGGTCACTGCCTACGCCAACGACGTGCCGTGCTATATACCGTCCCGGCGAATCCTCGACGAAGGCGGTTACGAAACGGACAGCTCGATGATCTCCTACGCGCGGCCCACACGTTTTGCACCCGCATTAGAGGATCAGATCGTCGCCACAGTCAAGAATCTCCTGCCCAAGACCTTCAAATGAGGAGCCACCAGACGCAACCAACAGCTCGATCGGTCAGCCGGCGCGAGTTCCTCGGGCAGTCGCTCCGGTTGAGCGCCGTGGCGACCGCAGCCACTGGAACGGCTATCGCTACGACGTGCCATGCAGAATCGCTACGACCATCTCAGCAGGCACCCAGTCCCGCAACCGGCCCGTTGCGAGTCAATCCAGACAATTCCCGTTACTTCACCGATGGCAGCGGAAAGGTGATCTACCTGACCGGGTCGCACATGGGCTGGGAACTGCAAGACGACTCATGGGGTCGAGAGCACGTTTTTGACTACGCCGCGTTTCTCGACTTCCTGGTCAAACACAACCACAACTTGATCCGGCTGTGGGTGGTCGAACATACACGCGGGGTCACGTCCAACCCCCGCGCGGTGGCCTCGCCAATGCCATACCGACGCACCGGCCCAGGCAATGCGCAGGACGGCAAGCCTAAATTCGACCTCGAGCAATTCGAACCGCTGTACTTCAAAAGACTGCGCGAAAGGGTGATTGCCGCCGGCGAACGAGGCATCTATGTGGCCGTGATGCTTTTCCAGGGGTTCAGCATTCACAAACGTTCGGGACGAAATCCTTGGTTTGGTCATCCGTACAATCGCCACAACAACGTGAATGGGATCGACGGTGACGCGAACGGCGATGGAGAGGGTCGCGAGGCGCACACGCTGGACAATCGTGAGGTGACGGCTCGTCAAGAAGCGTATGTGCGCAAGGTCATCGACACGGTGGGAGACTTGGACAACGTTCTTTACGAGATCGCCAACGAGGCGGGTGTGTATTCGACCGATTGGCAATACCGCATGATTCGTTTCATCAAGCAATACGAATCGACCAAAACCAAGCAGCATCCTGTCGGCATGACCGTGCAGATCCCCGGACGTCACAACAATAACAAGGTGCTCTTTGATAGTCCGGCCGACTGGATCTCGCCCAACCGCGAAGGCGGCTACGGAACTCATCCGCCAGCAGCCGATGGACGGAAAGTGATCATCAGCGACACGGACCACCACGGCGCCAAGCCGTACTTGGAACGTCGCACATGGGTGTGGAAGAGTCTCTTGCGAGGTCACAACCCGATCTTCCTGGACATGTACCCCGAACAGGAAACCAAACAACTGGACTCCATCGCCGACGACCGGCTCGACCCAAAGTGGGAGCCCATCCGCCGCGCCATGGGCAATGCACGAAAGTTGGCGAATCGAATCAACCTAGTCGCAGTGGTCCCGCGAAACGACCTCGCGTCGTCCGAGTATTGCTTGGCGAATCCCGGCCGGGAATATCTGACGTACTTACCCGAAGGCGGATCGGTCAGCGTGGATCTCTCAGCGGTCACCGACTATTTTTCAGTTACGTGGCTAAACCCGAGCACGGGAAAGGCCACGAGAGCAGGCAGGGCAAAAGGTGGGATTCGTCGGAAGTTCATGTCGCCGTTCAGCGGCGATGCGCTGCTGTATGTTTCCACAGAGCACCTTGCAGACTTGTGACAAACATCGTTGGAGGAGAATGCAGGGCTTCTGATTTGTATGACTTGCGGCGTCTCTGAATTCGTGGCATGGACCCCTGGTCCGTGTGCTTTCCGGTGTTTGTAGGCTGGCACGGACCAGGGGTCCATGCTACATCTTGCGCAACTTCAAACGATCAAACACTCTGGAGGAGAACAACGTGAGTGACCGTCTTCCTCAAGTCAAAGCAGCCGTTGTGCAGGCAGCTCCCGTGCCTTTCGACCGTGAAGCGACGATTCAGAAGGCGTGTAGTTTGATTGCCGAGGCGGCTTCGCAGGGGGCAAAGCTGATCGTCTTGCCCGAGGCGTTTGTACCGGCCTATCCTCGAGGGCTGAGCTTCGGGGCCGTGGTTGGCAGCCGCAGCGACGAAGGGCGGCGACTTTGGCAGCGTTATTGGGAAAACGCTGTTGACGTGCCCGGCCCGGACACCGACACGCTGGGCGAGGCCGCTCGTGAGGCCGGAGTGTACCTGGCCATCGGCGTTGTCGAGCGGGACAGTCAATTCAGCCGCGGGACGCTCTATTGCACCTTGCTCTACTTCGGCCCCGACGGACAACTGCTTGGCAAACACCGAAAGCTGAAGCCTACGGGCTCGGAGCGACTGATTTGGGGCGAGGGCGATGGCAGCACGCTGACCGTGATCGACACGGACTTCGGCAAGCTCGGCGGTTTGATCTGCTGGGAGAACTACATGCCGCTGGCACGAATGGCGATGTACAGCAAGGGGGTCGACATCTACCTGGCACCCACTGCGGACGCCCGCGACACATGGCAAGCCACATTGCAGCACATCGCCTGCGAAGGCCGATGTTTTATATTGGGCTGCAACCAGTTCTTCACAAAAGACATGTACCCGAACGATTTGGCCGCAGGAGATGAACTGGCCAACCAACCCGAAGTCATGTGCCGCGGCGGAAGCGCCATCATCTCGCCTCTAGGCGAGGTCCTGGCCGGTCCGCTTTACGACAAGGAAGGCACGTTGTTCGCCGACCTGGACCTAGGCGATATCCCGCGCGCCCGATTCGATCTCGACCCGGCGGGCCACTACGCCCGCCCCGACGTTTTTCGACTGATCATCAACGAACATCCGCAAGAACCCGCAGAACGCGATAACTCGCTCACGAACAGCCGGCAAGAATCGGAAAAAGGCTGACTTACAGACTACCGGGGCATCAAAAGTCGGGAACTGAGAGCCGAGAGGAACAGCGACACCTCCTGGGGCAAACACACGCATGATCTCTTCATCTCGTATCCCGTATCTCGGATCACTACCAGATTGTCCGCGTAGCGCAGATGCCTGCCGTCACAGCTTGGCCAATTGGTCTCTGTTTTCGTGGATCTTCATCATTGCGTCGACAATATCGTCCATCAGTTGCTTGCCGCTGAGAAACGCATATTGGGGAAACCATACGCCTTCCTGGGCCAGTTGATCGTTCGCGGGGCAATGGTTCTGTTCACGATACCGGTTGAGCCGTTCATTCGAGAATACCTTTTGAAACGCGCGAGTCTTCAACGCCTGTTCGATGAAGGGCTGTTTGTTCAGCTGGTCGAAGTACATGGTCGTGAATCGAATGCCTTCCTTCCGCAAAGCCCGGAGGAATTTCTCCCTGGGCGCGTCGTTGAAGTGTTTCTTCTGGTACCGGAACCCGTAAATGTAATACGCCGCTTGCGTGACTCCCTTGTGCAGTTTTTGAGGCACTATGCCGGGGATCTCCTCTAGACGGCGGGCGAGATACCTGGCGTTTTCGTTTCTGGTCTTTGTTTGTTCGGGAAGGGTCGCAAACTGTGGGTTCAAAACGGCAGCTTCGAATTCGTTCATTCGGTATTTCGTGCCTATACCCGGTCTTTCATTGTGGCTGCCCTGGCCGATGTTGTGAAACGCATAGCATTTCTCCATCAGTTCCGCGTCATTGCCGACAATAGCGCCGCCTTCGCCGCAGGCGATCACTTTGCTGGACTGAAAACTGAAGCAGCCCAGGTCGCCGAACGTGCCGCACTTCTTGCCATTGAACTCGGCCAGGTGGGCCTGGGCGGCATCTTCGACTACTTTCAGGTTGTGTTTGTTGGCAACTGCCATGATCCGGCCCATGTCGCTGGGGATCCCGCCGATATGGACCGGTTCCACGGCACGCGTGTTTGCCGTGATAAGTGGTTCAATCTTGTCAGGATCCATTTGGAATGTGTCGATGTCCACATCCACGAATACCGGCAGCGCATTGCAGAGCAGAACGGCCTGAATGGACGCGATGTAGGTGCAGGGCATCACAAGAACCTCGTCGCCCGCTCCAACGCCAACCGAGTGCAGGGCTGTGTGCAATGCTTGCGTGCAAGAGCCCGTCGCCAGACAGTGCTTGGTTCCGATCAACTCGGCGAATCGTTTCTCGAACTCACCAACCTGTCCCACGCCGTGCCGCTTTTCGCCCAGTCGCCGGCCCCAACTTCCAGAGCGAAACGTTGAGACAAGTGACTCT
>CAZUAH010000484.1:0-10711 GCA_964617665.1 uncultured Pirellulaceae bacterium
TCGGCATCGTTCATCACTTCGTCAAACGCCTCGATCATCATGGCCTGCGTTTCGATCGGAGCTCGGAACCACCACCAGGACATCTCCAGCTCGCGCCAGAACATACCCATTTCCTCGTCAGTCACCGAGCGTTCCTTGATCGAACGCATGATCGCCACCGGCGTCTCCTGGTCGCCGAAGCGCTTAGTAGCCACGGCCAGATGCGCTTGCGATTGGCGGTTGGCGAGGCCCAACCAGTGCTCCTTGGCCTGACCAAGGAAGTAGTCCACAGCTTCCTTATGCTTGGCGTCGATCGCCTTGTCCTTAAGGAAGAAGCTGCGACCGTACAAGTACAAAGCGATCCTGGGCGTCAGATTGTTTTCGTCCTTGCGTTCGCGCTTGATGATTTCGCGGTAACGCTCGTCAATCCACTCGTCCAGGTGGCCGAGCGCCTTGACAGCCGATGCGACGTCGATGTCGATCCCCAGGTGTCGCATCCGACCAAAGCCCGTCGTGATGTACAACGTGATGTAGTCGTTGTCCGGGCCTCCGGGGAACCAGGGCCAAACGCCGTCGTCGTGCTGGAGTTCCGCGAGTTTGCGCAACAGACGCTGGGTCTCGTCGTTTAATCGGTTGTCGTCGAATAGGATCCCGACGTTGCGCCGTGCTTCGCTTTCGGCCTTGGCCTGACGCAGCCATGGCGTTTCCTCCAGCATCACTGCTTTCAAATCCTGGTTCTTCTCCATTGGGCTGTCCAGCGCCGGTGTGCCTTTCCACTGGTCAAAGATCCGTCGGATCTTCGGATCGGAGTTGGCGATGTGCCGCGCCAGGCAGTTGGCGTACAGCCGGTTGAACGTCTGTTCGGTACACTCGTGCGGGAATTCCATCAGGTAAGGCAGCGCCATCACGGCATACCAAGCTGGGTTGGAGACCATTTGCACTGTGACGCTTTGATGTTCAAGCGAATCGGACTCGCCGGATTTCCGCAGCTTGGTGAACTCGAACTTCTTGGTCTCCGGTCCGCGGATGGGCAGCGGCAGTGACTCGGTGACCAGGATTCGACGCGGCAGCACGGGCAGATAGCCTTCCTCGCCATCTGAAAGACGCCCGGTCGTGCCGATGGCCTTGTACTTCAAAAAGCCCATGCCGTCCGGCACTCGAATGCGCCAACTGAAGCTGCGCGATTCTTTCGACGGGATATCAAAGTCAAGTACCTCGGTTCGGTTGGCCAGTTGCGAGTTAACGATATCGTCCGTACGAGCGTCGTAGAACCGCAGGCCCACGCGCCCGGTCTGGCGAGTCGGCGACTGGTTCGACACCTTGGCAGTGAATTCCAACACATCGCCCTCGCGCAAGAAGCGTGGCGGATTCGGTTGGACCATCAGATCTTTGGCCGTTACCACTTTGTCCTGGAGGAATCCGCTGCGCAAGTCACGATCGTGCGCAAACCCCTGGAACTTCCATTCCGTCAGTGCCTCGGGCATGGTGAATTCGAGTTTCACGACGCCGTCCTCGTCCGAAAGCAAATGGGGGAAGAAGAATGCGGTTTCGTTCAGGTTTTTGCGAGCCGAGACCTTGCTCAGGTCAGGCGCCTTCGGCTGACCAGCGCCTTTTGCCTCGGCCGCCTGTCCGGCCATCTCGCCGTCGGCCTTCGCCATCGCCATGGCAGGAGCGGCATCCTGCATCTCTACAGCCATCCCGTCCGCCATCGCGGTTGCCGGAGCTGGCGGAGCCATCATGCCGCGCGCCAGAGGCATCGCTCCGCCTCCGCCGCCAAGGCCGCGCCCATTGCGGCCGAAGAACTGAAATCGCCAAAGGTTGGCGGTGATGTCTGCGGGGAATGACCGATACGACAAGTTCACCGGTTTATTCCGCTGCGGCCAACGTCCTTGCAGATGCTGGAATCGCTTGATGCTGTTTTCAAACTGCATGTGCAGGTTCGAGCGGTCCGTGTAGAAAACGTTAAACGCTTGCTGCCAGGCGTGCGGCAGATAGGCGTCCAGCGAAGCGTCATACAGGCCCGCTACCATTTCGGCCACGGCCTTCTTCGCGTCCGGACCGGTGATCACCGCGGTCCACGTCTCCTTGTCCGCCGGCCCCAGCTTGGAAACGAAATGTTCCCATTTCACCGTCAGGTTCTTGTTCGACCATGGAACATCCACGTGGCGAGCTGTGAAGTAGGCTCGGTTCTCGCGCACCATGGTTACTCGCACCGTGAATCCGCCTCGCATTTGCTCGGTAATAGCCTGTTTGATCTGGACTTGGGTGCGATCAGCGTCCGTCCAGTAGCTCTGGATCAGCTTGCGCCGATGTTCGACTTCGACGAACGCGCGTGCCTTGCCATAGCCCGATCCCCAAACCGCCGAGAACTCGTCGCCCGGTTCACCGGCCCATTTTGGTGCAGCGACATGGTTCGGAATCTTGATGGCAAACCGCTTGGCGTTCGTATCCAGCACGTTCAGCGGCAGCAGGGCCGTTACTTCTTTGCCGAAGCGGTCCTTGGTTTCCAGTTTGGCCCGAAATGCACCGGCTTCCAGTTCCACTGAAACCTTAGCGTTGCCCTCGGCGTCCGTCGTGAAGCCCGGTTCGGCCACGACGTCGCCTAACTCCCATGATTTGGTGTCGGACATATCCGGTGCCGGTTTGACGACCAATCCACCGTATGGCATCCGCGGGTGATGATGCCCGGTCAAGCTCGCTCGTTGGACGTTTTCCGGCGGCTTCAGCCGATAGATCTTCACCACGCCTTCGGCCACTTGGCCCTCGCCGTCCAGCGTCGTGGTGCGTATGGAAAGCTCGACCGGCTTGTCGACGGTTTGCCACTCGTCGGCGGTAAGCGTCGCCTGCAGCGCCGTGTAGCCGACGGCCACTGTCTGGTCCGCGGAACGCGTTTCGCCCGTCGTATCCGTCACGTCCGCATAAACGCGGAAATGGAAAATCGGTTCGTCCTTCTCGGCCACGGACAAATCGGGTTTGGCGACGAACTTGACGGTAAACGAACCATCCGCTGCAGTCGTTGCCGAGCCGTGGTCGATTTCCTGGCTTGTCCTCTGCGGCATGCGCCAGCGATAGAACCAGCCACACCAGGGCGGAAACCGAACTTCGCGCACGACGCGGTATCGCACCTTAGCCCCGTTGATCGCAGCGCCGGTGTAAGCCGTCGCCGTGCCTTTTACTGTCACATCCGAATTCAGCTTGGCGGCAGTTTCCGGCTTTTCCATCGTGACCTGGAACTTCGGCCGCTTGTATTCTTCAACATTGAAATTGGTCGCACCGCGCGGTTCACCCTCGACACGGATTGTCATGCGGCCTGTCACGCGGTCTCGCGGCGCCGTGAAACTACCGCTGAACGAGCCGTAGTCGTTCGTGCGATGTTGCTGTCGCGCAACCTCTTTGTTGTTACGGTCGGCGAAGATCACGGTCAACGCACGATTGGCGAGCGTCTTGTAGTTGTCCGTCTCCTGGTTGACGTCGATGCACAGACCTTTGTACTGAACGGTTTGACCAGGCCGGTAAAGCGAGCGGTCGGTGAAGAAGATCGTGCGAGTAAACGGGCGCGCCTTCATGTCTCGCTTGTAAGCGTTGTAGTCCTGCGCCGCCGCCAATTGCTGGCCTTGGGCCCGTACGACGAGCAGATAGCTCTGATTGTTGGCGGATTGGATCGCGAAGAAGCCGTTCTTGTCCGTCTTGGCCGTCGGCCCGGCGGCGCGAGGCTTGTTGCGAATTCGAAAATAGGACTGCACTTGGGCGTTCGCGACCGGCTCGCCCGAATTCGCTTCCAGTACGAAGCCCTCGATCATGCCGGCGCCGCGACGAGTGCGCATTACCAGCGCCAAATCGCTGACCCAGAAATCAGTGAATGTGACAACGTTGTTCTGATCGCTGAAGTTCGGATCGGTGCTGGCGATCAGGAAATAGAAGCCGGGGTCCAGATCCTTCGGCGGTGCGACCTTTTGCTGCTTCTCCTTGTAGTCTTCCGTGGGCGGCAAATCTTCGGACCAGGCCTTCGCGGGTGGTTTCGCCAAGAGCTGTTTGCGTTCTTGGGGGTTGAGCTGTTCCGGGCGGTAATTCTTCGACTTCAGACGTTCGTCGAACGAGTACGGGACGATGCGGAAGTGGACCTTTGTCACATTGCGGTAGCGAACGTCGATTTCCGGCCACGGTTCGTTCCAAACGCGTTCGACCGAGACGTTGGATGAAGGGGCTTCGATTTGAGCGATCAGGTTGTGGCACATGATGCCGCCCGGTGAGTTCGGAAAGGCACTGGCGCCTCGTTGAGCCACCTTGCGCGCTTCGACCAACTCGCCCTTTTGCTGCAAAACGGAAGCCAAACTATGCGAGGCGCGGGCCGATATCTGGTGGTCGCCCCACTTGTCGATAAACCGTTTGAGCGCCGCTTTGAATCGGTCGTTCTTCTCTTCTCCGAAAGCCTTGTTGTTGCCGAAACTCAATCTTGCCAGATCAGCGTCGATGAAGGCGGATTTGTCTTCGTCATCTTTGTGGAACGCCATCAGGTTCTGGTACAGCCGAATCGCCTTGACGACCGGCGACTCCTCGTCGGTCGTTTCGACCTTCCAGTTCATGAAGTCGTCGGCCGACGAGAAGATCGGGCTGTCCGCCATTAGATCGAAGGAATCCTGGGGCTTGGCCGCTGCTTGTTCGCCCGAGCTGTAGAACTCCAGTGCGTTGTGGGCCAGGAAGTCGAACATAGTCGGCCGATAGATGTCCGGCGTCGTGCCCTTTTGTAGCAGGTCGTCATAGTCGGAAACCGGCGTCGCTTTCAGCGTCTTCTCGCCTGCCATGGCTTTGGTGAACTGCTTGTCGATCTCGACAAAGATCCGGGGCAGGTCCCAGGTAGTGAAGTCGTCGCTGGGCGATTCGGCGGTCCGGGTCCGCTGCATGATCCGCCAGCGATTGTGCTGGAAATAGTGCCAGTACCAGTTAGCCATCACAGCGTCCATCACCGGCTTCATTTCATCCGGCGCTTTGGCGATTTCTGCCTTCATGCGCGTGATCTTCTCTTCCGGCTTGTTGCCCTGAATGTTGCCTTCGTAGGCAATCCTGCGCGAAATCGCCTTCAAAGCCTCCGCATAGGCTTTCTCCTTCATTGCAGCCGGAATAATCTCGTCCAGTTTCTCGATGGCGGTCTTGGGCAGCCCCTTCTTGATTGCGTCGTCCACCTCCTTCCAAAGATCGTCGCGGGGACCGGCATACGTGGCGGTCGTCAACAGCAGGACAAGCAGGATTGATAGCTTACGCATGGCAAAGAGTCTCCGTTTCCGAGATGGAGAGAAAAAAGCGCGCACCTTATACTTGCGGCCAAAACGAGGGTTGTGATTATAGACGATATTACCCGTCAGATGGTTTTCGCGGGAAGAAAAAACGCGCAGGAACGGGCGAGTCGCGTGGTTTCAGGGACGAACCACCGTCATTCGAGAGGGTGGACGTGGAGAAGTCTGGCTCGGTTGCTGCCCAAAGGCACCGGAAGCCGCCGTTCGCCTGGCTGAACTTCGGGCGATAGGAGCTTTCCGTCGAGCAGATCTCGGATCTCTGATCGAGCTGCCACTTGGAGTGTCAGATTGATCGTGCCATCAGTTCTGCCGAAGTAGTCAGCGACCAGTAGGACCATTTCCTTGCCTTGTCGTATGCCACTCACACGGCCCGACCCGTCTGCCCGGGCTGCTTCGCCGACGAGTTCGCCGTTGATCAGGATTTCCTCGACCGGTGCAATAGCACGAACGACGCGGTTGTATGCAATCAGGCTTTCTGAGTCCCATACCCGACTGGACCAGAAGTAGGCACCGCGCGCCCCGTTACAGTAGCACTCCAACAACGCCCATTGGAAACTCTCGCCGGGAAATGTGCCTGCATCTCCGGGCGTCAGCCAAGGCAATACGTCGCTTTGCGGAAGATGCGCGCGATCCTCTCTCACCTCGTTGCCGATCAGTTCGAGGTGGTAGGGATACAGACACGTGTAGGTCGACACCTGACTGCTTTGCATCCACTGTGGATACATGTCGTCGACCGACCAGACGTTTTGATAGGGGCCACCGGCGCGGAAGTCATATCCGCCAATCTCGAATTCAGGGTCGTTGCCGGTCTCCTTGACCGCTGCCCGCGCGGCGGTGATCATGTCTCGCCACATCTCGTTGCCCTTTGCCACCTGCCACGCTTCCCAGCTCTTCATGCCAGACGCGGCGAAGTCCGCTTGGCAGCGCGTGCACCTGCGACAGTCCACGGGACCCTGCCAGCCCCAGACTTCGATATCGAGAGACGTGAAGTGTGGCCGGGCACGGGCCATCGCTGCCGCGAATCGTTCTATCTCGTTCTTGTAGTGCTGGCCTCGGTATGAAACGCACAGCTTGTCTCCGACGCTGCCGTCGGCGAACTGGTCGCAGATCTCGGGCGTCTTCGCGGCCCGACTCGCCATGCGATGAAGCGGCGAGTCGATATTGACGATGAAGAAGCCTCGTCGGCGGGCCTCGTCGACCAGTTTCCAATCAGGATTGTCGTCTCGCATCCAATGAGCGAATAGCGAGAAGCAGTTCAAGCCCAGTTGATCCCACGCGTCCAAGGCTCCAGGCCATTTGGCTGTGGCGCCGGCGCTCCACCATCCCAGCCCGGCCATCATCCGCTTCAAACGGGGTGCCCGAGGTACTTCGACCGCATGAACGGGCAACTGTACGATTGCACTCTCCCAGTCAGCGTATTGGAAACGGTAGCGGAGGCTGCCGGCCCGGCCGTCTTTCCATCCGGGGGCTTGAAAATACAGGCGTCCAAACGTCTTGGTGCTCGATTTGACGGATCCGTTGAACTGATAACGTCGGTAGCCGTCCGGCAGCATCTCAGGTTTGATTTGCCCCGATTCTTGTCCAGCAAGTTGCCCACCGCAGAGTTCGATCCCCGGCGGCAGTTCGATCGTCATGTCAAGCGGTTCGCCTTTCGGTTGGTCTGCAGGCATGACCACGCCGACGGGAACGGGCAGGCAGATGTTTGTCGCGAGTTCCAAATTCGGCTTGTGAAAGTAAGGCTGGGGATGGGTCACAGTGAAATCGCTCAGTTGGCCGCGATTCGGGTTCTGCGGCGGGTCTGCCGGCGGATGGCCACCCTCGTCCGGCTCGTCGGGCCCGTCGGTTGCGATCTTGTGCGGTGGGTCTACCATCGGCAAGCCGAACACATACAGCTCGTCAGTTGCGGCCAAACCGGTGACGTACATTCGCAGGCCCACCCAACGGCCGCGGGCGGCGAGATCCTGGAATCGAAGGCAGTGAATCCACCCCTTGCCCGCGTCGTCGGGTACGCCGAAACGTTGGAAGTCGGCGGTACGCCAGCGCGAGCACTCCGCCACCTTGACATAATGCTCGCCATCGTCGCTCACAAAGGCTTCGATCCAGCCGGGGAAGTTGATCCCGGCTTGAGGAGACCCGCCGAGCAGACGAATGGCGATTTCGTCGATTCGCGACATGCGGCCCAAGTCAACCGCAAGATTCACTCGGCCTCCGTACGACCAACCGACGGCTGTCGAATCGAACCAGATATGGCGGTCGGCTCGCTTGGTCAGTCTGCCGTCGGTCAGATCCACGGCATCCGTATCGTTGCGCTGAGTGAGACGGTAATTGGGCGCCGGGGCAAATACGATAGGCCGGCCTGCCGCCAGATTCGTTCGGCCCTCTGTCGGCGGCAATTCGTCGGCTCGCAGCCAAGGCGTCACGAGAAGGCCCGCACACATAAAAAGGATCCCGAGAATCACCGGCTTGTTCATATCCATCGTTTGCTTCATCGTCTTGTCCCTTTTTTGAACGGCGTTACTCGGCCAATTCGTATAGCGATTGGAGAAGTCACGATAGCGCGCGCGGACCCGCTATGCAAGATTGGATGAGAGATTGGACCATCGGAAAGACCGGATCGAAAACAGAGTGTCGAAGAGTACCAATTCGTTGCCGCCCTGAATTCGCGGGGAACATCTTTTCTTCTCCCAACGAATTCAGGGCGGCAACGAATGAAGAATTGGCTGTCGCGAAGCGGGTTGGTCATTTGGCGGAGCGTCACGGTTCCGTCGTTCGTTTCAACAGGTCCAGCACGGCGGCGCGAATCTTCGACTCGGCTTGCACTTCCAGGTAGGACGAACGAGCGGGCCACGTTTCGTAGCCGCCCAACTCGTGTTGCTCGGGCGTCGGCAGGTACCCGTTGTATCCGTTGGCCAGTTCAATCGTGAACGTAGGACGCAACGGGCTGCCGGCCTTGATAGCCAAGCCCGTTTCGGCGAACACTTCGCAAGGAATCGCCGCAATCCCGAGCTCGCCGATGCGGAACGCTTGAAGTAGGACAGGGACTCTCTCTGGGAACTTAGCCAACTCCAGGGCTTCACTGGCGTAGATCTCCGGCCGCGTCTGTCGAGCGGGATTCGTGTCTTCTTTCAAGATGCCGCGTGCCCACTCGACGCGCTTTGCATCCGGGCGACGGACGCCAAGCTGCAACTCCGTCGTGCAGGCGGCAAGCGGAACGTCGTTGCGATAGTTGATCTGTTTGTAGACTCGAAATGCCTCGTCCGCCACGTCGTATGCAACCTCGCGCATTCGAGTCCACGGCTCACGCCTTTGCCCGCGCTTCTGGAAGTTGATGTTGTTGATGTCGCCGCTAGTTCCGTTGGACATCATCGCAACAAATAGCGGATTGAGCCGATCGGCGCCGATCAACTGCTGAATTCGATCGGTGAAGATCCCGAAATAGTCCGCACTGACGTGTCCCGCTTCGTAACCGCCAACATAGTGCAGGCCGTAGTTGGCCAACAGCGCCAGCGGTTGACCGTCCGCGTGTTGAACGCTGAGAATTGCCAGCTCCGTGTCGACCGGTCCGGCGGGCTTCAGCAAATCCTCACTGGTTCGAGGAGGGTTCATCCGCACGCGGTCCGTCTTCCCTCCGAACGGATCGGGTGGGATCGAGCCTTCTCGCATGAACCAACGCCGATTGAACACGTGATCGGGCACCGAACCGACCGCCCAACCGATCCGCGCAGGTGTTAGATTCGTGATCGCTCGGCGCACCCCGTCGGCGATGCGAGTGGTCACGAAATCACGATACCACTGATCCAAGTCGGTGGTATGCATTCCGATCACTGCCGGAGCCGCGTGAGTGTGCGTCGCGGCGATCAGCAGGTTCTCGGGCGACAGGCCCGTTGTCTCACGCACCAACTCCTTGACTTCTTCAACAATCTCGCGGCCAGCCATTCGCAGATCGCAGATAGCGATGGCAATTCTGGTGTGGCCGTCGTCCAAGGCAAGGCAGCGAACTCGCAATTCGTCATGAATATGCTTGGCCAAACCGCCGCGGGCGATCACGCCGCCGTTTGCCGCTCCCAGCGGCAATGTGATATTGCTGGTCGCCGCACCCGCTCGAAGCCACCGGGGTTCCGCCGCTGCCCCCCACGCGATCAGCGGCGTCGCCAACACGGACGCTGTACCAAAGAAGCCTCGACGTGTTATGGCTAGATCCGTTGCGTTCATAGACATTGATCCTTATGCCTGACGGTGTACGTCTCTTGAAACCGGTCCCAGCAGGAACATCTTTCCCCCGCGTCTGGCTGCTGGTAGGGTAAAGAGAGACAGTGGCGATGGCAAGAGATAGGAGAGGTTGTCATGAGTGCGTTCATCGATCAGCGGCCCGATCGGGCCACGCGACTTGGCCAGGGCGGCAAGGGACTGATCATCAGTTCTTTCTTAGCAATGGTGGCTTTTGCTCTCGTTGCGACAATCGGAGTCGCACAGAGCGATAGCCCGTCGGAACTGAAGACGCGGACGGACAATGGGCAAGCCGGGGCCGACCAGCCGGGGCCGGAAGAGATCGAGCATGCGAAACAGGTATTCAGGAAGTCCCGCGGCTCGGCACGATCCCGTGCGGCCAAGGTCCTTTATCCGCTGATCAAACGCGGCACACCGCGATCGAAAGTGCTGGAACTGCTCGGAGCACCCGATCGGTTTCCGAAACGGGAACGCTATTCGCGTTTACTGAATTACGCAATCGGCGAAGGGCAGTGGATTGAGATCGAGTTCGACCGTCAGCGCGAACTGGTTGTGAGCAAGTCGGAAACCGGTCTCGGGATCGATCCGCCGCGCGGCCCTACGCCACCGATTCCTGAAGAGCTGCGAGACTATCTGGCTGACTATCCGGTCGCGGCGAAGGCGGCGTCTGATCGCACGGTCCTGCGTGCTGGGTTCGTTCCCATCAAGCCCCAGATCGTCTGGGGTGAACCTTTGACGCTGACCATGACCGTTGGCAATGTCGGCGACGCAGACTTCGAGTTCATGTTTGGCGGGGACAATCGAGGCACAGGACGTCACGATCGCATCAAGATCAATGTGACCGACGCGGACGGCAACGAATTGCCAGACCCGCACGCCAACGCTCCGAATTTCGGAGGCATCGCCTGGTACGAGATCATCATACCCGGCGGTCATCCCTTCACTCACATGGTTGATCTGAGCAGATTCCGAACGATCAAACGTCCTGGCCGGTACAAGGTGGCCTGCAGCTTTGCCTTCGACGAGCCGCATACTAACATCGACGGCCCACGCAAGCCGGTGATCAAGTCGACGTTCCCATTCACGATCCTGGAGCGCGAGCCGAAGCGGGTGGCCGCCGTTCTGGATGAACTACAGGCAAAGGTCGCTACGACACCGGATGACGGTCTGCCGAAGGTTATGGCCTCGATCGCTCGCTTTGGGCAGGACGACGC
>CAZUAH010000485.1:0-10709 GCA_964617665.1 uncultured Pirellulaceae bacterium
GGCGATTTTGGATCCGGCTTGGCCGTTTTTGACATCATGCAACTCTCGAAGCACAGGTCGGAAAAGGCCGTGTTTGACGACTCTCGTCGTGGCTGAACTTGCAGGTGCGATCACCTTTCAGAACGCGTGTCGAAATGTGAGCCGTAGGCGCTAGCCTCGGGCGTGGACGCGCCAAACGTCGGGGGAACGGAGCCCGGCTAGCGCCCGCTAGCGCCGTCGGCTCACGAACTTGATGCTCGCCCATTCGACAACACATTCTCGGCCCTGATTTGACGATATGTGGAAGCACGACCTGCGTCAAGAATCCGTCACGAATCGGTTTCAAAACCGGGAGGGCGAGGCTCCCGCAGAGCCGAAACAACGAGAAGAAGCCGGCTCAGCAGGAGCTTCGCCCTCCCGAGATTCACTTTTGAAACGGCTTCATAGTCTCGTTTGACACACGACCTTTTCACGGCCGGGTGCGGCACAACGGATTGGCGATCAGAATAGCATCGCGAACAAAGCGATCAGGAGTGGGAAATCCATCGTAGATGCTCCTTCTTGTTCGAGGTTGGGGTAGTGTTCACTCTTGGATACCCGGTTTGTGAAGCGATTTTGCGCAGGCTTCGCGAAAAGCTTCGGCGTGGGAGCCCAAACCGACGGATCGATTGCCCGGGCAGACTACGGAGGAATGTCGGCGGGCCTTGCCAAGGCGTTTCAATTGTGGTTCTATTGCGATTCAGACAATCTCGATACAAGGAACTCAATCATGTTAGCTCACGCCGTGTATTTCACACTTCAGGATGATTCGGATGCCGCCAAGAAACGGTTGGTCGACTCTTGCCACGAGCATTTATCTGGCCATGACGGGACAGCCTTCTACGCCGCAGGCGCTCTGGAGCCGAATTTGGATCGACCAGTGAACGATCATGACTTTGACGTTTCGCTATACGTCGTTTTCATCGACCGCGCGGCCCACGATGCCTACCAGCAGAGTCCTCGCCACCTGCAGTTCATCGAAGAGAACAAGTCCAACTGGAAACAAGTCCGAGTTTTCGACTCGAACGTAGCGGCTGCCCCGTCGTCATGACACTGCCGATTCGTGACCGAGTGTGGCGGGGGTTGAGCGTAGCGGAACCCCAGAAATCAACGATCTAGGGGCTCATTTCGTTCGACCCCAGGCACTCCACGTGAGTATTGAAACTGCTTCATGCCATGGGGAAAGAAAACCATGCGTTTGTTGCCGCGATTACTTCTCTTGATTGTACTTCTCCAGGTGACGATGTGCGCTCGTGCGAGCAACGTGTCGGGTGGGGCGTTGGACAGCGAGCGGCCGCGCGTTATTGTCTCGACCGACATCGGTGGCTCCGATCCCGATGACTTTCAGTCCATGGTTCACCTGCTGATGTACGCCGATGTGCTTGACATCGAAGGCCTGATATCCTCGCCCCCGAAAGCAGGCCGTGCGGCCGATATTCACGCGTGCCTGGACACGTACGCTGAAGATTATGCTCGATTGAAACGTGTATCGGCTGCATTCCCGTCGCCCCATACGCTTCGAGGTGTGGTACGACAGGGCGCAACCCACGCGGCGCCGGAACAGGGATTCTCCGAGCCCACCGAAGGCTCACGATGGATCATTCAGCGTGCGAAGCACAACGACAATCGACCTCTGTGGGTGTTGGTATGGGGTTCGATTACGGACGTTGCCCAAGCTGTGCACGACGATCCTAGTATCAACAAAGAGTTGCGAGTTTACTCTATCGGCTCGTGGAACACGGGACAGGATCGGGCAGCTCGCCACTACCTCTTCGAGAAGCATCGCGATTTGTGGTGGATCGAATCCGACACTACCTTCCGAGGCATGTACATGGGCGGCATTCACGATGGCGACCTAGGCAACCGCACTTTTGTCGATCAGCACGTCAGAGGTCATGGGGCATTGGGCGACCTGTTCTACAAGAAGAAGCGCGATATCAAAATGGGCGATACGCCGAGTGTCCTCTTTCTGCTGCGCGGAAACCTGAACGACCCAAGCAAGCCAAGCTGGGGCGGCTCGTACGTCAAGACCGGCCATGGCACGAACTACTGGCATGATGACCCGGACTTGAAGAATCGCGACGCAGGACGAAACGGCGCCAAGACGGTCAACCGCTGGCGCGAAGACTATCTCCGAGACTGGCAGAAGCGGATGGATTGGCTGAGATGAAACGGGCCCGATCGTAGCGATTCGAATTGACAAAGACTACGCTGCGGGACCGGTGGTTGTAAAGGGCGCCGTTCGATTGCCAGGGAGAACCATGATGCGTACCATCGTGGCTATTTCGTGGCCACGTCTCCGGCGTGCTAAAGACTCTGTTGGGAACTAACAATGACCACGTCCAAACTGTTTCTTTTAGTTCTGGTTTGTGGGGCCTCTCTTGAAACCGCACCCTATGCGGCCGAGCCGGAGACTGCTCTGCAAGCGACTGTCTTTGATTTTTCGCGGCATTGGGACGCGTCGATACCGCTGGCCAATCCTCACAAAGGCTGGTATCACCATTTTCCCGACAATCACCCGGGCAAGTATGTGATTGCGAAGGATGCCGACCTGTTGGACTTCCCTGGCATGGACCATCTGTACATTCGCCTGGCGTGGTCCTATCTGGAGCCTCAAGAGGGCGACTTTCACTGGGAAGTGATCGACCGATCGATCAACAAATGGGTGGCTTATGGGTTGGGAATCTCGTTCCGCATCAGCTGCAAAGAGACCAGCACGGATCGCATCGAGCAACAGTTCGCGACGCCCAAGTGGGTGATGGAGGCGGGCGCCAAGGGCGGCTACTACAGAAAGGGTCAGCAGACCGGCCCGGACGGTCCTTGGGAGCCCGTGTTCGATGATCCCGTCTTCATGGACAAACTGGAGAGCTTTCTGAAGGCGTTCGCCGCGCGTTACGACGGCAAGCCCTGGCTACGGTACGTCGATATTGGCAGTATCGGTGATTGGGGCGAAGGCCATACGTCGTCGGGCAGCCGGCTCAAGTACGGCTTCGATCAGCGCCGACCTCATGTCGATCTGCACTGCAAATACTTTCAGAAGACCCAATTGGTCATATCCGACGATTTTGTGTATTCGCTAACCGACCAGGATGAACGCCAGCGGATGCACCAATACATCATGGATCGGGAGATCGCTTATCGAGACGACAGCATCTTGGTGGACTACTACGTCCGGGCCTACAGCGACACCTGGACCGTCCGTAGTCCAGCGTTCTTTGCAGATACATGGCGAAGGACGCCTCAAGTTCTCGAACTGCAGCACTATGGCGCAGTGAAAAGGGATGGCAATTGGATCGTCCAGCCCGGTTCCTCCGCGGCCCGGCATGGGGACGGTAATAGCGGGCCCGATTACTTTCGTGGAGCTTTGGACCTTTTACACGCAACGTACATCGGCTATCACGGCGACGCACGAGAGTGGTTGGACGACAATCCAGAAGTGACCGTCGAACTGCTGAACCGCTGCGGATACTGGTATTTCCCACATCGCGTGATGTTGCCGGAGGATTTGAGTAAATCCGACAACGCCACAATCGGCATCACGTGGGAGAATCGCGGCGTCGCCCCAGCGTACCATCCATACCAACTACTGTTGCGTCTCAAAGGGCCGGAGACTCAGACGATAACGGTCGACGCTCGTAACATGCGCTGGATGCCCTGCAAGTCAAATACCACCTACACGGAGACCTACAGGGTGCCGCAATTGGCGAACCTGAAACCCGGCAAGTACGATCTGGCGATGAAACTCTACTGTCCCAACGGAAGACGTCCCGTCCTTTTGGCACTTGAATCGAAACTGAAGGACAAGGACGACTTCTACACCATCGGATCGTTCGAAATCCGATGATGGCCGTCACCATGGTTCACATCGAGGCATGCAGGTGACAGCCCCTCGATGTGGCGTCTCCCAATGCGGCGTCTCGTCCGGTACACTCCGACTTGGCCTTTTGATCTTCGCATGACGACCGTACCAGATTCACACACCCAACTGCTCATTCCTGCCAAACATGAACCTACACCGATTTCAAACCGTGATTCTCGTCTTACTCTTCGCAAACGCCGTTACCACTGCGGCCGCACAGTCGGACTGGCCTCGATGGCGCGGGCCGCAGGATACTGGCAGTACGGAGACCGGCACTTATCCTGTGCAGTTCGACGAGAGCACTACGCAATGGCGACTTCCATTGCCGGGCAAAGGCTGTTCCACACCGATTGTGCTGAACCGAACCATTTACCTTACGGCGCCGGTAGACGGTAAGGACGCGTTACTCTCCATCGACTGGTCTGGAGACCGGCAGTGGAGCGCGACGTTTGGCCCCGAGAAACCGGGGAAGCATCGTAATGGCTCTGGATGCAACGCGTCCCCTGTCACCGATGGCAGCGCAGTATTCGTGTACTTCAAGAGCGGCACATTGGCTGCCGTTGAATTGGATGGCACAATTCGATGGCAAACGAATCTTGTCCAACGATTCGGGAAGGACGATCGGTTCTGGGACCATGGCACTTCTCCGGTGCTGACAGAGAAGTATGTCGTTATGGCCCGTATGCACGCTGGCGATTCGTGGATCGCCGCCTTTGACAAGGCCACCGGAGATTTGGCATGGAAAGTCGCCCGTAACTACTCCGTTCCTGTGGAAGCCGATCAGTGTTACACCACGCCGCTTGTGGTTCAGCATGACGGCAAGGAGGCCGTGCTGGTCTGGGGCACGCAGCATCTTACCATTCACGACGCGACGGACGGAAAGGCCTATTGGTCGTGTGGCAACTTCAACCCAGATTCCAACAAACTGTGGCCAGCAATCGTGACGCCGGTAATCGTTGGCGAGACGGCCGTGGTTTGTTTTGGGCGCAACGATCGAGGCAAGCCGAGACTCCATGGAATTCGGCTTGACGGCCGCGGCGACGTAACCACGTCGAATCGCGTTTGGTCCCGCGACGACGTTGGTGCGTTTGTACCGACACCAGCGGTATGCGAGGGTCGCGTGTATCTGGTCCGCGATCGCGGAGAGGTCGAATGTATCGATCCCGCCACCGGCCGGACGATTTGGAGCGATGCTTTTCCCAAAGGCCGAGCCTCCTTCTACGCATCGCCGACGATCGCTGGCGGCAACCTTTACGCACCCCGCGAGGACGGCGTCGTCTTCGTGGCTTCGGTAACGAACGGTCGTTTCCAACTACTAGCGGAAAACGACATGGACGAGTCGGTCATCGCCTCGCCTGTGCCGGTGTTGAATCATATCTTCATTCGCGGGGAAGATCATCTGTTCTGCCTGGGGACGCCAGTGGCTGCAGACTGAGGACTGGTTTCCGTGAAGGCCGCCGTCCGACCTTTCGGAGACAGGTTTCCCTACCCCAGTATCGTCCGCTCCAACTCAACTCGATAACTCGGCGATGCGCTGGGGGAGGTCTTTCTTCAGGAGGTAGTGGTAGCTCAGTAGCTTACCTTCGTACACGACGCCGAACACTCCGTAAGGCGTTGGCGACTGCTTGCGGACCTCTTGGGCCCGAGTTAGCTCGACCACACGGCTGCCGATGCCCAGCGCCGTCGCACCTTCGAGCAGCATGTTGGTCGCGTCGACGATGTACGGACATTGGTCCGTGCGAAAGACCGTCAGACCGCTGGGGTACTGCTGGCAACGCCGGGTCCAGTTCTTGGGGAACGTTGGCAGTGGCGTGCTGGAATCGAACCGTTTGACCAACAGGCTGAAATGGGGCGGCACTCGGTCAACGATCTCGAAGCCGTGTTTCAGCAGAAGGTCCTTGTCCGCAAGCCAAACGCCCGAACTGGTCACCATTGCCACGCCGCGCGTCCCCGCCTGCCGAGCGTCTCGGATGCACTGATCCAGTAAATAGCTGCCGTGTCCTTGACGTTGGTTCTTCTTGCCGACAATTCATAGGCAATGGATCATCATGTACCCCTTGACCTTGTTCACCGCGCGCCAAGCATACTCGCCAGGGATGTACTCGATAAAACCTCGTTTGCCCCGCCGGATGATCTTGATCCGCATCCCTTCGGCCAGTCGCTGCCTGACCCACGCGAGTTTGCGTTGGTACCCCTCGGACTTTCGCTTGCTCATGTAACAGAAGAAGCCATCCCGATCCACCGTATCCAAGGTAACGTCGGTAAGTTCCAAATCATCGACAGACATACCTTGCTCCTCGATTGTGATCGTCCAACACCATCCCGGCGATCACGGCGCTGTGCCGAGTTCGCAGTCAAGTGACAAGAGATTCGATAGGCGCCGCCAGACGTATCATACCGTAGAAAAAAATAGCGGTCTAAACGGACTGGCCGACACCCGACTCACTTGCCCCGGAATGGACTACAACGCTCGTTGGTTACCCGGGGAACCACGCAGGATCGTCGCCGTCTTGTTTACCGCTTGACTTTGGTTTTGCCCCAGATGGACCAGCAGCAGGCGTTTCCTTCCTTGCCCGACTCGGTTAGCAATTCCAGAGTATCCACATTAGTCACGTCGACCAGGATGTCGGCCGTTCTCGATCCAGAGAGCAGCAGCGAACGATAGCATTCCCGGCCATCCGCCATAATGATGAACACAGCCGATCCGGCACTGGCAGCGCCGTCCTGAAGGCCACCGGCGGCTGAAAGACAAGGATGCCATATGGATCCAGCAACTCTTCCATGACGCCTTGTCCGGCAACAACCGTTGAAACGCCCCGCAGGATCAGCCAGAACGCGGCGGCATGCTGTTGGCGAGACGATTTTGGCAACTGTGGACTGCCAGCTACTGCCATGAACACTGGGTCGAGGCTCCGATACACGCATTTACCCAGGACTACACGAAGAACCAATGAAAAAGCCCCGAGGTTACCCTCGGGGCTCAGGTCGACTTCGGTGCCGGTTCATGGCGTTGGTGGCTGGTGCCAGATGTAGTCGACCTGGATCTTGCAGACGTAGGCTTTCAGCCTTGAATCCCATTTGTTGTAGATGATCGCGGTCTTCTCGCGTTCACAGTGCGGGTTATTGGTGAACCACTCGCTGGCCGCGTCGTTGGCGGCTCTTTCCGCTGCGTGCTCCGACGCTCCCTCGCCGTAGAAGTACTCCGTGCCTCTCTCGGCAAAGGGATCGTCGAAGGCGTTTGCCGTAGCCGAAGCTCCGAACAGGAAGGCAACGACCGAAACTGCAACCAGGGACTTGAGTAGAGCGCTTTTCATGATTCTTCCTTTCACAATTCTCAGGGAATATGGGGGTGGGAAATATGGTTTCGTCGTTTTGCCGTATCGACGAAAGGCGTTGCTAAGGTGTGTGTGGCCTCATTTCCTTGCCACTTGTTTTGCTTCCGTGTGTGCGTTCAGTGTTAGTTACACGGTATGCAGAGCCATCTTGCGCGGGTTTTGAGATTTGGTGCTGATTTCTTGGACAAGGCTTAACGGCGACGGATGCGCGAGGCCGGACCGGTCAGTCGAATTGACGTGCGACGACCACAACCGATTGAAGTGCGACGACGATAGAAACATGGTATGATGGTCTCAGCCATTTCGCATCGGTCAGTACGCTTTTTGACTCGAACGCAACTCAATCTCTCACACTGCCCAGGAGGACACAAAATGAAGACATGCCTCGAGACAATTCTGTTCTTGCTTTTTGCCACTGCGACGGTCGTGGCCGACGTTGTTCCCGACAAACGCGGTAAGACTTCGGATTCACCCGGCGTCGTAGAGGCATTCGACGATGCAGTCGCGGCACAGCCGAAGCTGCTGCACATCTCAGCCAGAGTCGATGGCAGCGGCCGGATCATTTTCACGCGCAAGAGCGTGCGATACGTACACAAGCACTGGCGACGTCCCAATCACGTCCTGTTCGACGGCGAGCCTTGGACAAAGCTCGATCGAACTCCCGTTCCCTGGAGTGATTTCGGCGACCGATTGGATTTGAGCAGGGCCTGGATCGTCAAACGCAAAGGGCGCGACGTCATCGCACTGGAACACACGCCGGACGGATTCGACCTGTATCTCAGCGACTCGCCAAACGGCGGTGCCGACTACGCCGTTACAATCGCGATCCCTCGACGCAGATGAGACCGATGGTCCTAAGCACGTGAGCCACTACAAGAGGCTGATGCCGTGGCTATCGCGACCGGACGGCACGTATCCACGCAGGGAGACGCCAGTCATGGGAAGTTTTGCCAATAGCGTGCATGTGAAGTGCGACGACGCGAATGAGGTTGTTGCCTCGGTCGCGAACGCGATGCGAGACGCGGGATACGACCCAACTGACGAACAGCCGGACGAAGAAGCGACGTGGGGTATGGCGTCACCACTGCGCGCACTGCATATCAGTGAACCTTACAACGGATGGGTTGGTGTGCTCGATTCCGATTTGATGGAGTCCGCTTCCCTTGCCTCTGACCTGTCGCGACGACTCGAGACCCATACCATCCAGTTCCTGGTCAACGACAGCGATGCTTGGCACTATGTGCTTTTTGGCTATGGTTCGCAGATTGATGCATTCGATTCTTCTGGCGGCCTCGCGGACGAATACGAGATGGACGAGACCTCGCCCGAGTTGACTCAGATGCTATTGGGCGGCGAACTGGAAAATCGCATGCGCGACTTCCAGAAACAAATGGAAGACGAAATGCCCGCCGACATCCGCGATATGCAACAGCGGATACAGCAAGGCAGGGCAACGCAAGACGAGATGCAACGATTTGGCCAGTGGATTCAGGCCGAATCCCAGCGAGTCATGGGCGATCTGATGTCGGGTATGATGCCATCGTTTGGCAGTCGGTCCGCACCCGAATCAGAATTGATTTCTCACATCAAGAAACTCCGTCCCATTTTACCTCCCGATAGGGCGGATAGCGCTGTCCTTGAAGTACTTGGAAAGCAAGCCGTGTTTGCCGAGGAGGTCTTGGGAGAATTCATGGAACAGATAGGCATACAGCCGTTTTTTGCCAACCTCAGTTATCGCTACCTCGAAGAATGCACGACCGCGGATTTGCTCGCATCGGACATCAACCTGGTTGGTCATTTGAAGTTTAAAACTGGCTCGACTGCAGGCTAACGGAAACGCATCGGGTTCCCACGTCTTGAGTTAAGGGCCGTGGAAGAGAAATATGAGATGCACCGCCAAATGGATCGTGCTGGTATTTTGGGCGTCGTGTGTCCAGGCAGCCGACGGACCTCCGAACCTGCTGTCCAATCCTGGGTTCGACGATCCCGATGGCCGCGGATGGAACGCGCGCGGCAAAGCGATCACGATAGATCCCAATGGAGCTAATCAGACACCGTGCCTGCGGGTCGTTACGCCGGAGAATGAAAGGTATCCGGGTTTCTACTTCGTCTCGTCCGATCACATCCCCGCCAAGCCTAATCGCACCTATACGTTCAAGGTATTGGTGAAGACTGCCCACACTGCAGGAGTGGCGCAACCGAGCGTACGTCTAATCAACGCCGAGGGTACGAGCGTCGGATACAAGCGAGCGGTTCAGCTCGAACCGGCCACGCGAGATTGGCAGCCATATGAGGTCTCGTTTACCACACCATCGACCGCGGCGACGATGCAGGTCTATCTGATCCACCGCGACATGCAGGGCACGGTCTGGTACGACGAGTGTCGACTCTTTGAGTGGCCGCCAAAACCCTTGCCCCCGATCGGCGAGGGCGCCGCTGTGACGTTCGACGGCGGTCCGGGCTCGCTGGACATGCATGTAGAAAAGGTGGAAGAGCGCGACGACACCGTCTACGTTCAAACGACTGGTGCCGACTACGTTGTCGACCCAATAGCCGGGCGGATAGAGGGAACTCAACGCCTCGGCATCGAGCGGCCGGTCGTCAATATCCGATTCCCCGAAGGCCTTGCCGGATTGCGCGTGGTGCGCCATGACGACGAAGTCTGCGTACTCTCCACCGGCAAACTTGATCTGGGCATCCAGTGCGATTCACTCATCGTGATCGCGGCGGCCGACTCGCAGCCCGTGATCTGCGAAAGCCCGATCGCGGGCAAGTGGGCCCGATACGAAAAAGGTCATGTGGTGGCCACGGATGACCAAGGCGGCGTGGGCGTTTATCCGCACGTCATTCCCGGTTCGGGCGGGCAAATGGCCGAATCCGTGCCGCCACCCGATCTAAGTAAGGCAAACTGGATCAGCACGCACACAATCGGGGCAGGCGTGCGGCTGGGCGTCTCGATCTTTCCGTCGCGCCCGTACGACTGGGAGAAGTCGTTTGCGTGGCGACTTTGCCACACAGGCGGCGCGTGCCCGCCGGATGAAGTTCTGGCCAAATGGAGTCGTTATGTCACGCACATGTGTTTGCACGCCAGTGCCATGTGGCAAGGACCACGCGGATGGTGCGGTCCCTATGAACACCGCGACGCGGCGGACTCTCGGCGGTGCATCGCCACGTGCGACCGTCTGGGCATGGTCGTCCTGCCCTACATGAGTCCGTGGTACTTCCACGTGCGCGACGTGGGTGCATTCATGGAGCAACTTGCCGAACAGAAGCAGCAATTCGGCTTCGGCGGTGTGTACTACGACGGGCTGTGGTACGACGATTGGATCGAGTCCTATCGCGTCATGCGCCGGACGCGAGAGTTGTTCCCCGACGGATGCGTGTATCTTCACAGCACGATCGGGCCGCCGCTATTCTCCAGGACCATGTGGTGCCCGTTCATCGAGTACGCCCGACATGGGCGTGAACTTGTGGGGTGAAAGTCCCCTGTACAATCT